>JBAXBB010000035.1:0-25160 GCA_037142235.1 Actinomycetes bacterium
GAGCCCGATGCTGATCGCGAAGAACTCGAAGACGATCAGGGCCAGACCGGCGATCAACAAGAAGTAGGCGAGCGACGGTGACGTGAGTCCGTGCTGGAGCTGCGCCCCGAGGCGCATCCCCACGAAGATCACGTCCTGGTTCGGTTGCCGACGACGCTGGTCGCCCGAGCCGACCACCCGCGCGGTGTGCAGGGTGACGTCACCGGCGGCGGTCCGGACGGTCTCACCGTCGACGCTGACCACCACCTCGCCGAGAGTCGGGCGCACGCCGTCGGCGGCACCGAGCCGCGCCGCTTCCCCGGGGTCCATCGACCGAGTGGCCAGGCGGGCGGCACCGTCGGCCTCGCGACCGTTGGCGCCAGCCAGCGCTCCGAGGCGGGCGGCCACCTGCGCGGTCGGAGGCTCTCCGGGACGGTCGAGCCGCTCCGGGCTCGCCGGGCCGATCGACGCGCCCTGGGCCACGTAGGCCCGGTCGGCCGCCTCGAACAGCACTGCCGCCGCTCCCACCACCGAGCCGCCCGAGGGCCCCGCCCAGGCCACGACCGGGATGCGCGAGCGCCGGACGGCGGCCACGAGACCCGACACGTCGGTGTCGACCGCACCACCCGAATTGATCTGGAGCACCACCATCGTGCGGCGCGCGGCGTTGGCGTCGCGAATCGCACCCGCCACCAGGGAGGCGTTGGGGGGGTCGAGCAGACCCTGGACCTGCACGACCACGATCCCGCGTCGCGCCGCCGCACCGGCCGGCGACGCTCCGACCAGGCCGGCCAGGCCCGCCACGGCCAGACCGAGCGCGAGCGCGGCCCGGAGGGCGCGACCGGCCGACCGCCGGTGGCGGGACGGGGAGGCACCCGTAGCATCGGAGGCATGGACCTGGCGCAGTTCTGCGTCTCCTCGCGGATCGTGGTCGTGGCGGGCAAGGGCGGGGTGGGCAAGACTACGGTCGCCGCCGCGCTCGCCACGATGGCAGCACGCGCGGGACTGAGCGTGCTGGTCGTGGAGGTCGAGGGCAAATCGGGCCTCGGCGCCTGCCTGGGGGTCCCCGAACTGGGGTACGAGCCCGTCGACGCCCGCCCCGGGCTGGCCGTGCGGGCGCTCGACGCCGACACCGCCCTCCTCGAGTACCTCGACCAGCGGGGCCTGCACCGGATCTCCCACCGGATGGTCCGCTCCGGCACCCTCGACGTGGTGGCCACGGCGGTGCCCGGCATGCGCGACATCCTGCTGCTGGCCAAGGTCAAGCAGCTCGAGCAGGCCGGCGTCGCCGACCTGATCGTCGTCGACGCCCCGGCGGCCGGCCACGCGATCAGCTTCCTGCGCTCACCCCGCGACCTCCAGGACGTCGTGCGCGTGGGCGTGATCCGCACCCAGGCCGACGAGGTGGTGGAGATGCTCTCCGACCCGGCCCGGGTCCAGGTGATGCTCGTCACCCTCCCCGAGGAGACCCCGGTCAACGAACTGGTCGAGACCGCCTACGCCCTCGAGGACCGGGTCGGCATCGCGCTCGCGCCGGTGGTGGTGAACCAGTGCCTCCCCGAGCGCTGGTCGGGAACCATCGGCACGGCCACCGACGCCGCCCGGGCCGGGATCGCCCTCGACCCGACCGAGGCGACGGCGCTCGAGGCCACCGCGACCTTCGTGGGCGCGCGTCGGGCCGTGCAGGAGGAGCAGGTCGCCCGCCTGGCTCGACGCCTGCCGCTCCCCCAGGTCCACTTGCCCTTCGTCAGCGAGGAGATCGGCCCCCAGGCGCTCGACGGCCTGGCCGACGCCTTCGCCCAGCGAGTGGCGGCGCTGCGCTCACCCGGCGGTGCGCCGTGAACGCCCTCGGCTCGCTGGCCGCCGATGCGCACGTGGTCGTCTGCTGCGGCACGGGCGGGGTGGGCAAGACGACCACGGCCGCGGCCCTGGCCCTGGAGGGGGCGCGGCGGGGGCGCCGGGTCGCGGTCATCACCATCGACCCGGCGCGGCGCCTGGCCGACACGCTCGGCCTGGGCTCGCCCGACGACGCCGAGGTCCCCCGTTCGCGGTGGGACCCCCACGACGAGGCCCCGGCCACCGGCCGGCTCACGGCGCTGATGCTCGACCCCGGCGAGACCTTCGACGGCCTCGTCGCGCGCTACGCCACCGACGACGGGCAGCGCGACCGCATCCTGTCGAACCGCTTCTACCGCAGCTTGGCCGGCGCCCTCTCCGGCACGCAGGAGTACATGGCCATGGAGCGGCTGCACGAGCTCCACGAGTCGGGCGAGCACGACCTGATCGTCGTCGACACGCCCCCCACCCGCCACGCCCTCGACTTCCTCGACGCGCCCCAGCGCTTGATCCGGCTGCTCGACAACCGGGTCTTCCGGGTGATGATGGCGCCGGCCCGCCGCGGACTGCGGGTCGCGACCACCGCCCTGCACGTGTTCGTCCGCCAGGTCGGTCGGGTGGTCGGCGCGGGCGTCATCGACGACGTGATCTCGTTCTTCCGGGCCTTCGAGGGAATGGAGGAAGGCTTCCGCGCGCGGGCCGACTCCGTCCGCGAACTCCTCGCCGACCCGGCGACCGGCTTCGTGCTCGTCACCTCGCCCCGCCGGGACTCCATCGACGAAGCCGTGCACTTCGCCGACCAGATCGCCGCCCACGGCCTCCGAGTGGACGCGCTGGTCGCCAACCGGGTGCACCCACACCTCGCTCCGGGCGAGCGGGTCGACGACCTGCGGATCCGCGCCGCGGCCATCCGTGCGTCGGGCGCCGCCCACCCCGGACCCGACGCCGACGCGGCCGCCCGCCGGGTCGCCGACCGCTTCGAGACCCTCGCCGACCTGGTGGCGCTCGCCACTCGCGAACGGGCGGCGCTGACCCGGGTCGCCGAGCGCACCGGCGCCCCCACGACCGCCTTCGTGCCGCTCCTCGCCCACGACGTGCACGACCTGGAGACGCTCCACACCGTGGGTCGGTTCCTGATGGACTCCGCGCACTAGGGTCGGAGCCATGGCCATCGTCGTCGTCGCCGCGGACGGGAAGTGGGTCCGCGACCAGGTCCGCACCGCCGTCACGACCCCGGGGACCACCGTGGTGGAGATCACCCGGGGCCAGGACGTGCGTGGCGCCGTCGCGGCGCACTCCCCCGATGTCGTGGTCCTCGACCTGCAGATCGCCAACATGGGCGGGATCGCCGTCGCCATCGACCTCCACCTCGAAGCCGACGCCGGCCGCATCCCGGCCGTGCCCGTCCTGCTCCTGCTCGACCGTGAGCACGACCGGTTCATCGCCCAACGGGCCGACGCCGACGCCGTGCTGGTCAAGCCGGTCGACCCGGGCACCCTGCGTCGCACCGTCCAGGGCCTCCTCGACGGTGCGGCCAACCGGCCCGGCGTGGAGAACGCACCCGACCCGCTCCCCGAGACCGACGCGCCCGAGGCCGTCGGCGCCTGACCCGGGGCCCCGGGGCCCCGGGTGGAGCACCGCTAGAGTGACGGATCCCTCACGGGCTGTGGCGCAGTTTGGTAGCGCGCTTCGTTCGGGACGAAGAGGTCCCGGGTTCAAGTCCCGGCAGCCCGACCATCCGGCACCGGGTCCGAGCGTCACCACGGCGCTCGACCCCGGTGTCCCGGCCCCCACCGGGACGGACCCCTCGATGCGACTCGTCGACTGCACTCTCCACATCGCCCCGGGAGCGCAAGCTGCCCTCGACCGCCTCGAGCAGGTGGAGGACGTCGGGTTCTCGCCGTCGGGTCGTCGCCTGGCGCTCTCCGGGTACGCCAACGACTCCCTCGCCGTCGCCGAGGTCCGGATCGACCGTGACGACGTCCGCACGCGGGTCACCGTCGGACCCGTCGCCCACGTTGTCGACGCGCGGCTCGCGGCGCCCCACGGCGTGTGCTTCCTCGACGAGTCCACCCTCGCGGTGGCGAACCGCGACGGCGACCTCGTGCTCTTCCACATCCCCGCCGACCTGACGACGGTCGCCGCCCTAGAGCCCGTCGCGGTCACGGGGACCGGGTTCACCGGTCTGGCCGGTCCCAGCAGCGTCACGACCGCGCCCGGTCCCGACGGCACCACCGTGCTGCTCGTCTGCAACACCCACGGTCGGCGGGTCACCCGTCACACCCTGCACCGCCTCGCCGACGGCACGATCGACCGGGTCGACAACGGGATCGCCGTCGACCACCGCCTCGACATCCCCGACGGCGCCACGGTGAGCCCCGACGGCCGGTGGCTCGCGGTCAGCAACCACCGTCACCACCTCGTGATGGTCTACGACTTCTCGGCCGTGCTCGACGGACGCGACGAGCCGGTCGCCGTCCTGCGCGGCGCGGCCTACCCGCACGCCCTGCAGTTCGTCGCCGGGGGTCGGGCCCTGCTCGCCTCCGACGCCGGGCGGCCCGAGCTCCACCTGTTCGTGGCCGCGCCCGACGGCTGGCGCGGGGTCGTGTACCCGTCGCGCTCCCAGCAGGTCCTCGACGACGCGTCCTTCGCCGACGGACGTATGAACTCCCGGGAGGGAGGGATCAAGGGCCTGGCACTGCACCCCGATGGTCGACTGCTCGCCCTCAGCGCACGTCAGCGGTCGATCGCGTTCGCCGACCTCTCGGTCGAGTGCGAGCCGGTCGCACCCGACGAGCGGGCTCGGCTGGCACACGAACTGGCCCTGATCGACGAGAACGTCGAGTGGCGTCGGCTCGACGCGGCCTACGGCGAGCCATCGGTACCCGCCCCCCGGACGACCACGCCCGCACCGGCCGCACCGAAGAAGCCCCGACCCACCAACCGCGAGCGGACCCGGTGGGTCGTCACGCGGGCCCGCCGACGGCTGGCGCGATGACCGACCGCGATCCGGCCGACCCCGAGAGCGTGACCCGGCAACCCGACGTGGTGGGCCTCCTCGAGGGGCTCGCCACCACCCGGGCGATCCGGCGCTACACCGACGAGCCGGTCCCGTCCGAGGCCCTGAGCGAGATGCTCTTCGCCGCGACCCGGGCCCCGAGCGGCTCCAACCGCCAGCCGTTCCGCTTCCTCGTGCTCACCGACGGACCCGACGCCCGAGCCGCCAAGCGGTTGATCGGAGCAGGCGCGCGCGGGATCTGGAGCGCGAAACGCGAACACGACGGCTACGGCCGCGGCTCGGGCACCCGCGACGACGCGCCCAAGGCGCGCCTGGCCCGCACGATGCAGCGCTACGTCGACGAGTTCGAGCGGGCCCCGGTGCTCGTGCTGGCGTGTCTGGTCCGCTACCGCGACCCCAATCCGCTCGAGGGCGCGTCGATCTACCCCGCCTGCCAGAACCTCCTCCTCGCCGCCCGGGCCTTGGGCTACGGCGGCGTGCTGACCGGCCTGCACTTCACGGTCGAGACCGAGTTGCGCGCACTCCTCGGGATCCCCGACGGGGTGTTCGTCGCGGCGTCGATCACGATCGGACGCCCCGAGGGCGGTCACGGGCCGGTTCGCCGGCGCCCGATCTCCGAGTTGGTCTTCGCCGACCGGTGGGGCGAAGCGGCCCCCTGGGCCGTCGACCCCCCGGGCACCCGGCACACGGCGGGTGGCCCACCCGGTCCGTCCACGGCCTCGTGAGCCACACCCGGCCCCGAGCCGGGTTAGGGTTCGGCCGCCGACCCGGAGGTCCTGATGGCGACGATCGATGAGGTCCAGACGCTGCTCGAGCGTTACTGCAAGGCGATGAGCGAGCGGGATCGGGAGAACTGGCTGGACTGCTTCACCGACGACGCCGTGCAGGAGGATCCGGTCGGCACCCCGGCCAATGTGGGCCGCGCGGCGATCGGCGCCTTCTTCGACGCCAGCCCGGAGGGCATCACCCTCATGCTCACGGCGCCACCGCTGGTCCTCGGCAACGAAGTGATCGCGTTCTTCCGGGCCGAGGCCGATCTCGGCGGTCAGGCGATGGTCCTGCCCCGGATCATCGACCACATCGTCCTCGACGACACCGGCACCCGGTTCGCCCAACTGCGCGCCTTCTTCGACTACGCCGAGCTCGTCCCCGCCGATCCCGGGTCCTGAGACCGGGCCGGGCGGTCGGCCCCGCGCCGGACCGCGACGTCAGGCGTTCAACGCCAGGTCGAGGCGCTGGCGACCGCGCAACGGTGTGAAGGTCGTCCAGTCGGACGTCGTCGTCTCGACGATCGATCCGTAGCGACGCAGCAGCGTCGTGAACGCCACCCCCGCCTCGAGCCGCGCCAGGTTGGCGCCGAGGCAGAAGTGGAGTCCGTGCCCGAACGACAGGTGCCGCACCTCGGTGCGGGTGACGTCGAACCGGCTCGGATCGTCGAAACGGAGTGGATCGTGGTTCGCGGCCACGAGGTTCACCATGATCAGCTGGTCGGCCGCCACCTCCACGCCGCTGATGGTGAGGTCCCGGCGAGCGATCCGCGAGGTGAACAGGATCGGGGGGTCGTAGCGGAGCATCTCTTCGACCGCACCCGGGACCAGCGCCGGATCGGCTCGGAGGTGCGCCAACTGCTCCGGGTGCTCCAGCAGCCGGTAGAGCCCGTTCCCGACCAGGTTCTGGGTCGTCTCGTGCCCGGCGAAGATCAACTGCACGACGAGGGCGACCAGCTCCTCGCCCGACAGGCGGTCACCGGCCTCCTCGGCATCGATGAGCGCCGAGAGGAGGTCATCGGTGCGCGACCGCCGACGCTCCTCGATCATCTCGCCCACGTAGGCGTTGAACGACGTCATCGCCGCGTCGCCCAGACGCCGGGCGTCGGGATCGGCCATGCCCGACGCCACCGAGAGCCCGTGTGCCCACTCGCCCATCAGGTCGGTGTCGACACTCGGGATGCCGATCATCGTGCAGATCACCCGGAGCGGGAACACGCGGGCCCAGTCGCCCACGAACTCGACCGTCCCACCAGCGGCGTCGACCTCGTCGCAGAGACCGTCGGCCACCGACTGGGCGACCTCCTGCATCCGTGCGACCGCCCGGGGCGTGAAGGCCCGGCCCACCAAGGTGCGCAACCGGGTGTGGCCCGGAGGATCCATCATCACGACGTTGCGGCGGATCCAATCGACGAACGGGCCGTCGGTCCACCCCTGCAGCTCGAAGAACCGGGCGCCCATGGCCAGGAGGTCGGGGGCGTTGAGGCCGTCGAGACAGTCCGCGTGCCGGAGGAACATCACGGTCCCGAAGGCCGGGACCGAAGCCGCGACCGCGCCGCCGGCCAGCATCGGCGCCGTGACCACGGCCGGCTCGGCCCACCAATCGGGTGCCGTCAGGTCGAGCACCGGCAGCGCATCGGCTTCGGACACGGGCACTCCTCCGGTTCGGGTGGCGAGAACCTAGGCCAACGGGGGGTCGGCGTCGAACCCGGTGGTCCGATCCCACCGTTGGACCGGCGACCGATTCAACGATCGGACCCGGTCACGGCAGCCACGACATCAGGGTTGTCGCGTGCAAGCCGGCTGACGAGATACCGCGAGCCCCGGAAGTTGAGGTGGTTGTCGTCGCGGAAGAGGTTCTTGCGCCCTCGATTCATCGAGCATCGCGTGCCGTGGCAGAAGTACCGAGCCGTGGGCACGACGCGCACACCGGGCACCGCGGCCGCGGTCCGGAGTCGACCCAGGTACTGACGGTGACGGGCCGCGAAATCGACGGCCGACTCCGAGCACCGTCGACCGAGCAGAGGCGTGTCGTACTTGCACCGTGCAGCATTGAAGGGGAAGTCCGGGACGTCGTCGGTCAGGAACACCGACTTTCCGGCGCTCACCAGCTCCCGGAGCGCGGCGGTCAGGTCGGGGCCCGACCAGACGTGATTGAACCAGTATGAGTTCACGATCACCGTGCGCACACTCGGTTCCCGGAGAGCCAACCGGAGTGCCACGGCGGAGTCGGGAAGTCGGGCGCTGAGGACCGTGTCGATGGGCTGGTACAGGATGTTGGTGTGGGGGAAGACCTGGCGCAGCCCGGGCAGGAGGTGTTGTCCGTGGCTGTCTCCCACCACGACGACTTCCACTCCGGCCGCCGGGTCCGGAAGATGACAGCGTGACGTCGAGGTCGCATCAGCAACCACGAAGGAGACACCGGGTGAGTTGCACGGCGGGAAGGTGCGGTCGAGTTCGGAGAGGTTGCTCCATCCGACCGCACCGGGCCAGGCGTGACCGGCCCGGCCCGTGGCGTACTCGGTGCGCAACACCCGCTCCGACAGAACGAGCGAAGCCGCCGTGATCACGAGCACCGGTACCACCACCAACGCGACGTTCCGCATCACGGGACGGGGCGGGCGGAGCGAGCGGATCGGCTGCTCCACCCACCGGTACGAACCGATGGCCGGAACCGCGGCGACCAACGCCGCGATCACCGGCACGGTCGGATCTCCCGGCCAGACGACGATCGCGAAGACGATGAACGGCCAGTGCCAGAGATACCACGAGTAGGAGACGTCCCCCACGATCGTGAACGGTCGGAGGGCCAGCACACGGCTGACGATGTTGCTGGGCGTGAGACCCGCTGCGAGCAGCGCCACCGTCGCCGCGACCGGCACCAGGGTCCACAACCCCGGAAACGGCGTGGTGCCGTCGATCGACCAGATCGTCACCGCGAGCGCCATCAGGCCAGCGAGCCCGAGCACGGTCGCCATCGGACCCGATGGTCGACGCCTCGTCGAGATGAGCAGAGCCAGGATCGCCCCGGCCGCGAACTCCCAGGCCCGGGTGAGCGGGCTGTAATAGCCGAGGAGCCACGGGGTGGTGGAGAGCACATGCCCGGCCCCGACCAGTGCGAGGACGAGCGAGAGCGTGCCGACAGCCCCCACCGTCATCCAGCGCGCTGGACCCAGGCGGGGGAACCGCGAGGCGAGGAGCCATCCGGCCAACAGGACGATCGGAAAGACGAGGTAGAACTGCTCCTCCACCGACAACGACCACGTATTGAGCAGCGGGTTGGCGGCAGCTGGTGCGTCGAAGTAGCCCCCGGTGGTCTTCGCGATGACCACGTTCGCCACCAACACGAGCGATCCGAGGCCGGTCTTCTGGGCTGTCTGCTGGGGCCCCAGTGGCGAGAGCAGCACGACCGAGGCGAGGACGACGAACCCGACCATCACGGCGAGTGCCGGCGTGAGTCGCTGGAACCGGCGACGGTAGAAGCGGCGGAAGTCGAACCGCCCGCGCTCCGCGAATTCCCGTCCGATCATGGCCGTGATCACGTATCCGGAGATCACGAAGAAGACGTCGACACCGACGAAACCTCCGGGAAACGGGAGCCCGGAGTGGTACGCCACGACCATGCCGACGGCGAGTGCCCGGAGCCCCTGGATGTCGGCCCGACGGTTGGTCGTCGCCGACGTCGCGGCGACCTCGCCAGTCGATCCGAGCACTGTCATCGGCCGAACGTATACCTGATTCGATCCTTCGTCCCCGGGCACGGCCCAGGTACCGGTGCTGGTGTCATCAGGACTCGTAGCCGGGTCGCCCGGCCGCCTCCCAGCGCTGGTAGAAGTCGAAGAACGCCTGCCCGAACGGGTCTTCGCCGCGCACGGGCATGGAGCCCCGTTGGATCGTCCAGTCGTCGGGGGCGAGCTCGAGGGCGCGCTCGAGGTGGGTCTCGAACTGCTCGTCGTGGCCCCTCCGCAGCAGGTGCATGGCGAGCCGGCGTTCGGCGCGGGCCAACTGCAGCGCCGGATCGGCGGGCGTCCGCCGTTCCCGCACGGTGGCGTCGTCCATGGGGAGGAGGTCGTCGTGCACCCAACGGCGCAGGGCGTCGTGATGGATCTCCGCCGAGATCTTGGTGAAGTCGATGAACCGGTCGTCGCCCGGGGCGATCGAGGGCGGCCGGACCACTCGGTCATGCTCATCGACCCAGACCGTGGCCGGCACGTTGATCACGCCGTAGGCCTCGGCCCAGGAGTGGTCACGGTCGATCAGGACGGGGTAGGTGAGCGGTGCCGGCACCTCGTCACGGGCGCAGGCCCGGGCCGCGTCCAGCGACTCGTCGAGCGAGACCGCGATGATCTCGAGCCCCCGCGGAGCGAGCTCGGTGTACAGCTCCTGCCAGACCGGCAGGTCCCAACGGCAACCTCACCACGACGACCAGGCGAGCAGCAGCTTCTTGCGGCCCGCGAAGTCGGCGAGGGCGACGGGGTTGCCGTCGAGGTCGGGCAGGGTGAACGGTGGGGCGACGCCACCGGCGATCGCCGCCGCCTGGTCGTCGGGCGCCTCGGCCAGCACCGCGATCGCGGCGCTCGGCTCGACCGCGAGCGGGCGCCCGAGCGCACGTGCGAACACCGCGAGATCGAGGAACGCATCGCGCTCGAGTCCGGCGAGCGCGTAGCGCGGCACGCACACCTCGCCCCGGCAGAGTCCTTCGGCCCGGAGGTGCCAGCCAGTGGCGTCGGCCAGGGCCTCCGGCTCCACGAGCACGACGCCGTCGTGCACCACACCCGCCACGTCGTGGACCGAGCCGTCGACCACGAGCGTGACGGTCACGGGATCAGACCAGCAGTTCGGCGAGTTGGACGGCGTTGAGCGCCGCGCCCTTGCGGAGGTTGTCGCCGGTGACCCACAGGTCGAGGGTGTTCGGTTGCGACGGGTCGTCACGCAGGCGCCCGACCAGCACCGGATCGATGCCCGCACCCTCGAGGGCGGTCGGGGAACCGGCACCGCCGTCGACGAGGACCACCCCCGGCGCCTCGGCCAGCAACGTCGCGGCCCGGTCGCGATCCATCGGAGATCGGAACAACACGTTGGCGGTCATGGAGTGACCCACGAAGACCGGCACCCGCACGCAGGTGGCCGTGACGCGGAGTTCGGGGGCGTGGAGGATCTTGCGGCTCTCCTTGACCAGCTTCCACTCCTCGGAGGTGTAGCCGGCCTCCTTCACCGACCCGGCGAGCGGGATGACGTTCCCGGCGATGGGTCGGTCCCAGACCACACCGGGAGTGAGGGTTCCCGGGATCGCGCCGGCCCGGCGCAGCGTCTCCGACGCACCCGACCACTGCGCCCACTGGTCGGCGAGCTCGTGCAGGCCCGGCTGACCGGCACCAGAGACGGCCTGGTAGGTGGACACCACCATCCGCTCGATCGTGGCGGCCCGGTGGAGCGGCGCCAACGCCGTGAGCAGGACCATGGTGGTGCAGTTCGGGCAGGCGATGATCCCCCGCGGGGCGTCGTGGACGTCGGCGGGATTCACCTCGGCCACCACGAGCGGCACGTCGGGCTCCATGCGGAACGCGGCCGAGTTGTCGACGACCGTGGCCCCGGCGGAGACCGCCTTCGGTGCCCACTCGAGGGCGAGCGGGTCGTCGACGTCGATGACCACGAGGTCGAGCCCGTCGAAGCCGCCGTCGCGGAGCACCTCGCAGGTGACCTCGCCCCCGGCGAACGCGATGGGACGACCCTCCGAGCGCGGCGACGCGAAGGCACGCAGTTCGCTCACGGGGAACGACCGTTCCTCCAGGAGCCGCAACATCTCCGTCCCGACGAGTCCGGTCGCGCCGACGACACCGATCCGCACGGTCGCTCAGCCCCCGCCGAGCCCGAACGCGCCGTGCAGCGCCACGACCGCGCGCTCGACGTCGGACTCCTTGACCACGCACGAGACCCGGATGGTGGAGGTGGAGATCATCTCGATGTTGATCCCCGCCGCCGCGAGGGTTTCGAACATGGTCGCCGCGACCCCCGGGTGCGAGCGCATCCCCGCCCCCACGACCGAGACCCGACCGACCTCGGCGTCGGAGGTGATGCCGGCGGCACCCAGCTCGTCGAGCTGATCCTCCATCACCTTGAGGGTGCGCGCGAGGTCGGAGTGCGGCACGGTGAACGAGATGTCGGTGTGACCTTCGCTCGACACGTTCTGGACGATCATGTCGACGTTGACGGCCTCGTCGGCCAGCGCGCGGAACGTGCGCGCCGCGACGCCGGGCCGGTCGGGGACCCGCGAGATGGTGACCTTGGCCTCGGAGGTGTCGTGCGTGACCCCCGAGATGACCGCCTGCTCCATGCCTTCCACGTTCAGCTCCTCGTCCGGCACGACCCATGTGCCCGGCTCCCCGGTGAAACTCGACCGCACGTGCACCCGCACCCCGTAGTTGCGCGCGAACTCGACCGAACGCAACGCGAGCACCCGACCGCCGGTGGCGGCCATCTCCAGCATCTCGTCGTAGGAGACCCGCTCCTGGCGCCGAGCATCGGGAACGACGCGCGGGTCGGCCGAGAAGACGCCGGTGACATCGGTGTAGATCTCGCAGACGTCGGCGTCGAGGGCCGCCGCCAACGCGACAGCGGTGGTGTCGGAACCACCGCGCCCCAGCGTGGTGATGTCGTCGCCCGAGGTGACGCCCTGGAACCCCGCGACCACCGGCACGCACCCGGCGGCCAGGGCGTCGCGGAGGCGGTCGGCACGGACGTCGAGGATCTTGGCCTTGGTGTGGGTGGTGTCGGTGAGGATCCCCGCCTGGTCGCCGGTGAAGCTCATCGCCGGCTCGCCGGCCTCCATGATCGCCATGCACACGAGAGCGATCGAGATCCGCTCCCCGGCCGTGAGGAGCATGTCCATCTCCCGCTCGGCCGGCACCGTGGTCACCTCGTGGGCGAGCCGGACGAGGTCGTCGGTGGTCTTGCCCATGGCGGAAACCACCACCACCACCCGGTCGCCGGCGCGCCGGGTCGCCACGACCCGCTCGGCGACGGCCCGGATGCGCTCCGGATCGGCGACCGAGGTTCCGCCGAACTTCTGGACGACGAGTGCCACGGGGGCAAGGTACCAGCGGCGATTCGGACGTCTCCCGCCGAATCCCTAGACTGCCCAGCCGTGTCCAAGGCCGAGAAGCGAGAACGTCAGCGACAGAACCGGATCACCGCCCGTGAGCAGGAAGCGGCCGTCGCCAAGCGGCGCCGTACGTGGCGCTCCGCCCGGCTCTTCGCCCTCTTCCTCATCCCGATCGTCGTGATCTTCGTGGTGATCAAACTCACGTCGTCAGGATCGTCGACGCCCGAGAAGCCCAAGGCCACCACGACCACGAAGGCGGCGCCGTCACCCACCACCGCCGCCGCCACCAGCGGCACCACCGCGGCCTCGCCCACCAAGTCGCAACTGCTGGCCCCCACCGGCATCGCCATCGACACCTCCAAGACCTACACCGCGGTCATCGAGACGACCGAGGGCCCCGTCGAGATCGCGCTCGACGCCAAGGCGGCGCCGGTCTCGGTCAACAACTTCGTCTACCTCGCCAAGGCCGGGTGGTACGACGGGCTGGCCTTCAACCGGGCCGTGAAGAACTTCGTGATCCAGACCGGCAGCTCCAACGACACCACCGCCGGTGGCGGCCCGGGTTACACGGTCAAGGCCGAGGTCCCCGCGGGCAACTACGAGGTCGGGTCGGTCGCGTGGGCCAAGACCGGAGCCGAGCCCGCCGGGACGGCCGGATCCCAGTTCTTCATCGGGACCGGATCACAGGTGACGACGCTCCCCCGCGACTACGGCTACCTCGGCAAGGTCACCAAGGGACTCGACGTGGCCCAGAAGATCATGGGTTTCGCCCCCGCCTCGGGAGACGGATCCCTCACCACCCGGGTCGTCATGACCAAGGTGACGATCGTCGAGTCCTGATCAGCCGAGTTCGGCCACGGTGTCGCCCGATCGGTGCACCCGGGCGTCACGGCCCGTGTAGACGGTGACGTCGCCCACACCTTCGACCCGCCAATGTCCCTCGGGACTGCGCACGATCGCGGTCGAGGAGTCCACCCCCACGAGCTGAGCGGTGGAGGGGAGCAGGTCGATCGAGCGCTCCCGCATGTGGTCGGCCGCCGTGCCGTGGTACGGGAACACCGCCACGTCGGGGACGACCCCCAGCCCGACGGTGTAGGCGCCGCCGCGCGGGTCGACCATGGGGTCACCGAGGAGCGTCGCCCCCGCGCCGGACGCCGCCAGCGACGCGCCCCCGCGGTAGGCCGCGAGCACGGCCTCGAAGAGCGGGGAGTCCTTCAGGACCGAACGGAGGTGCAACGGCGACCCGTCGACGATGTAGACGAACCGGGCCCGGCGCACCACCTCGGCGATCTTCTGATCCTCGGCCTCGGTACGGTGCAGGACCGGGACGGTCCGGGCCTTGACCCCGAGGGGAGCGAAGTAGGCGGTCGCACGGTCGGCGATGCGCTCGGGGTGCTCGAACGCCGCGGCCGCCGGGATCACCACGACCTCCTTCGCCTCGGCCGCACCGGCGAGGTGGCGGTCGAGCGCTTCGCAGCCGGGCTGCCACTCCCCTCCGCCGAGCAGGGCGAGGAAGCCGGCGCTGCGGACGGCACGGGTGGCGGTCATGGCGCCACCGCCACACCGAGCCGGAACGGGCTCAGGAACGACGGGGTCGAGGGGGGTTCGAGCACCTGGATCTCCTCGGGGTGCAGGTCGGCGCCGACCAACAGGTCGGCCACGTTGCGGGTGAGATGGCAGCCGGCGCTGAGCACCGGCCACACGTGGTCCAGACGATGCTGCCAGACCGCCCGGCGCCCGGCGCCACCACCGTGCTCCAGGAACAAGAACCGGCCACCCGGCCGCAGCACCCGGCGCACCTCGCGCAGGGCGGCGACGGGATCGGCGACCGAGCAGATCACGAGGGTCGAGACGACGGTGTCGAAGGTGGCGTCGTCGAACGGGAGCCGCTCGGCCGGGGCGTCGACGACCTCGACCGGCACCCGGGCCTCGCCCAGCCGACCCGCCAGGCGCCGACGCATCGGCTCCATCGGCTCGGTCAGGACGACCCGGTCGACCCCGGCGTAGCGCCGGACGTTGAGCCCGGTCCCGGCCCCGAGTTCGAGCACGGACCCCTCCGCCCGGCCGATGAGGTCGTCGCGCAGGCGCCCCAGGTCGCCCCGCTCGGCGGGGGCCATCATCGGGTCGTAGACCGCGGCGAAGATCCGGTGACCCAGGGACATGGAGCCGGAGCCTAACGGTGGGGCCCGACCCGTGGCCCCGAGGTGACCGATGGGTAACCTCACGGTCCCGCCGGACGTCGGCGGCCGGGAGGGAGTCGGCATGGACATCGCACAGGTCGGGATCGTCGGATCGGGGATCATGGGCTCAGGGGTGGCCGAGGTCGCCGCCAAGGCGGGGTACACGGTCGTGCTGCGGAGCCGCAGCCAGTCGGGCGCCGACTCCATGGTCGCCGGGCTCGAGAAGTCCCTGGCGAAGCAGGTCGAGCGCAACAAGCTCGAGGAATCCGCCCGCGACGAGATCCTCGGTCGCGTGAGCGCCGTCACCGACCTCGGGGCCCTCGCCGACTGCGACCTCGTGCTCGAGTCGATCGTCGAGGACCTCGACGCCAAGAAGGAGCTCTTCAACGAGCTCGACCGCGTCTGCCGGGAAGGGGCGATCCTCGCCACCAACACCTCCATGCTGCCGGTCGTGGACCTGGCGATGGAGACCGGTCGCCCGGATCGGGTGTGCGGCGTGCACTTCTTCAACCCCGCGCCCGCGATGGCGCTGGTCGAGGTCGTCCGGGCCCTGACCACCTCCGACGAGACGATCGCCGACGCGCACGACTTCGCCGTCGCGTGCGGCAAGACCGTCGTCGACGTGCGCGACCAGGCCGGGTTCATCGTCAACGCACTGCTGTTCCCGTACCTCAACAACGCAGCCCGGCTCTTCGACGCCGGCGTCGCCACCCGCGACGACATCGATGCCGCCATGAAGGGTGGTTGCAACTTCCCGATGGGCCCGCTCGAACTGCTCGACCTCGTCGGCCTCGACACCAGCCTCTCGATCCTCGAAGCGCTCTACGCCGAGTTCAAGGACCCCAACTACGCCCCCGCGCCGGTCCTGCGTCGGATGGTGAGCGCCCAACGGCTCGGCCGGAAGTCGGGTACCGGGTTCTACGATTACCAGCGCAAGTAGCAGGCGAACGCGTCACCTGACGCTTCGCCGGGAAGGCCCGCCATGAGCTCGACCCTCCCCACACCGGACCGCCCCTGGGTGATGCGGACCTATTCCGGACACTCCTCGGCCGCGGCGTCGAACGAGCTGTACCGCACCAACCTCTCGCGCGGGCAGACCGGGCTCTCGGTCGCGTTCGACCTCCCGACCCAGACCGGATATGACCCCGACCACCCGTTGGCTCGCGGCGAGGTCGGCAAGGTGGGGGTGCCGGTGCCGCACCTCGGCGAGATGCGGGCGCTCTTCGCGGACATCCCCCTCACCGACATGAACACGTCGATGACGATCAACGCCACCGCCGTGTGGCTCCTCGCCCTCTACCTCGCGCTCGCGGAGGAGCGCGGCGACGACGCGTCGCAGCTCAACGGCACGACGCAGAACGACGTCGTGAAGGAGTACCTCAGCCGCGGCACCTACATCTTCGGGCCCGCGGCCTCCCGGCGCCTGACCGTGGACCTCATCTGCCACACGGTCCGTCACGTGCCCCGGTGGAACCCGATCAACGTGTGCTCGTACCACCTGCAGGAAGCCGGGGCCACGCCGGTGCAGGAGGTCGCCTACGCACTGGCCACCGCCGTGGACCTCCTCGACGCCGTGCGCGCGTCGGGTCAGGTGAGCGCCGAGGAGTTCCCCGAGGTGGTGGGGAGGATCTCGTTCTTCGTCAACGCCGGCATGCGCTTCGTCGAGGAGATGTGCAAGCTCCGGGCGTTCGGTCGGCTCTGGGACCGGATCTGCCTCGAACGCTACGGCGTCACCGACGAGAAGCTGCGTCGGTTCCGCTACGGCGTGCAGGTGAACTCGCTCGGACTCACCGAGGCCCAGCCCGAGAACAACGTGCAGCGGATCGTGCTCGAGACCCTCGGCGTCACACTCTCCCGCGACGCCCGCGCCCGCGCGGTCCAGCTCCCCGCCTGGAACGAGGCGCTCGGTCTGCCCCGGCCGATCGATCAGCAGTGGTCGCTCCGGATCCAGCAGGTCCTGGCGTTCGAGACCGACCTGCTCGAGTACCCCGACCTCTTCGACGGCTCCACCGTGGTGGAGGCCCGCACCGACGAACTCGCCGCCGCGATCGACGCCGAGCTGGCGTGGGTCCTCGACGGCGGCGGGGCGTTCGCCATGATCGACGTCATGAAGGGCCGGCTCGTCGCCAGCCTCGGCGAGCGGGTCCGGCGGATCGAGGCGGGCGGGATCCCCGTGGTGGGGGTGAACCGCCTGACCGAGAGCGCACCGTCACCGTTGGCCGAGGGCGACGACCAGATCGTGGTGGTCGACGCCCAGGCCGAGCTCGACCAACTCGATCGGCTGACCGCGTGGAGGAGCGCCCGCGACGCGACGGCGGTCGAGCGGGCGCTCGCGGAGTTGCGCGCCACCGCCACCACCGACGCCAACCTCGTGGCGCCCAGCATCGCGCTCGCCCGGGCCGGCGGCACCGTGGGCGAATGGGCCGGGGTGCTGCGCGACGTGTTCGGCGAGTACCGGGGCCCCACCGGGGTCGGCGGTGCCGCCGCCCCGGCGACCGGCGACCTGGCCGACGTGGCCGTGCGCGTCCGCGAGGCGGCAGCGACCCTGGGCGGGCCGGCCCGGCTCCTCGTGGGCAAGCCCGGCCTCGACGGCCACTCCAACGGCGCCGAGCAGATCGCCCTGGCCGCTCGCGACGCCGGCTTCGAGGTGGTGTACCAGGGCATCCGGCTCACCCCCGAGCAGATCGCGGCCGCCGCCCGCGACGAAGACGTCGACGTGATCGGCCTGTCGATCCTCTCGGGCTCCCACCTCCGGCTGGTGCCCGAGACGCTGAGGCTGCTGCGCGCCGCCGACGTGGACGCCCCCGTGGTCGTGGGCGGGATCATCCCGCCGGCCGACCAGGCCGTGCTCGAGGCCGCCGGCGTGGCCCGCGTCTACACGCCCAAGGACTTCGAGTTGAGCCGGATCATCGCCGACCTCGCCGACCTCGCCATCGCCCACCGGCGGGCGGTGGTCGCAGCCCGCTGACCCCACCGGGCTCCGGGCCAGAGTTGTTCCACCCGCGGGCCGAGTTGTCCACAGGGCAAGGTGCGATATTGGGGAAACGGCCCGAAACCTGTGGAGAAACTGGTTGCAGAGGTGGCGAGGCGGCAGCGGAGAGCGCGAAAGAGCCAGCGGTGAGCCCGAACTCCGTCAGGACCGGGCGCGAGGCTCCTCGGCCAGGATTTCCGCCAGGACCGCTTCCGTGTCGGCACCGAGCGCCCGACCGGCGTGGCGCACCCGGCCGGGGGTGGCCGAGAGGCGGGCCACCGGTCCGAGCATGGTGACGCCGTCGACCTCGGTGAAGGCCCGACGGGCCCGCACGTGCTCGTCGGCGAGCAGGTCGGCCACGGAGTAGACCGGAGCGATCGCCGCTTCGGCGGCGGTGAAGACCCTCAGCACCTCGTCCGAGGTCCGGGCGCCCACCCAGTCGCCCACGATCCGGTCGAGTTCGACCCGGTGCTCGATCCGGCCCGGGAAGTCGGCGAAGCGCGGGTCGCCGTCGGCTCCCACGATTCCGAGGACCCGCTGGGCCACGGAGTCGGCGGTGGTCGAGATCGCCACCCACACCCCATCGGCGCAGCGGAAGGTCCCACGCGGCACGGAATAGGGGATCCCCGATCCGAGCCGCTCCTGGAGCTCTCCCCGCTGGGCCCAGACCGCCGGCAGCGGGCCCATCACGTTGATGATCGACTCGAGCAGGTTGACGTCGATGACCTGCCCCTCTCCGGTGTGGTCGCGGTGGCGCAGCGCCACCATCACCGCAAAGGCTCCCACCATCGCCGTCACCTCGTCGGTGAGGGCGACCGGTGGGAGCAGCGGCGGTCCGTCGGGTTCGCCGCTCAGACCGGCGAACCCGCTCATGGCCTCGGCCAGGGTGGCGAAGCCGGGACGGGTCGCGTACGGACCGTCCTGGCCGAAGCCCGACACCCGCAGGACCACCAGGCCGGGGTTGCGCGCCAGCAGGTCGGCTGGGTCGAGCCCGATGGCCTCGAGTTTGCCGACACGCAGGTTCTCGATCAGCACGTCGCTCCGGTCGATCAGGGCCCGCATGGCCCCGAGCCCCTCCGGCGTCTTGAGGTCGAGCACGACCGTCCGCTTGTTCCGGGCGACCTGCTTCCAGAACAGGGTCTCGCCGTCGGCCGGGTCACGCCAGCCGAGCCGGCGGGTTCCGTCGCCACCGGGCGCCTCCACCTTGATCACCTCAGCCCCGAAGTCACCGAGATAGCGCGCAGCACCCGGCCCGGCGATCAGTGTCGCCATGTCGATGACGCGCAGGCCACCCAGCGCGTCAGCCACGAGGTGCTCGGGCGCGGGCGCGTCGCCCGATGCGGCCCGAGAGTCGCCAGGGTCCGCGCTGCAGCCCGGCCCGGCGGGAGCCCAGGCGCGAGCCGCGGACCCACTCGTCGAGCGTGTCGTCGACGACTTCCGGACCGGCCGCGACCATCGACGTCGACACCGCGGCCAGGATCGCCGCGATCTCCTCGTCGGTGGCGTCGGGGCTCACCACCCGCAGCACGGGGCGCTCACCAGCCATCGACTACAGCGGCATGTTGCCGTGCTTGCGCTGCGGCAACTGCTCGCGCTTCGTGCGCAGCATCGAGAGCGAGCGCACCAGCACCTGACGCGTCTCACGCGGATCGATGACGTCGTCGACGTACCCGCGCTCGGCGGCGATGTACGGGTTGGCGAAACGGTCGGTGTATTCGTCGATCAGCTCCGCACGCCGGACCTCGGGATCGGCGGCGCCGTCGATCTCCTTGCGGAAGATCACGTTGACCGCACCCTGGGATCCCATCACCGCGATCTCGGCCGACGGCCATGCGAACGCCAGGTCGGCGCCGATCGACTTGGAGTTCATCACGACGTAGGCGCCTCCGTAGGCCTTCCGGGTGATGATCTGCACCCGCGGCACCGTGGCCTCGCAGTAGGCGTAGAGGAGCTTGGCCCCGTGGCGGATGATGCCGCCGTACTCCTGATCGGTCCCGGGAAGGAAGCCCGGCACGTCGACGAAAGTCACCAGCGGGACGTTGAAGGCGTCGCAGGTGCGCACGAAGCGCGCGGCCTTCTCGGAGGCGTCGATGTCGAGAGTGCCGGCGAGCACCTGCGGCTGGTTCCCGACCACGCCCACCACGTGTCCGTCGATCCGGGCGAATCCACACACGATGTTCATGGACCAGAAGGGCTGCACCTCGAAGAAGTCGCCGTCGTCGACGACCGCCGCGATGACCTTCTTCATGTCGTAGGGCTGGTTCGGCGAGTCGGGGATGAGCGAGACGATGTCGTCGAGAGTGCGGGCGGGGTCGTCGGAGGGCGGGAAGTAGGGCGGGTCCTCGAGGTTGTTCTGGGGCAGGAACGACAGCAGGTACCGGACCTGCTCGAGGCAGGCGTCCTCGTCTTCGGCGACGAACGTGCACACGCCCGACTTCGAGGCGTGCGTCATGGCGCCGCCGAGCTCCTCCTGGGTGACGTCCTCCCCGGTGACGGTCTTGACCACGTCGGGACCGGTGATGAACATGTGTGACGTGCCCTTCACCATGAAGATGAAGTCGGTGAGGGCCGGTGAGTAGACCGCGCCGCCGGCGCACGGACCCATGATCACGCTGATCTGGGGGATGACCCCAGAGGCCTTGACGTTGCGGAAGAAGATGCCGCCGTAGGCGTCGAGGGAGACCACACCCTCTTGGATCCGGGCACCCGCTCCGTCGTTGATGCCGATCATCGGGGCGCCCACCGACTCGGCGAGGTCCATGACCTTGTGGATCTTCTCGGCGAAGACCTCGCCGAGGGCTCCGCCGAAGACGGTGAAGTCCTGGGAGAAGACGAACACCTTGCGGCCGTCGATCGCGCCCCATCCGGTGACGATGCCGTCGGTGAGCGGACGGTTCTCCTCGATGTTGAAGCCGTGGGCCCGGTGGCGGGCCAGCATGTCGAGCTCCACGAAGGAACCCGGGTCGAGCAACTTCTCGATCCGCTCCCGGGCGGTGAACTTGCCCCGGGCGTGCTGGCGCTCGACCGCGGCCGGGCTTCCGGCGTGGAGGGCCTGCTCGCGGAGCGCGGCGAGATGCTCGAGCCGCTCTTCGATCGGGTGGTCGGACGGGGTCGGGTTGGTCGCCACGGGGGCAGCGTAGTGGTGGCGCCGGTCAGGATTCGCGGTCGTCGGCCCAGGCGATCCGCCGCCCGTGGGGCTGCGCGTGGGCCAGGGCGCGGGTCCGGCAGCGGCCTGCCCGCCATTCCCGCACGCCCAGGACCGTCGAGGTCCCGCCGGCGGCGCTCGCCGAACCGTCCGCGAGCGCGGGGACCCACGGGGTGGCCCGCGGCTCCTCGAACGTGACCAACGCCAGGTCCCGGGTGGCTCCGATCGCGTCGACCGCCGCGAGGAGTTCGGCGCGGCCCGCCGATGACACGTAGGCGAGCGCCCAGGTGGCGACGACCACCGGCAGCACCTCACCCGAGCCGGGCAGGCCGGCGAGCACCGGCCCCAGGTCGGTGACGGCGTCACCGCGGACCAGGGCCGGAGGGTCCTGCGCGACCAGGTCGAGGGCGGCGGCCAGGAGTGCCGGGCGATCCGGGACCCCGGGCCAAACGCAGGCCTGCAGCCAGCGCCGCTGCCGCGGATCGGTCACGTCGACGGGAGCCGGGTCGATGCCGGTCCGGACCGCGATCGTCGGCAGTTCGACCGGCACGGGAATGCTGCAGGGACCCACGACCTCGGTGCTCAGCCGTACGGGCGACGCGTCGTCGCCGGCGCGAGCGAGCACCGCACCGTCACGGACGTACTCGATGGCGTAGCGGTCGGGGAACAGGTTGAGTCCGGCACTCGGACCGATCTCGACCAGCGCCACCGGCGGATCACCGGTCCGGGCCACCCCGGACAGCGCCGGCGCCAGGACCGCCGACCGACCGACCTCGTTGGTCTGGACCGAACGGGTGGCGAGGTGTGCCGCGATCACATCGGCCTCCCGGTCGACGAGGGCCCGGAACTCCGGCCAGGGGTCGGCCGCCGACTCGCCGCGATAGATCGCGGCGAGCGGTGATCCCGGATCGGCCAGCACGACGTCGTGGATGGCGGCGAGGAACAGGACCGGGACCCGGCCGCGACGTGCGTCGGTCCGGGCGTGGCGGGCGACGAACTCGATCAGCGAATCGTCACGGGCGATCGCCCGGGCGAGCCGGTCGTAGACCGGGCTGTACTCGCGGAAATCCGAATCGGCGAGCGCGACGAAGAGCTCGGCCAACCCGTCGATCGGACTACTCCTGGACGAGTTCGATCAGCGTGCCGAAGGCGGTCTTCGGGTGGACGAAGGCGACCGTCGTGCCGCGGCTGCCGCCGCGCGGCGCGTCGTCGATCACCTGGTGTCCCTGGGCCTTGACCCGCTCGAGCGCCACGGCGCAGTCGTCGACGCGGTAACCGACGTGATGGATGCCCTCGCCGCGCTTCTCCATCCACTTGGCCACCGGAGAGTCGTCGCGAGTGGGGGTGAGGAGCTGCACGTAGGAGTCGGCGACCTTGAGCAGCGCTTCCTCCACACCGTCGCGCTCGATCGTCTCACGGTGCTCGACCTCCACCCCGTAGGTGGCTTCGTAGTAGGCCACCGCGGCGTCGAGATCGCGCACGGCGATCGCCACGTGGTCGATCTCGGTCAACATCGATGCTGCGGCCATGGTCGGCTCCTGGACTCGGGAGTGCGGACGGACGAGAGGCGGGCGGTCGCGGGATCAGCCGTACCGACGGAACAGGGTGATCTGGGGCAAGAGGCGCTCACGCAGCTCGGGGTCGGTCACCCCGAGTCCCTCCTCGGGCGCGAGCACGAGCACGCCGAGCTTGCCCTCGTGGAGGTTGTGGTGCACCTGATAGGCGGCCTCGGCGGCCTGCTCGAACGGGAAGACCGCCGACAGGGTCGGGTGGATCTTCCCCTCGCAGACCAGTCGGTTGGCCTCCCAGGCTTCGCGGTAGTTCGCGAAGTGGCAGCCTTTGAGCGCCTTCTGGTTCATCCAGAGGTACCGGTTGTCGTATTCGATCATGAAGCCGCTGGTCGCCGCGCAGGTCATGATCTGGCCGCCACGCGCGCACACGAACACCGAGGCTCCCATCGTGGAACGACCCGGGTGCTCGAAGACGATCTCCGGGTCCACGCCGACGAGCTCGCGGATCTTCTTGCCGAAGCGCCGCCACTCCGACGGATCCTGGGTGGAGTCGTCGGACCAGAAGCGGTAACCCTCGGCCTTGCGGTCGATGACGTGCTCGACGCCCATCTCGTGCAGGAGCGCGGCGCGCTCGGGCGACGACACCACCGCCACCGGGGTGCCCCCGCCGTTGAGCACGTACTGGCAGGCGTAGGCCCCGATGCCACCGCTCGCGCCCCAGATCAGCACGGTCTGGCCCTGACCCATCTGCGCCCCGTTGGGACTGACCAGCATCCGGTAGCTCGTGGAGTTGCACAGGGCGTTGACCGCCGCCTCCTCCCAGGTGAGGTGCGCCGGCTTCGGCATGAGCTGGTTGGCCTTGACGACCGTGACCTCTCCCAGCCCGCCGTAATTGGTCTCGTAGCCCCAGATCCGCTGGTTGGCCGCCAGCATGGAGTCGTCGTGGGCGGTGGGGTCCTGATCGTCGACGTGGTTGCAGTGGACCGTGACGGCGTCGCCCGGCTTCCAGGTGCGCACCGCGGAGCCGACCCGCAGGACGACCCCGGCAGCATCGCTGCCCACCACGTGGAACGGCTGGTCGTGACGCGCGCCCCACACGCTCTCCTTGCCGAGGCGCTTCAAGAAGCCGAACGTCGAGACCGGCTCGAAGATCGACGTCCAGACGGTGTTGAAGTTGATGGACGAGGCCATCACCGCCACGTAGGCCTCGTCGGGTGCCAACTCCGGCAGGGGCACGTCGTCGAGATGGAGGCTCTGACGCGGATCCTTGTCCTCGGAGGCGACCCCCACCCACCTCTCCTGCTCATCGGCCCGCACGACCGCGCCCCGGTAGGAGACGGGGAGCGGGAGCGCCCCGAGGTCGGCGCCGGGCGCCCCGTCGAGGATCGCCTGGCGGATGGCAACGAGTTCGGTGGCCGTCGTCATGGGCCGCAACTTACCCGTCAGGCTTTGCGGGCTCTCCCGTCAGAAACGGTGGTGGACGGCGCGGGTATTGTCCGCTTCCCGTTTTCGCATGCACCGCCCGACCCGGCGGCTCTACCTGGAGGACCGATGCCCGGTTCCGTGATCGTCTCGACCGCCCGCACGCCGATCGGCAAGTTGTCCGGGGCGCTGGCCGGTCTCAGCGCCGTGGAACTCGGCGGGATCGCCATCCAGGGCGCCCTCGCCAACGGTGGCGTGGGCGCAGAGCAGGTCGACTACGTGATCATGGGCCAGGTGCTCCAGGCCGGCACCGGCCAGATCACTGCGCGCCAGGCCGCCGCGAAGGCCGGCGTGCCGATGACGGTGCCGGCGATCACGATCAACAAGGTCTGCCTCTCCGGGATCAACGCGCTCTACCTCGCCGACCAGATGGTGCAGTCGGGCGACGCCGAGGTCGTGGTGGCGGGTGGCATGGAGTCCATGACCAACGCCCCGTACCTCCTCCCCAAAGCACGCGCCGGCTACCGGATGGGCAACGGTGAGGTCCTCGACGCCCTGATCCAGGACGGGCTCTGGTGCGCCTTCGACGCCGTGCACATGGGATCGGGCACCGAGCGCTATTGCGGTTCGTTCGGTGGCATCACCCGCGAGGCCCAGGACCAGCTCGCGGCCAACAGCCACGCCCGGGCCGCCGCCGCCCAGCAGGCCGGGGCGTTCGCCGCGGAGATCGTCCCGGTGTCGATCGCACAGCGCAAGGGAGACCCCGTCGTGATCGACACCGACGAGGGGGTGCGCGGCAGCACCTCCGCCGACAGCCTCGCGGGCCTTCGTCCGGCGTTCGAGTCCGACGGCACCATCACCGCCGGCAACGCGTCGCAGATCTCCGACGGAGCCGCGGCGGTCGTCGTCACCAGTCGGGAGAAGGCCGCCGAGCTCGGTCTCACGCCCATCGCCGAGCTGGTGAGCTTCGGCATGGTCGCCGGACCCGACACCTCGCTGCTCACGCAGCCGTCGCGGGCCATCAAGCGGGCCCTCGAGCCGATCGACGGCAAGATCTCCGACCTCGACCTCTTCGAGCTCAACGAGGCCTTCGCCGCGGTCGGACTCGCCTCCATGCGCGACCTCGGCATCACCGACGACATCGTCAACGTCAACGGCGGCGCCATCGCGCTCGGCCACCCGATCGGCATGTCGGGCACCCGGGTCGTCTCCACGCTCGTCCACGAGC
>JBAXBB010000036.1:0-24731 GCA_037142235.1 Actinomycetes bacterium
ACCTAGACCGCCGGCTCGACCAGCCGCGTGATCGCGTGGGCGAGGTGCGGGAACAGGATCCAGGTCTCCGACATCCCGGCACCCCCGGCCTGCACCACGAGGATGTTCTCGGGCCGGCTGACGTTGACGTGGCGGTCGCGTGGCCCGATCGCCTCGGCGGAGAGGCGTGGGAACAGGTAGGCCTGGAGGTCCTCCTTGCTCCAGCCCGCCTCCAGGAAGAACCGCTGGTGCTCCCGGCCCATCACGTAGACGACGTTGACCCCGTCGCCCAGGAAGTCGTCGCCCCGGATTCCGTGGTGGCGGGTGTCGGCGACCAGGGTGGCGGCGACCGCTTCGGGGTTGCGGGCGTCGGAGTCCCACGACGACACCATCCGCATCACGGAATGGACGGTCACGGCACTGGCGTCGGGGGCGAACCCACGCTGGACGTGCAGCGGGGTCCAGTCGGACGCCTCCTCGTGCTCACCGAAGCAGAACGAGTAACGCAACGGCCAGGAGTACGTCGCCCGGTCCAGGACGCCGGGAACGGCCCGGCACACGTTGCGGATCACCAGGCGCAGGGCCCGGCCGATGGTGGCGTTCGCCCGGAATCCCGGGCCGAGGCACCCGGCGCCGCTGGCGACGCCGATCTGCTCGCGCACGGGACCGTTGACGATCACGGCGTGAGCCGCCCCCGAGAGCGTGCCCGTGGTGGAGTGGCAGTTGCCCTTCTCGTCGAGGTGGGCCCGCACCGCGGCGACGACGACCGGGAAGTACTCCGGGAGACACCCGGCCATGACGGCGTTGACGGCGGCATCCTCGGCGGTCACCGTCACCTCCCGGGTGGGCACGGACCCCAGGACGGCCTCGGGGGCGAGTCCGGCGGCGGCCAGGAAGCTCGCGACCTTCTCGGGGGTGGCGGGAACCACCGGGAGACCGTCGGTCCAGCCCCGGGCGTAGGCGTCCTCGAGGTAGGCGTCGAAGTCGGGCCACTCGTCCCGATGGGCCGGCATGGGTCGAACCTAGCCCGGTCGTGACACCCCCCAGGGCCCGGATCCTGGCACCCTGTACCCGACCGGTCCACGGAGCTTCCGCGCCGGGATTCCGGAGCACCCGAGAGGTCCTGTGTCGAAGTCCCGTTGGTTGCAACTCGCGCTGGTGCTGGTCGCCGTCGGTGGCGTGGTCGTGGTGCTGCGCGGGGGCTCGCAGTCGTCACCTGGGAGCAACCCCCTGGTCGCGGCGAACGGTGCCACCCCCACCACGACAGCGTCGCCCGCGGCCGTGCTGCCCGGGATGCCACCGGTGGTCGACCGGAGCGATCTCTACAGCGAGACAGCGGCGGGCAAGCTCTCCGACGTCGTCAAGGACGACCTCACGCGGATCTACGTCCCCAACCGGGCCGACGGCACGGTCTCGGTCATCGATCCCGCGACCAAGAAGGTGGTCGACACGTTCGCCACGGGACGCGATCCCCAGCACGTCACGCCGTCGTGGGACTTGAAGACCCTCTGGGTCAACAACAACGCCGAGGGCCGGCCCGACGGCACCATCACACCCATCGACCCGCACACCGGCAAGCCGGGCAAGAGCATCGCGGTCGATGACCCGTACAACCTCTACTTCACGCCCGACGGCACGTCGGCGGTCGTGGTCGCGGAGGCCTTCAAGCGCCTCGACTTCCGGGACCCGCACTCCATGGCCATGCAGTCGAGCCTGGCGACGCCGAGTTGCAGCGGGATCAACCACGCCGACTTCACGATGGACGGCCGATTCGTGATCTTCTCGTGCGAGTTCTCCGGTTCCCTGGTCAAGATCGACCTCACCTCGAAGCAGGTCGTGGCGACCTTGACCCTCTCCGGCGGTGGCATGCCCCAGGATCTCCGTGCTTCGCCCGACGGGCGGACGTTCTACGTCGCGGAGATGACCCGGGGTGGGATCTACATCATCGATCCCGATTCGATGACCGAGACCGGGTTCATCCCGGTGGGCACCGGCACGCACGGGCTCTACCCGAGCCGCGACGGACGCACGCTGTACGTCGCGAACCGCGGCTCCGCGAAGGTCGGTGGCCCGCCCAAGGGGCCGGGCAGCGTCGGCGTCCTCGACTTCGCGACCAACAAGATCATCGCCACCTGGCCCGTCCCCGGTGGTGGCAGCCCCGACATGGGCGGCGTGAGCGCCGACGGCAAGACGCTGTGGCTGTCGGGGCGCTACGACAACGTGGTCTACGCCATCGACACCACGTCGGGCACGTACACCATCATCCCGGTCGGCACCGAGCCCCACGGGCTCTGCGTCTGGCCCCAGCCCGGGCGTTACTCGCTGGGGCACACGGGGAACATGCGCTAGTCAGTCGTCCTTCAACGCCACTGCGTTCGGGGTGACGTTCATCTTCGGCTCGTACGCCGCGACCTCGATCTCGCGCTGGTCGCGTTGCGCCCGGGTCCGCACCTCGTCACGGCAGGTGACGCAGAGACCCCGGAAGCGCATCGGCTCGGTGGCCCCGCACCGGAGGCAGTCGAACGGGAGCGGTTCGAGGTCGGGGAGGAAGTCGAGGCCGGTGGACACCTCCGCCACTCTCGCACCCTCCGCCCGACGGTCCGCGGATCCCCGGGACCTTGGACCCGGGCGGGGGAGGGCGCGTCCGCCCTAGAATCCGACCATGGATCCGAGGCCCGTCGAGGGGCTCGACGCCGCCTTTCTCCACCTCGAGTCCCCGACCAACCACATGCACGTCGTCGGCATCTTGTGGCTCGACGACCGCGACGCCGCCACGGCCTGCACCGTCGAGACCGTGCGTGATCTCCTCGCGGACCGCGTTTCGCGGATCGACCCGTTGTGCGTCCGGGTGGTCGAACGTTGGTTCGGACTCCCGGTGCCGCACTGGATCCCCGCCGACGTGGACCTCGAGCACCACGTCCAGTCCGTGCTCGCGCCGCCAGGGTCCGGGGTGGCGTTCGTCACCGACCTGGCCGGACGGATCGCCGGCGTACCCCTGGACCGGGCCCGTCCGCTCTGGGAGTTCACCGTCGTCGAGGGCGTCTCGGGCCCCGGTGGCGCCACCACTGCCCTGATCGCCAAGGTGCACCACGCGGTGGTCGACGGCGTCGCCGCCGTCGGGGTCCTCGGGTCCCTCGTCGACCTCGAGGCGCACCGACCGCCCGCCCGGGTGGACGACACCGTCCCGGCACCGGCGGCGCCTCTCGACGACGCCGGCCGACTGGCCCGCACCATCGCCGACCGGCCGGCCGAGATCGCCCGGGCCACGAGCCGCCTGGCTCGGAGCCTCTGGCGCCTCGGGGGCGCGCTGCGGGATCCCGATCTCCGCCCGGCTCCGGCCCGGGCGCCGCGCACCGGCTTCTCCGGCTCGATCACCGCCCGCCGGGCCGTCGCCGTCGCCGACGTCCCGGTGGCGTGGGTCGACCGTGTGCGCGCGGCCCACGACGTCACGTTCACCGACGTGACCATCGCCATCGTCGCCGGCGCCGTTCGCCGCTGGCTCCAGAACGTCGACGACCTCCCCGACCGCCCCCTCGTGATGGCCGTGCCCATGTCGGTCCGTGACGGCGGGGGAGGATCGGGGAACGCGATCTCGAGTCTGTTCGGCACGCTCCCGACCCACCTCGCCGACCCGGCCCAGCGGATCCGCCACGTGACGCGCTCCCTGGGCGACGCCAAGGCCACCCACCGGATCGTGGGGGACGGTGCGCTCGGCGACCTCGCCACCGTCGCTCCCTGGACGGTGGTCGGGGCGGTCTTCCGGATCCTGTGCGACCTCGGGGTCGCCGACCGTGTCCCGCCGGCCGCCAACCTGTCGGTCACCAGCATCGCCGGGCCGCCGCTCGAACTGTCGATGGCCGGAGCCCGGCTCGTGGGATTCCACCCGTTCGGGCCGATCCTCGAGAGCGTGGCCCTCAACGTCACGGCGGTCAGCTACGCCGGCCGGGTCGGGTTCGGCATCACGGGGTGCCCCGACCGCGGACCCGCCGTCGCCGACCTGGCCGACCTGATCCGGGAGGAGGCCCGCCTGCTCGAAGGGCGGGCCCGGTCCGGGCCCGCCGCATCCGCGGCCACGGATGCCGAACCCTCCGAGGAGGACCCCATGACCACGTCCGACGCCCTGTCCGACCTGCCGGCCCACAACCGCGAGCTCCTCGCCGCGGTCCACGTCCGCCGCGAGCGCCTCGAGGTCGCCAACGCCGCGCTCCGCGACGCGCTCGACGCGCCGGAGGCCGAGGAGTGGACCTCGTCGGTTCGCTCGGCCGCGGTCGACCTGCGCAAGGTCTTCGCCGACCACGTCCACGGGACCGAGACCGGCGACGGCTTCTTCGACGCCGTCGTCAGCGACGCCCCCCACCTGGCGGCCAAGGCCCGCTCCTTGCGGGCCGAGCACGGGCCCCTCGCACAGGCCCTCGACGACTTCGTCGGCAGCGTGGGTGCGGCCCCGCGCCCCGAGGTGGAGGCGTCTGGGCGCGCCGTCCTCGTCGCCGTCGACCACCATCGGCACCGGGGTGCCGAGTTGGTCCTCGACGCCTACAACGTCGACGTCGCCGCCGGCGACTGAGCGGAACGGGAACTGCCTACGATCACGCCATGAGCCACGCCTCCGTACGCGGCCTCGACGCCGCCTTCCTCCATCTGGAGAACGCCTCGTCGCCGATGAGCGTGGTGACCGTGATCTGGATCGACGACTCCGGCACCGTTGCCTTCACCGCAGACACGGTCCGGGACCTGGTCGAGCGCATGGCCAGCCACACGCCGGAGGAGTTCCGGCGCCCGCAGCCCGGCCCCCGGGGTCGGGGGCTGGTCTGGCAGCCGGTGGTGGTCGACCCCGACCAGCACGTCCGCAGCGTCGTCGCACCTCCGGGAGCGGGTGTGGATTTCGTGCACCGGATCGCTGCCGAGAGTTCCGGTCGACCGCTCGATCGCGAGCGACCGCTGTTCCGCTGCGACGTGATCACCGGGATCCACGGTCCGGACGGGTCGACGGTGGCGGTGATCGCGACGTTCCACCACGCGAGGAACGACGGCCTCGGGGCCCTCGGAGGTCTGGCCCGCCTCGCTGGCCTGACCGGGACCCGAGCCCACACGGTCGCCGACGACGCCCCGGCTCCGCCGACCACCTCGGTGATCTCCCGGATTCCTGCGGCCCTGGCGACGCTCGGCAGGATCGGTCGGGCTACCCGGCGGCGGCGGCAGCGGCTCCGGACCGGTCGACGCATCCCGATCGACCCGTGGAAGACGCCCCGGCTTCCCATCTCCCGGTCGATCTCGGACGCGCGCGAGGTCGGCACCCTCGACCTCCCGCTCGACGAGCTCATGGAGATCCGCCGAGCCTTCGGGACCACCTTCAACGACGTCTTCCTCGGGATCGTGACCGGTGGCCTGCGCTCGTGGCTCGGGCCCGACTGTCCCGACGGACCGGTGGTGGCCCTCGTGCCCGTCTCGGTCCGCGACGGCTCGGCGGTCTCCACGAACCTGCTGTCGGGCTATTTCGCCGGCCTCCCGGTCCACCTCGCCGACGTCGAGGAACGCGTGCGCGACGTCGCCGCCGAGATGGAAGCGGTGAAGGAGCGCCACGACGATCTCGGCCGCGCCGGTCTCGACGGCCTCCTCGACGTCATTCCCTGGCGGCTCGTCGGGCACCGGTTCGGGCGCTACTGCGAAGGCGGTCGCGCCGACTCGGGCCGGCTGGTCGCCAACCTCCTGGCCACCAGCCTGCGCGGCCCGGGCACCACCTTCGCTCTGGGCGGCGCACGAGTGGTGGCCATCGACCCGTTCGCACCGATCTTCGACGGCATCACCGTGAACGTGACGGGATTGAGTTTCGCCGGCCGGTTCCGGATCGGGATCACCGGTGCGCCCGGGGTCGGTTCGGGCCTTGCTGCTCTGGTGGTGGCACTGACCGAAGCGCACGCCGAGCTCCTTGCGGTCGCCCGCCGGCTCCCACCGCCCGGCCCGGCCCCGGTGCCCGGACCGGCATAGGCTCGCACTCGCGCGGGGGAATCGCCCGGCGCGACCGATCGGGGAGACGACCGTCACGTGAGCGACCCTGCCGCGAGCCGGGGCCTGCGGGTCCGAGCCGTCGACTTCGCCAACCGGGTCGGGGAGAAGTTCCTCCGCTGGCTCGACCGCCTCTACGGGCGATCGTCACGGGTGGGGGACTTCGCGTTCTTCGATCCCGCCGAGTTCCCGTGGATCGCGAAGGTCGAGGCCCACGCCGACGCCATCGGGCGCGAACTCGACGACGTCCTGGGCGACCTCGAGCACCTCCCCAACTTCCAGGACATCTCCACCGACCAGTACTCCCTCACCCAGGACGACCGGTGGAAGACGTACTTCTTCGCCGGGTACGGCTTCCGGGTCGACGAACACCTGGCGCGTTGTCCGGCCACGGCGGCGGCCCTCGCCGAGATCCCCGGGATGACCACGGCCATGTTCTCGATCCTGGCCCCCCGCAAAGAGATCCCACCCCACGTCGGGCCCTACAAGGGCGTCCTGCGCTACCACCTCGCCCTCCGGGTGCCCGAGCCGCTCGACGCGTCCGGCATCACGGTGCGGGGCGAGACGCGCCACTGGGAGCCCGGTCGCAGCCTGGTGTTCGACGACGTCTGGACCCACGAGGCCTGGAACGGCACCGACGATCTCCGGGTGGTGCTCTTCGTCGACTTCATCCGCCCGATGCGCCCTGTGGCTCGCCTCGTGAACCGGATCGTCCTGCGGGCGATCGCCTACTCACCGTTCGTCCAGGACGGCAAGGCCCGCCACCGCGACTGGGAGCAGCGCTTCGAGGCCATCCGGGGCCGCGGCGCCTGACGCCGACTCGCCCCGCTCAGGCGGGTTCGTCGACGAGCTGGTCGGCGCCGGCGAGGACCTTGTGGATGATGTCGGCAGCCTCGTCGAGGAGCTCGTGGTCGTGGTCGGCCATGAGGCTGAGCCGGAGAAGACCCGCGTTGCCGTGGCTGGCCGGCGGGATCACCGGGTTCGCGAAGACCCCGAACTCGAAGAGGTCGCGGAAGGTCAGGACGGTCGAGACGTCGTCGTGGCGCTTCAACGGGATGGTGACGATCGCACTGTCGACCGGGTTGGTACGAACCCCACGCTCGGCCAACGCCGCCACGAGGTGGGCGACGTTCTCGCCGAGCATCCGGACCCGCTCGGGTTCCGCCCGGAGGACCCTCAGCGCGGCCAGCGCCGCCGCCACCGACGCCGGGACGTTCGACGCCGTGAAGATGAACGGCTCGGAGGTCACCATCAGCAATTCGATGGCGTCGGAACTCCCGATGACGGCACCTCCGCACGAGCCGAGAGCCTTGGAGAAGGTCACGGTCGTGATGTCGACCTCGGGCAGCACGCCGGCCACCTCGGCCGCACCCCGACCCTGAGCCCCGACCACGCCGAGGCCGTGGGCCTCGTCGTCGAAGAGGAATGCATTCGGCGTCGCCTTGACGAGGTCGACGATCTCGCGAATGGGAGCAGCGTCACCGCGCATCGAGTAGATGCCGTCGACGATCACGCCCTTGACTTCCTTCTCGGGCAGGCCCGCCAGGATCGAGGCCAGGTGATCGGGGTCGTTGTGACGGAACCGCTTGAGACTGGCCCCTGAGAGCTTGATCGCCGTCACCAGCGAGTTGTGGGCCTCCTTGTCGACCACCGCGAAGTCGGAGCGACCGAGGAACCCCGAGACGCCACAGAGGTTGGCGACGTAGCCCGTGGAGAAGACGAGGGCGGCCTCGGCACCGTAGAAGTCGGCCAACTCGGCCTCGAGGTCGCGGTGCAGCGGCAGGGTGCCGTTGAGGAGCCGCGAGCCAGTGACCCCGGTCCCGAAGCGGGCCGTGGCCTGCTGGGCCGCCTCGATCACCCCCGGGTGGTACGAGAGCGAGAGATAGTTGTTGGAGCCGAAGTTGATGACCTCACGGCCTTCGATGGAGAAGCGCGGCGTCGCTGCCGATTCCACCAACTTGAAGTAGGGCCAGAGGCCGGTGGCCCGGGCGAGCCGGTAGGGCTCGATACGCGGGAACGCCTCGAGCCGATCGCGGAAAATGGTCATTCGGATCCTCCGGCCGCTCCGGCGGCGGCGTCGTGGCGAACCCCGCCCGACGCATCCAGAGCACCCCCCTGGTGCCCGTTGGAGGCTATCCGAGCGCCGGGGGGTTCCGGAGCATCCGCGGCGGCCGACCCGGAGTCCGGGCCGGGGTTCACCCCGGTGGTGGAGACCTCGGGGGCCTCCGTGAGACCCTCGAGGCCGGCGACGGCCCCGGGATCCTCCAGGATCCGCTTGAAGTGCTGGATCGAGCGCCAGGCGATCATGCCGTCCTCGGTCCGCTCGTCGAAGGAGAAGGTGACCCGCATGGTCCGGCGCCGGTCGGGGCCGCTGGTGGGGGAACCCGGGTCGGTGGTGGGCCGGCCGAGCACGACGAACACGCCGGCGGTGCCGTACTCGTAGAGGTGGTGGTACCCGGCCGGCATCCCGAAGCTCGCCATGTGGGCGAGGAACGCCGAGGTGTACATGGGGTCACCGTCGATCCACTTCCGGGGCAGGACCCCGTAGGCGTCGAGCACGCGCATCGCCGCCACGAAGACCCGACGCAGCACCCCGGGGAGCTTCAGGATCACGCGCAGCTCACGGTCGGTGTGCGTCGGCCCCCCGAAGCGCTCCTGACGCGTCTGGTCCGCGATGGCCGCGACCAGGTCTTCGAAGGCCTCGTCCGGCGGAAAGGTGCGCTTGACCGTGGCCATGTCGGCCCCGCCCGAGCCGGTGTCCTTCAGCCGGCGCTTGACCGCGTACGTGAAGGTGATCTCGCGGCGTTGGTAGAGGCGACCGCCCATGACGAAGCGGTTCATGGTGGGCCACCGGACCATGCAGTCGCGCACGGCCCAGAGGGCGAGATGGAAGATGTCGGCGCTCATCCCCGGGTGGGCCACGTTGAAGGCCCGCAACCAGGCGTCGGCCTTTGGGAGCTGGACGTTCTCGTCGAAGTAGAAGACCGACTCGTTGCGGCCCTTCATCATGTAGGGCATGGCCCGACGGCTGAAGTCGAGGCCCCGGACCAGGTCGCCGTCAGGGCGTCGCCACACGGACATGGCCGAGAGCGTAGGTGCCCACGGGGGCGGAACGCAGATTGCGGGTCCGGGGGTACCGTCGGGGCGTGGAACACGTCGGTTCGCATCCGTCCCGGCCCGGACGGCTGGCCGTGGTGGCCGGGCACTCCGTGCTGGGGCGCGGCTTTGGACCGTTGGCCCGAACCGCCCGTGCCGTGACGGTGGGGCCTCCCGAGGGCGCACTGACCTGCCTCGACGCGGGCCCGGTCGTCTTCCTCCAGCGCCACGGCGATCCCTACCGGGCGCCGCACCGGATCGACCACCACGCCAATCTGGCCGCCCTGGCCGACCTCGGGTGCGACCGCGTCCTGGCCCTCGGGAGCGTTGGGAGCCTCCGCACCGACCTGACCCCCGGCATGGTCGTCGTGCCCGACGACTACCTCGCCCTCCACGGTGGAGCCACGAGCCGACACGACGACCATGCGGGCCACGGGATCCACGGTTTCACCCCGGCCTGGCGGGCCGAGGTGCGCGACGCCTGGGCCGCTCGGGCACCGGTCCCGGCCGTCGACGGTGGCACCTACTGGCAGACCAACGGTCCGCGCTTCGAGACCCCTGCCGAAATCCGCCTCCTCGCCACGTTCGCCGACGTGGTGGGCATGACCGTCGCGTCGGAGGTCGTCGCCGCCTCCGAGGCCGGCCTCGCCTACGCGGCGGTCTGCATCGTGGACAACCTCGCCAACGGGATCGGCACCGACCGGCTCACGCTCGAGGCGTTCGAAGCGGGCAAGGCCCGGAACCACTCGATGCTCCTCGCCACCCTCGACGCCGTCGTCGCGGACCTCACGGCATGAGGTCGCTCGTCGTGCGTGACGCCGCCCTACCCGCCGGCTCGGGGCGCACGGCGGTCGACGTCGTGTGCGTCGACGGTCACATCACCTCCATCGGGCCGGTCGGCGGGCCACTCCCGGAAGGCGCCGAGGCGCTCGACGCCCGCGGTTGTCTGGTCCTCCCCGGGCTCGTCAACGGCCATACGCACGCCGCCATGACGCTTTTCCGGGGTTGGGGAGACGACCTGCCCTTGATGGAATGGCTCGAGCGCCGGATCTGGCCCGCCGAGGCCCGGCTCACCCCGGACGACGTCTACTGGGGAACTCGCGTGGCGATCGCCGAGATGGTCCGGACGGGCACCCTCGGGTTCTGGGACATGTACTGGCACGGCGAGGCGGTCGGGCGCGCCGTGCTCGACAGCGGCGCGCGCGGGGTGCTGAGCAGCGTGGTCTTCGACGGCCTCGATCCAGCGGTCGGGCGGGCGAGCCGGAGCCGGGTCCTCGACGAACTCGACCGTCTGGCCGAGTTCGGTCCCCGGGTCCGCCCGTCCCTCGGCCCTCACGCTGTCTACACGGTCTCCGAGGCGACCCTGGCGTGGCTGGGCGAGGTGGCGCGTGAGCGCGGCCTCCCGGTGCAGATCCACTGCAGCGAGACTGCCGACGAGGTGACGCGCTGCCGGGCGGACCACGGCGTCTCGCCCGTCGGCCTGCTCGACCGCTGCGGACTCCTCGGGCCCGACGTGGTGCTCGCCCACGCGGTCTGGTGCGACACCGCCGACCTCGCGCTCATCGCCGAGCGCGGCGCCACCGTGGTGACCAACCCCGTGTCCAACATGAAGTTGGCGGTCGGTGCCGCCTTCCCGGCCGCCGCGGCGGCCGCGGCGGGCATCCCGATCGGGCTCGGTACCGACGGCACGGCGAGCAACAATTCCCTCGACCTCCTGGCCGACGCCAAGGTGCTCTGCCTGCTCCAGAAGCACACCCACGCCGACGCGGCGATGATGCCGGCGACCGAGGCCTGGGCCATCGCCACCGGCGCCCGAGCGCCTGCGCTCGGGGGCACCCCCGAGGTGGCGGTGGGGGCACCCGCCGACTTCCTCCTGGTGGACGACGACCCGGCCCACCTGGGACCCGGGACGCTCGAACACAACCTGGTCTACGCGGCCTCGGCGGTGCGGGTGCGCCACGCCGTCGTCGACGGCGCCGTGGTCCTGCGCGACGGGTCCAGTGAGGGCGAGCAGGAAGCGCGCGAGCGTCTGGTCCGGGCGGCCCGTCGACTCGGCGTCGACTGACCGCCTCGTCCGCTCAGCGCGCGGGCTTCGTCGCCGCGAAGACCGCTCGGACCTTCGGCTCGAAGTGATCCAGGGGCAAGGTGTCGTAGCCGGGGTCGAACGCGACCTGGTCCCACTCGTCGGCGAAGCGGGCGGCGAGGTCGAACCACGCCTCGCCGCGGTACTGCTCGCGAGCCTCGGGGTCGCCGCCGAAGTGGTGGTAGTAGTGGCGCCCCTGGAAGTCCTGGTGGTGGAGGATCGCCTGCACGACCTCGTCGCGCACGAACGGTCGGAGCATCTCGGCGGCGATCGCCGGGTGGTTGTGGACGCTGACGTACTTCCCGACGTCGTGGAACAACGAGGCCACGACCAGCTCGTCGTCGCCACCCGCACGTTCCGCGAGGGTGGCGGTCTGCAGACAATGGGTGTACTGGTCCACCGCGAAGCCCATCACCACTCCCCGGAGGCCGCGCAGCAGGTCGAGGACGTGGTCGGCCACCGCCGGCTGGGCAGCCGCGGTCTCGCGTCCGATCACGGCCCATTCGTCGGCGGTCGAGGCATCCATCCGGGTGAAGGTCATGGGTCCAGTGTCGCACGGAACGGGCCGCGCCGCGGCGGATCGGGGTCGGTAGCCTCGGCCGGTGGCCGACCGGCGGGAGCAGTTCGTCGTTCCTGGGCTCGACGGCCCCGTGACGGTCCTCCGTGACGAGTGGGGGATCCCCCATGTCCGAGCCACCACCACCCACGACGCTTTCTTCGGGCAGGGCTTCGTCCAGGCCGCCGACCGACTGGGCCAACTCGAGTACGACCGACGTCGGGCCCTGGGCCGTTGGGCCGAGGTGGCCGGTCCCGGCGCCGTGGCCGCCGACGCCTTCGCCCACCGGTGCGGGCTGCGCGACGCCGCTCGGCGGGAGTACGTCGGGCTCGACCCGCAGGCCCGTGCGGTCCTCGACGCCTTTGCCGCCGGGATCAACGGCTGGTTGGGGCTGGGCCGTCCGCTCCCGACCGACCTCGCCCTCGCCGAGGTGGTGCCCGAGCCCTGGGAGCCCTGGCACTCCAACGCCGTGTTCCTGGTGCGTCACGTGGTGTTCGCGAACTGGCAGAAGAAGCTCTGGCGGGCGCGGGTCGTGCGCGCCCTGGGGGTCGACGCTGCGCTGCGCCTGGAGCACGACGACCGTCCGGTGCCTCTCGTCGTGCCGCCCGGGGCGGTCGGGCCGCCCTTCGGCCTCGACCCCGCGCACGCCGGACCGGTGCTCGAGGCCCTCGACGAACTCGCTCGGGCCGATCCGGAACTCTTCGCCGACCCCGCGGTGACCGCGGGTGGCACCGACCCGGCGTCGGCCGACGCCGGCAGCAACGCCTGGGTCATCGGGGGTGCGCGCACCGCGAGCGGTCGCCCGATCCTGGCCGGCGATCCCCACCGTCAGGTCGAAGCGCCGGGCGTGTACGTCCAGAACCACCTCGTCTGCCCCGACTTCGACGCCATCGGCCTGGCCTTCGTCGGCGTTCCGGGCTTTGCGCACTTCGGACGCTCGGAGCGGGTGGCGTGGGCCGTGACCAACGCGTACGGCGACTACCAGGACCTCTACGTCGAACGCTTCGAGCCCGGGTGCGCGCCCAGCCGTACCGAGACGGTGGCGGTCCGCGACGCCGACCCGGTCGAGGTCGCCTGCACCGATGGCGTCCACGGACCCGTGGTGTTCGGAGACCCGGCCACCGGTGCGGCGATCACGCTGCGCTCCACCGCGCTCGCCGACGCGAGCACCGGCCTGGCGGTGGTGCTCCCGATGGTGCGGGCGCGCTCGGTGGGCGAGCTGCGCGAGGTCATGCGCGACTGGGTCGATCCGGTCAACAACTTCCTCATGGCCGACGTCGACGGCGCGATCGGCTACCAGACCGTGGGGCGCATCCCGGTGCGCCACCCCGCGACCGCCTGGGGGCCGGTCCCGGGCTGGGACCCGGCGTTCGCCTGGCAGGGGATCCTCCCGTACGACCGACTGCCCCGCGTCGCCGACGGCGAGACCGACCTCGTCGTCAGCGCCAACCAACGGATCGTGGGGGACGACTGGCCCGACCACCTCAGCGACGGCTACTCCCGGCCCGACCGGGCCCGGCGCATCCTCGCCCTGCTCCACGAACGTGGCGGGCTCACCGTCGCGGACCAGACGGCCATCCATCGCGACGTGCACTCGGAGCGGTCCGCGCTCTGGCGCGACGCCATCGCGTCGGTCGACCCGTCGGAGGATCCGTCCGCCGTCCTCACGACGAGCGCCCGCGACCTCGTGCGCGCCTGGAACGGCGACCTCGACGCCGACTCGGCCGCCGCGGCGGTGGTGATGGCCACGCGCGACGCCGTGGTGCAGGTCCTGGCGCGCGCGCCGGGGCTCGCCGCGCTCGGCACACCGTTCGCCGACGAGCCGGCGGGCGCCTTCGTGCCGGTCTCCCTCCGGGTATGGATCGTGGCCTCCGCCCTGCTCGCCGCCGACGACGCCACGTTCCTGCCGCCGGGCGCGACGTGGTCCGAGGTCCTCACCGATGCCCTGGGCAGCGCCGTCGCACTGCTGCGGGAGCGTCTGGGCGACGACCCCACACGGTGGCGATGGGGCGCGCTCCACCTCAGTGCGCCGCGGCATCCGCTCTCGGGGGCCCACCCCGAATGGGACGGTCGGCTCGATCCGCCACCGGTCGGCCTGGGCGGCGAGTGGGACACCGTGTTCGCCTCGTCGCACGCGGCCGGGCTGTCGTTCGGCGTCACCGGGGCCTCGGTGGCGCGCTACGTCTTCGACCTCGGCGACCGCGACGGCGGCCGGTGGATCGTCCCGTGCGGTGCGAGCGGCGATTCCGACAGCCCGCACTTCGCCGATCAGCGGCGCGCCTGGGCGCGCGGCGACACGGTTCCGATGCTCACGTCCTGGAACGGACTCGATGCCTCGGCGACCGCGCGCACCGACCTCGTGCCCGGCTGATCACGACGAGCGGAACGACCCGATGAGCTCCACGAGTTCGAGGGGCGTGTCGCCCTGCAGGCTGTGCCCGGCACCCTCGACCGCTTCGACGCGACCGGCGGGCTGACGCCGCCGGAACTCGTCGACCTGGGGTGCGAGCACGACCGAACCGCTCGTCGTGCCGTGGGCGAGCATGACCGGCGCGGTCACGGTCTCCAGGTCGTCCCAGAGGGTCGTGAAGTCGGGGATGGGCGGGTCGTCGGGGCTGGTCGCGCCGTCGGATCGGGCGGCCGCCTCCATCAGACGGGGTCGCTGGTAACGCCACACCCAACGACCGTCAGGACGCTCGACCGCGTTGTGGAGCACTCCGCGTCGCAGCGACTGGACGGACCGGGTGGGGTTGAACGCGATCGTGCGTTCGAGGATCTCGTCGAAGGAGCCGAACGACTCCGGCCCCGACACGAACTGACCGATGGGGGCAGCGCGCTCCTGGTCGACGCCAGGCGTGACGTCGACCAGCAACAGCCGGCGCACCACGTCGGGGGCGGCAGCGGCCAGGGCGATGCTCGTGAGCCCTCCCAACGACATTCCGACGACGAGCTCCGCGTGGGAGGCGAGCGCGCGCACGACCACCTCGACGTCGGTGGCGTTCTCGCGTGGTCCAAAGGGACCGTCGTCGCGATGGTCGGAGTGGCCGTGGCCCGGGAGGTCGACGGCGACGAGGGGGCAGTCGAGCGCCAGCGCGACCGTGTCCCAGGTGTGGGCGTTCTGCGCGCCGCCGTGGACCAGGACGATCTCGGGCTCACCCTCACCCCAGACCAGGGCGCTGAGGGCGCGACCGGTGGCCGGGTCGACGACGACCCGTTCCCGGCGCACCACAGGCGGGTGGTCGTAGGGGAGTCCGAACTCTTCGGCGTTCTCGTGGAAGAGGCCGAACTCGTCGTAGTGGAGGGGCACCGCGTCGGTCACGCCGGTGACGGTATCCGCATCGACGACGCCTACGCTCGGCGGCGTGGGTCGCCTGCGCCTCAGCCCGGCCGCGTTCCGGAGGATCGCCTTCCTGGCCGGGGTGCTGCTCGCCGTGATCATCGTGACCGGGGGAGCCGTGCGCCTCACCGGGTCCGGCCTCGGCTGCCCGGACTGGCCGAGCTGCCGACCCGACTCGCTGGTGCCCCACGGCGTGTCCGACAGCCACGCCATGGTGGAGTTCGTGAACCGCACCTTCACCGGCGCAGTGTCGATCGCGGTGATCGTGTGCGTCCTCGGTGCGCTGCTGAGGGCACCCCGGCGCCGCGACCTGACCTGGGCCTCGCTCGGCCTCGTCGTGGGTGTGATCGCCCAGGCCGTCCTGGGGGGGCTGACCGTCCTGTTCGAGTTGAAGCCGCAGTTCGTCATGGCCCACTTCTTGCTCTCGCTGGCCCTGGTCACCGACGCCGTGTTCCTCTACCGGCGGGCGGGCGACGCCGGAGTCAACCCGCGCTCGATCGTGACGCCGTCGGTGCGCCGGGCGGGCTGGCTGCTCACCGTCTGGGCCGGAGTGGTGGTCTTCGCCGGGACGATCGTGACCTCGTCGGGTCCTCACGGTGGTGATCGCAAGGCCAAGCGCTTCGGGTTCTCCGTCTCGAGCGTCGCCCGGGTGCACGGCATCGCCGTCACCCTGTTCTTGTTGATGGCCCTGGCCTCGTTCTGGCTGCTGCGGCGTACCCGCGCTCCCGAGCCGGTCCTGTCGCGGCTCGGCGCCGTGTTCGTGATCGCCTGCCTGCAGACCGTGATCGGATATGTCCAGTACTTCAACGACACCCCGGTGCTGCTCGTCGGCTTCCACATCGCCGGGGCGACCGCGCTGTGGGTGGCGGTGATCTGGTACCTGCTGGGGCTGACCGAACGGGACCCCGAGCCCAGCCTCGTCGGCGACCTCGATCGGGCGACCGCCCGCTGAAGCCGCCCACCATCAACGATCCCGAGCCCAGGCGTGCGCGGTGAGCCCTCCGTCAGGGTCTACGAACCGACGCCGGCCGCCGCTCCGGGGATCGCCCGCGAGACCCGGAGGATCACCATCCCGACCGCGACCGCCCCGGCGCCACCCAGGAGGACCGCCGCACCGGCCGAGACCGCATCGATGACGAGGCTGGAGACCAGCAGGCCCAACGGCGCGGCGAACAACGCGACCGTCGTGGCGGCCGCGAGGTTCGCCGCCGCATCGTCGGGGGGTCCGGATTCGGCCGCCGAGCCGATGAAGAGCGATCTCGCGGCGAACCGGAACGCACCGAACGCGAGGCCGACGATCAGCCACGCCGCCAGTTCGACGCGTCGGGTCAGCACCAGCGCCAGCACGCCGAGGACGAGGAGCGACGACCCGGCGATCGTGCCGGCGAGGGCTCCGGCCGGCAGGTCTTCCCGGTGCCGCTTCAGCATTCGCACGGTCCATGGGGTGACGAGCTCGCCCACGGCGAAGGCCGCCAGGAGCAGACCGGCGCCGGTCACCTCCGGCCGTTGACGCAGATCCTGCGCGATCGGGACGACCAACGACGCCGCAGGAGCGAGGAACAACACACTCGACGCGCCGAGCACCGCGGTCCAGCGCAGGCGGGGGTGGCCGGCGAGCGCCGCCCACACTCCGGGCCACGCCCGACCGGTCGTCCGCGGGGTGCTCGGTTCCGACGCCGGCGCGACGCACAACACGGTGATCATCAGGCCGGTGGTCAACCCGGCGTTCACGACGAGCCCCCAGCCGAAGGCCACGTGACTCAAGAGCATCCCACCGGCGAGGCCACCGACCCCCCACGCGACACCGTTCACGACCGCCATCGTGGCGCACGCGCGAGCCGTGCTGTCCGACCCCATGAAGGCCTTCGACAGCAGTGGGCGCAACACCGAGTTCGCGCCGCTCGTCACCCCGATCAACGGCGCCGCAGCGAGCAGCGTGAGGATCGTCGGGGCGCCCATCAACAGGGCCACGCCGGCGATCAGGTAAGCGAGGGCATTGACCGCCTGCGCGCACGCGTACGCGCGGCCGAGGCTCAGGTGGCGGCACAGTCGCGGCGCACTGGGGACTGCGACCGCCGCGATGAGCGTCGTGGACGCCAGGAAGATCCCGCTGGCGAGCGCGCCGTGGGACGACCCTCCGGCGGCGGTGGCCGCGCCCGTAGCGCCGAGCAGACCGAACGCGGTCCCGACCACCGAGACGCCGGTGGCCGCCAGGTACGTGAGCGCGGCTCGGCCGAGACCTGCCGGCGTGGAGGTCGGGGGGCGCATGCGACTCCTTGGGCGGCCGACGACACGGGTCCGTCCGGGGTTCTCGCCAGAAGGCAGGTGCCGGCCAGCACTCGCCGGACGGCGATGGCCGGACCCTTGACCACCCGGTGTCGGGCCGGTCACCGCTGGGCGCCCGAAGGCCGACCCCGGCGGTTCGTCGACCGGTCACCCCGAGCCGGTCGGTGGGATGGTGCCGTGGCAGGCTGAGCGCATGCAGGTCCACCTGATCGACGGCACCTACGAACTCTTCCGTCACTATTACGGACGACCTGAGCAGCTCGGTCCCGACGGGGTCGACGTGGGTGCGGTACGGGGCGTGGTGGCGTCGGTGCTCGACCTGATCGCAGGCGGAGCCACGCACGTGGGCGTGGCGACGGACCACGTGGTCGAGTCGTTCCGCAACGACCTCTACGACGGCTACAAGACCGGGGAGGGGATCGACCCGGTCCTCTTCGCCCAGTTCCCACTCCTCGAAGAGTCGCTCGAGGCCCTGGGCGTCGCGGTGTGGCGCGGGTTCGAGCACGAGGCCGACGACGCGCTCGCCTCGGCGGTCAAGGTGGCCGCGGCCGACCGGCGGGTCCGCGAGGTGGTGATCTGCTCGCCCGACAAGGACCTGGCGCAGTGTGTCCGCGACCCGCAGGTCTGCCAACTCGACCGACGTCAGGGGCTCCGCTACGACGAGGCGGCCGTGCGAGCCAAGTTCGGCGTCGCACCCTCGTCGATCCCCGACTGGCTGGCTCTCGTGGGCGACAGTGCCGACGGCTTCCCAGGCCTCCCCGGGTGGGGTGCGAAGTCGGCCGCAGCGGTGCTGGCCCGGTACGGGACCATCGAGGAGATCCCGGCCCTCCCGTGGGACGTCACGGTGCGAGGGGCCGCGCGCCTCGCCCGGACCCTCGAAGACGGTCGCGACGACGCCCGCCTCTTCAAGGTGCTCGCCACCCTGCGCGACGACATGGACGTGGGCCGGGTCGACGACTGGCGCTGGACCGGACCCACCGTCCGCTTCGCCACCTGGGCCGAGCGGCTCGGATCCTCCCGCCTGCTCGCGCGCGCCACCGACCTCGCCGCGACCCGGAGCTGATCTCGACGCTCTCCCCGGGCGGCGCCCGCGTCCAGGCTCAGCGGGGCCAGAGCGGCTCGGGGATCTCGAAGCCGACCGGGGTGCCCCAGCGGTTGCGGTAGGAGACCTCGTGGACCGGAATCCGCGGCGCCACCCCCCAGCGTCCGGTCGGGTAGCCGAAGGTCACGCACGACGCGAAGATCCAGCCCTCCTCCTTCGGAACTCCCAGGATCTCGAGCACGGCGTCGAGCTCGAAGACGAACGCCACGGTCCACGACGAGCCGACGCCCTCGGCGCGCGCCGCCAGCATCGCCGACCAGGTCGAGGGGTGGATGCTGCCGCCCGTCGGGTCCCCCTGGGCGAAACTGAACAGCATCAAGGGGTACTCGGCGAAGTGGTCGGCGAGGTGCTGCGCCGACCGTTGCACGCGCAGCATCTGCGCGTGCTCGGGGTCATCGGGATCGGCGCGGGCGGCGTCGAGGCGCTCCGCGTAGACGAGGTCCCAGACCTGTTGGATGCACCGCTGGTAGATGGGGGCGAGGCGGGCCATGACGTCGTGGTCGTCGACCAGGAGGAACCGCCAAGTCTGGGAGTTCCCCCCCGAGGGCGCCCGGATCGCCGCGTCGAGGATGCGCTGCTGCACGTCCTCGGGGATCGGATCGGGGCGAACCCGGCGCATGGCCCGGGTGGTGTAGAGGGCTTCGTACACGTCCATGGCCGCCAGCCTCGCACACCGGACGGCCCCGGGCGCGGCTCTGCCAGAATCGGGGGATGACCGACGCACGGGTGGCACTGGTGACCGGGGGCGGGCGGGGGATCGGGGCGGCCATCGCCGTCGGTCTCGCCGCCGACGGGATGGACGTCGCCGTCAACTACCGGCGCGACGAGGAGTCGGCGCGACACACTGCCGACCTGGTGCGGGCCCAGGGGCGGCGGGCCGGGCTCTACGCCGCGTCGGTCGACGACTACGACGCCGACGTGGCCATGGTCGACGCCGTCCTCGCCGACTTCGGGCACGTCGACGTCCTGGTGCACAGCGCCGGCATCGCCAGTCGGGGCCACTCGGTCGCCGACACCGACCCGGCCGAGATCGAGCGGGTCTGGCGGACCCACGCGTTCGGCGCCTTCGCCCTGGCGAAACTCGTGGTGCCCTCGATGCGTGAGCGCCCCCGGGGCGACGTCGTGTTGATCTCCAGCATGGCCGCCGCCGCGCTCGGCGGCTGGTCCGCTCCCTACAACATGGGCAAGGCGTCGATGGAAGCGCTCGCCCACACGTTGGCCAAGGAGGAGCGGAGCCACGGCATCCACGTGAACATCGTCGCCCCCGGGCTGGTCGACACCGACATGGGTCGGCGCCTGGCCAAGGCGGCGATGGGGGCGGGCGACGACATCCACTCCCTCGACCACCGGATGGCGTTCGGCCACGTCTGCTCGCCGGAAGAGGTCGCCGACGTGGTGCGCTGGGTCGTGTCGGACGCCGCTCGGTACGTCAACGACCAACGCATCGGCGTCGACGGCGGTGCGTTCTGAGCACCCCTCCCGGGATTCCCGGCCACGTCGTCGACATCTTCGACGACCGGCCCGTGGGGTTCCTCACGACGCTCCGCCCCGACGGGCACCTCTCCACCAACCCCGTCGCGGTCATGCTGCGCGACGGCGAGGTGTGGGTGAGCACCACCAAGGACCGGCGCAAGTACCGCAACCTCGTCGCCGACGCGCGCGTGACGGTCTGCGTGATGGACCGCAACAACCCCAACCGCTACGTGGAGGTCCGGGGCCGGGCCGAGCTCGTCGACGATCCCGACCGGGTCGTGATCGACGAGCTCTTCCGCCTCCTCACGGGTGCTGACCGCTATCCCTTCGACCGACCGGGACAGGAGCGGGTGACCATCGTGGTCAAGGCCGAGCAGGTGTCCGCCCCGGCCATCCCGATGGCCGACGATCCACCGCTGGCCCCCGACCCGGCGTGAGCACCGGCTGACGGGTCAGGGCGTCGAGCCGGTCCACGAGCCCCGACCGCTGCACAGGTCGAAGCCCACCAGGCAACCGCCCGTGTTGCCGCCCGAGGTGATGTCGCGAAAGGTCGGCCTGGAGCCGTAGACCTGGGTCGCGTTCATCGCGGTGCCGGTGGCCGCGGACCGGGCGGCGACCATCACGGTCGCGACGCTCGTTCCGCCGAGGACGAACCAGCCCGTCTGGGCGTTGTACGGGGTACTGGAGTAGACCCACACCCCGGTCGCGGGGTTGGCCACCAACGACAGGTCGGGGGTGGAACGCTTCCCTCCGCATTTCGTCGCCTTGTAGCCCGAGAAATTCGTCTGGGCCGAGGCGGCCGACTCGTAGAGGCTGCAGCCCCCGCCGCCCGAGACCCACCCGGTCTCGGCGACGACCGCGGTGCCGTTCAGGGAGAGGGTGGTCCCGCCGACGGAGACCACGTTCATCGAAGCCGACGGGAACTGGGCGGGGAGCCCGGAGTTGCCGGCCGAGGCGAAGAAACTGACCCCCGACTTGACGAACGCGCCCGAGTACCGGCTGCCGGCCTCGTTGGCGAACTCCGGCGCACCCCAGCTCATCGACACGGAAGTGCCCTGGCTCTTGCCCCACGTGGCGGCCGCCATCAGGTTGTCGACCGTCGCGTCCGTCGCCTCGACCACCACGATCCGCGCACCCGGCGCGATGGCATGGGCCCACTCCACGTCCATGGTCGTCTCGAGCGACCACGCCGCGTTCGCCCCGGGCAACGGCGTACCCCCCGTCTGGTTGCGGACGGTCAGACAGGTGCTCGCGACGGTGCAGGAGGGGAGGGAGAACTGCGTGGAGAAGCTCGCCAGGTCGGCCTCGAGATTGGGGGCGTCGAAGGCGGTGACCACGACGATGGTCCGCCCGGTGCCGGCGTCGGCTGCGGTGGGCCACTGGTAGGCCGCCTTGACGGTCGCCGGGTCGAGGCCGCTGACGCCCGGGAGGACCGTCGTGGTCGTGGTCGGCGCGGTCGTCGTGGTCGTGGTCGGCGCGGTCGTGGTGGTCGCCGCCGGCGCGGTCGTGGTGGTCGCCCGCGGCGTCGTCGTCGTGGTCGCCCGCACCGTGGTCGTGGTGGTCACGCGGACGGGGGCACCCGAGACGTTCGGTTGCGCCGCCACCCGCCCCGGGTCGACCACGAGCAGGTCACACGCCACCTGCCCGACGGCGGGGGCCGGACAGGCGCGGGTCGACACTGCGCCGTCGAGACCAGCCCCGACCCGCGTCGTCGCGGCGCCCCCGACCGGCAGTCCGACACCGACCGCCACGGCCACGACCAAGGCGGTCGCCGCGAAACGCGCCAGCGCAGGGGAGCGCCTCACGGGGTCCCGACCGAACAACGCCTGATCGCCGTGTCGGCGTCGACCGGGCGCCCGAACAGGTAGCCCTGGGCCTGGACGCAGCCGAGTTCGAGCAGCGCGGCGGCCTCGTCGGGGGTCTCGACGCCCTCGGCCGTGACCGAGAGCCCGAGCACGGCCGCGGCCTCGACCACGAAGGCGACGAGCGCCCGGTTGGGGCGGTTGGTCGCGAGGTCGCGGACGAAACTGCCGTCGATCTTGAGCATGTCGACCGGGAGGCGCTGCAGGTAGGCGAGCGAGGAGTACCCGGTGCCGAAGTCGTCGATGGCGAGTGCCACACCGAGTGCCCGGACCTCGTCGAGCACCCGCGCCACGGCGCCGTCGGGATCGAGGCGGTCGGACTCGACGAGCTCGAGCACGATCCGGGACCCGTCGATCCCGGCCGTGGCGAGCGCACCCGCCAGCATGCCGACGAACCCGCGCGAACCGAGGTGCTCGGTGGTGACGTTGACGGTGACGAACGGCGCTCCGCTGGTCGCCTCGGTGGGCACGTCGCTGCCTCCGACGTGGAGGCCGTCGGCCCGGTGTTCGTCGGCCCGGTGTTCGTCGGCCCGGTGTTCGTCGGCCCGGTGTTCGTCGACGAGGCGACGAGCGAAGGCGCAGGCCTCGTGCATCATGAACTCGCCGTGGACCACACCCAGTCCGGCGCTCCGCACCGCGTCGAGGAACACGCCCGGCCCGAGAACACCGCGCTCGGGATGGTTCCAGCGGGCCAGGGCCTCGAAGCCCAGGACACGACCCGTGACCATATCGACAACCGGTTGGAAGTGGGCCGTGAGTTCTCCGCGCACGAGCGCCCGGGCCAGGGCGACCTCGAGGTCGAGGTGGTCCAGGAGGTCAGGGCGGGCGGGGGAGCCGTCGAGGGACCCGTTCCCCGAGGCGTCGTGGAGGATCACCCGGTTGCGGCCGGCGTCCTTGGCCGCTCGCATCGCCACCGAGGCCTGGGCCAGGAGCGTCTCGCTGGTGGCGGGTGGCGCCCACACGGTCAGGCCCACGCTCGCCGTGAGGGAGACCTCGTGGTCGCCCACGGCGACGGGCCCGTGCAGACCGCGCAGCAAGGAATCGGCGTACCCGAGTGCCCCGTCGGTGCCACCCACGTGGTCGCAGACCACCATGAACTCGTCGTCGCCGACGTGGGCCACGAGGTCACCGGTGTGCGCGGCGGCACCGAGGCGCCCGGCGGCCTGCCGGATGGCTTCGTCGCCCGCAGTGCTGCCCAGGGCGACCCCGACGTGGCGAAAGTGGTCGAGGTCGAGGCAGGCCACCACGAGCGCCCGGTCGGCCGTCGGGAGGCCGCAGTCGGCCAGGACCTCGGCGAGGCGAGCCCGTCGCCCGATGACCTCCTCGAGCCAACCCAGGAGGGCGGCCCGGTTGGGGAAGCCCGTCAACGGGTTCACGAAGTCACGCCGCAACAACTCCAGGCGGTGCTCGACCCCCAGGACCTGGGCGGAGGGCCCGTGATCGCCGGAAACGGCCGCGACACCGCCACGGACCGACCGTCCGGGGCCGTCCGACCAACCGAGGGGAATTGCTGCCACGTCAGGGAATCGCCGCCGCGGGCCACCCGTCACAGGATCGGGCAAATGCTGTGGGGATGTTGTGATCACGTTGGGAAATGGGAACACGCGCCCGGTCCGGCTCCCACGGGGTCCCCGGCTGACGGCGCTGCGGCGGCGTTCCAAGGATCGGTGAACGGGGGCTCCCGGGATCGGGTTCCCGAAAGGCCTCAAGGCCGGGCCCGACATGACCGATGACACATTCGTGCCGAATGACTTGCCGGGCTCCCGGGCGACCGGTTTACTGGGACTCATGAGCAGGTCGCCGGTCGAACCGGTTGCGGAGTCCCGGAGCGCCATCGCGGCGCTGGTGCCGGCAGTTCGCGCGCTCGACCAGTTCGCCTGGGAAACCATCTTCCGCCAGCTCTACCCGCGTCTGATGGGGTACGCCGGCCGTGGGCTCGGCCGTGAAGCCGCCCAGGACGCCGTGAGCGAGACGATGACCCGGGCGGTCGACCGCATCGGCTCGTTCACCTGGGCCGACGACGCCTTCGAGGCCTGGATCTTCGGCATCCTCCGCAACGTCGTGCACGACGCCCAACGCGCCCACGCCCGCTCGGTCGGTCGTCACGCCACCCAGTTCGAGCGTCCGGATCACGAAGCGTCCGCCGGATTGCTGGCTCGGGAAGAGACCGAAGAGCTCACCGCTGCGTTCGCCCGGCTGTCGCCACCGGAACGCGAGATCCTCGAGCTCCGGGTGGTCGCCGGCCTGTCGGCCGACGAGATCGCCATCGCCCTCGGCAAGCGTCCGGGTGCGGTGCGCACCGCGCAGTCGCGGGCCCTCGCCAAGCTCCGCTCGTTCCTGGAGGAGACCCCATGATGAGCGACGCCGAACTCCTCTCGCGGCTCGGTGCCGCGCTCGGCGGTCCGTCAGCCGGCACCGGCACGTCCGTCGGCACGTCCGTCGGCACGTCCGTCGGCGCGTCCGACGGACCGTCCCAGGCCGCGCTGCAGGCGCTCGCCGCGTCGGTGCACGCCCAGCGCGTCGCAGGGGCCCAACACCGCTCGGACCGGTCCGGGCTCGCCCGCTCCCCGCTCCAGGGGATCCCGGTGCGGCGGTACGTGGCGATCGCGGCGGTGGTCGCCCTGTCGCCGGTGGCCGCCTGTGCCACCACGGCGCTGGCCGGCATGGACCCGCCGGCGCCCCTCCGCCCGGTCGCGGCGCTGCTCGGGCTCGACCCTCCGCACGCCACGCCCGATCCCGCGGATGCCGCCGGGTCCACCGTCGAGCAGGGTCTCGGGGCCGGGGTACCGGCCGACGCGGTCGCCGACACCATCCCCGTTACCGCGCCCGCCGCGGTTCGGAGCACCGCCGGGCCCAGCAGCCACCCGTCGATCGTGCCGCCGCCCACCCTGGCGGAGCACACCCACACGACCGTGCCCGAAACCCCCGGCGCCGGGTCGCCACCCCCCGACGCC
>JBAXBB010000037.1:0-23797 GCA_037142235.1 Actinomycetes bacterium
GCGTCACGGTGAACACCGCGCCGGCCGGAGGGCTGCTCGTTCGTTCGAGCCGTCCGTCCATGGCGCAGACGAGATGCTGGGCGACAGCGAGCCCGATGTCCGTCCCTGCAACGTGCGACTGCTCCGCGCCGAGGCGGTCGAACGGTTCGAACACCCGTGGCTGCAGGTCCACGGGGATGCCCGGCCACCCGGATGTGGACCCGGTCGTGGTCGTGGTCGAGGTCGAGGTCGAGGTCGACCAACATTTCCACCCACTCCCGGCGGGGGAGTACTTGATCGCGTTGGACACCACGCTGACCAGCATCTGGGCGAGACGCGTCGGATCCGCGAGCACGGTGACCCCGATGCCGATGCCGATGCCGCTCGTGAGGGTCACCGCCGCGTGTTCGGCGTCGTGCTGGGGCAGGTGCTGGACCTGCTCGACGAACCGCGCGAGCTCGACGGACCGGGTGGTGACCGCGAGGTTGCCGAACTCGACCTGACTCGAGTCGATGAGGTCCTGGACGAGCCGGAGGAGGTGCTCGCCCGCCCGGCGGTTGTTGGTGACGGCAACGTGGTCGTTGGGGTCGAGGTTCTTGAGCCCGAGGATCTGGGCGAAGCCGAGGATCGAGTTCAACGGCGTGCGCAACTCGTGGCTGACCTGGGACAAGAATTCGACCTTGGTGTGGTTGGCGTGTTCGGCCATCACGAGCGCCTCGCGCTCGACGAGTTCGGCGATGCGCCGGGCCCGTTCGGTCTGAGAGGCGCTGATGATGGTCACATCAGCCACGGCGATCGGCTCCAAGGGGTCGGCGATGGCGTCGTTGGCCACGACGGTCGTCCCGTGTCGCAGGCCCCAGCCGAAGAACGTATCGAGGTTGTGACTCCAGCGCCTCACCGCGCTCCTGAACCGCCCGGTAGCTGGCGCGGGTCTCGTGGTGCCAAGAGATGTCCGAGAGCGTCCATGACGACAGGTAGAGGTCGCCGGCGGCGGCGTGGAGGACCTCGGCGACGAAGCCGCACTCACCCCCGGTGTGTTCGAGGACGTGCTCGAGCACCCGGGTGAAGACCTCTCGGGGATCCTCCGCCCGGAAGGATAGGCCCAGTACCTCGGTGACCGATGTGAGAAGCTTGTGGTCGATGTCGCGCCTGATCACAATGTTTAATCAAAAATTATATAAAAATGCCCTGTGGGCCCGGCGACCCTGACGGCGGAGATGTGTGAGCAGCCGGGTTAGCATGGGCTGTTGATGTCCGAATTCGCAAGGGGCCGAGTGGCCCTGGTGGTCGACGACGACGCTGCGGCCCGCACCCTGGCGGGCGAGGCGCTGACCCGTGACGGCGTCACCGTCGTGGCGGCGTCCACCGCCGAGGAAGCCCGGACGGTCCTGGCCCGCCACGCCGTCGACGTGGTGGTCCTCGACCTGGGGCTCCCCGACGAGAGCGGGTTGACCCTGCTGACCGGCATTCGGGAGACCGGGAGCACACCCGTGGTCATCGTGTCGGGTTTCGCCGACATCGAGGATCGCGTCGTGGGCCTGCGTCTGGGCGCCGACGACTACCTCACGAAGCCCTTCTCCCCGAGCGAACTCGCCGCCCGGGTGCACTCGGTGCTCCGACGCGCCGTGGCGTCGGCCCCGGTGAACCCGGTCCTCACCTTCGGCGACGGCCTCGTCATCGACGTGCCGGCCCGCGAGGTCAGCCGCCATGGCACCGTGATCGACCTGCGCCCGCGAGAGTTCGACGTGCTGGCCCATCTGGCCGGCCATCCCCGCCAGGTCTTCAGCCGCGACGACCTGCTCCGGATCGTGTGGAACTCGTCGTCGGAGTGGCAGACCCCGGCCACCGTCACGGAGCATGTGCGCAAACTCCGCCTGGCGGTGGAGATCGATCCGAACGCCTCCGTCCATGTCATCACGGTGCGCGGCGTCGGGTACCGCTTCGATCCCTGATCGTGCCGGCCGCGCCGAGGTGGGCGCGCACGGCGGCCGCCACCGATGCCACGTGAGGTGGCTGCAGCATCGAGAGGTGGTCGCCGGGGACGTCGACCACCACGAGGTCGGGGGTCCGACGCGCCCAACGATCGGGCTCGAGGCCGGGGCTGGCCCGGAGCAGCGTGACGGCCGGACCGGTGGAGGTGGGGGTGGACGGTGCGGCGGCGGGTCGGTGACGGGTCGCTGCCCTCTGCGCCGGGCGGTAGGTGGCGTCGAAGTGCATCCGCGCGGCGGTGGTCGCAGGGTCGGCGTTGCCGGCTCCCGGCTGGCGCGGCGGCGGGCGGAGGGCACGGCCGATCCACTCGACGATCCGCGCTGGCCGACGCGCGGCGGCGCACGCACTTGGCCACAGGCGCGCCGCGGTGCGCAACCCCGGCGGACGATGGGTCACGGCGGTGTCGAGGAGGACCACCGACACCGGTCGGCCGGTGGCGGCGAGTCGGAGCGCGGCGGCGTGCGCCACCAGGCCGCCGAACGAATGACCGCCGAGGTGCACCGGTTGCGCCGGGTCGGGCGACGCGGCCGCGACGAGTGCGGCCCGCTCGGCGGCGATGCGCTCGACGGCGCGGGAGCCGCGGTACCCGGCCGGGTCGCGGGGGAGCTCGAGGAACCGGAGGCTCTGGTCGGGGCCCAGCGCTCGCGCCAGGGAGCGGTAGGCCACGGCGGTGGCTCCGGCGCCCGGCACGAACCAGAGCAATGACGCCGACCCTCCGACTCCGTCGGGGGTCGAAGGGGTGGCTCGCCCCGCGACCGTGAGCGCGGCGAGGGCCCCGACCGACGGGTACGCCACGAGGTCGCCCGGAGATCGCGCGCCGAGACCGTGCTCGGACAGCGCGGCGATGAGCTCGAGGGCCGAGAGCGAATCGAGCCCGAGCTCCCAGAGGTCGTCGTGGCATCCGATCGCGAACTCGGGGCCGTACCCCAGCACGTCGGCGACGATCCGGGCGACGTTCCGCTCGTCCGCCGTCGCGGGCTCCGCGTAGGTGACGGACCGCCACGGCGTGATCGGATCGTGCAGCAGTCGCGACCGATCGATCTTGCCGCGGGCCGAGACGGGGAACCGGTCGTGGCGCACGAGCACACCCGGAACGAGGTGGGCCGGCAAGGTGGTCGCGAGGTCGCGGCGAACGGTCGCGGCATCCGGGACGGCATCCGGGGTGGTGTCCGCGACTTCGAGGTGGGCGACCAATCGGGTGGTGCGGCCGAAGGGACGGGCGAGGACGACGGCCCGCTCCACGCCCGGCACCGCGAGGAGGGCGCGTTCGGTCTCGGTGGGCGCCACGAGCCGACCGGCGATCTTCACGAGGTCGTCGACGCGGCCGCGGTGGAGGAGCTCACCGTCGACCGACTCCGCGAGGTCACCGGTCCGCCAGAAGCGGGTGCCGTCGGGGTCGGTCCCGAACCGGGTGGCCTCGAGGTCGGGATCGTCCCAGTAGCCCGGGGCCATCAGGCCTCGCACCACGAGTTCCCGGGGCCCGTCGACACCGGCCACCGGCTCGAGCGTGAACCGCCGGTCGCCCCGCGGTCGCCCCAGCGGTACGACGCCGGTGCCGATCGGGTCTCCCGGGCCGATCGGGTACCCGGCCATGGTCGTGGCTTCACTGGCGCCGTAGACGCTGATGATCGTGGCGCCCTCGGCCACCAGGTCGCGCAGGCTCACGACGTCGCTCCACGCCAGCGGCTCACCGTAGGTCTTGAGGGTCTGCACGCGGGCGAGGCGAACCCCGGACGGTCGGTGCGCGACCAGCGCGCGGGCCAGCGACGGGACGAGCCCGATGCTCGTGAAGCCCGTGGTGTCGAGCCAGCGGAGGAACTCGCTCAGCGGCTCGGCAGCCGGGTTGCGCAGGTGGACGTGCTGGCCACCGGCCGCGCTGCACAGGTCGTTGACACCCGACGTGAAGCTGAACCGGTCGATGCACGGCGAATCTGCGGGCTCCGTGGTGGTGACTCCCACGGTGTGGTGGGCCATGTCGGCCAGGACCCGGTGGTCGAGCCGCACGCCCTTCGGGCGGCCGGTGGAGCCCGAGGTGAACACGACGGCGGCGAGGTCGGACGCGTGCACCGCGGTGATCCGGGGCTCGCAGGGTGCCGCAGGCGACACCGGCACGACGGTCGCGGGGAGAAGGTGCGCGTCGCCGGGCCGGGTCACGACGCACCGGTCGGCTCCCAGACGCGCCATGATCTCGGCGACCCGTCCGCGGGGCGTGTCCGCGTCGATCACGACGAAGGCCCGGCCGGTGCACAAGACCCCGAACAGTGCGGCGGCGACGTGGCGGTCGAGGTGACCGACGACCGGGACGGGCGCACCGGTGTGGTCGGCCGTGGTCGCGTCGAGTGCATGGGCGACCGCGCCGATCTGTTCCCAGAGCTGCGCGTACGTCCAGGTACCGGTCGGATCCGAGATCGCCGGTGCGTCCGGTCGGATCCCGACCAGGTGGGCGAGGGCGTCGAGGACGAGGACTTCGGGGGCGGTGGCGTCGGGGTCGGGGTCGGAGTCGGGAACGACGAGGTTGGTGCTCCCGGTCGACGGCGCTCGTTCCACGGGCCCGGGGGTCAGGCCCGGTCGCCGGGGTCGCGGGTCGGTTCGTCGGCGGTGACGTCGGCGGGCCCGGAGTCCCAGGCCACGAGGTCGGCGGCGGTGGCGAGGGCCAGGGCCATGCCCGACGCGCGCTCGTAGACGGCGACGAAGTAGTGCGGCGCGACGTCACCGCGGGGGAACGGGGGCGGACCGAGTGATTCGATCAGCGCGGTGGGATGGTCCGACGGCACGATCGGGTGCGCGGCGGGGTCGGTGCCCTCCTCCTCGGCCGGACCCATGCCCCAGAACGGGCGGGCGGGGACCACGCTGCGGCGCTGGCCGCCGCGCCGGGAGCGGCGTCGGGGCTCGGTCATGCGGCGGCTCCGGTGGTCGGGGGCGCGTCGTCGGCATCCTCGGCGAGTACGGCGTCGGGACGGATGCCCAGCGCCTGGCTGAGTTGGGTGTGGTCGAGGTCGGCGAGGGAGCTCGACTTGGGCAGGACGAGGTCGGCGATGCGGCGCTTGCCCTCCACCACTTCCTCGACCCGCTCGTCGACGGTTCCCGGGCACACCAGGCGGTGACAGATCACGGTGTGGGTCTGGCCGATGCGCCAGGCGCGGTCACGCGCCTGGTCCTCGACCGCCGGGTTCCACCAGCGGTCGTACAGCACGACGTGGTTGGCCGCGGTGAGGTTGAGGCCGGTCCCTCCGGCCTTCAGCGACAGGACCAGCGCGCCGGGCCCTTCGCCGTTCTGGAAGTCCTCGATCATGCGGTCGCGCACCCCGCGTGACAGCCCACCGTGGTAGCAGTCGACCGCGGTGTCGGTGTGCGCAGTGAGGTGAGCGGCCAACTTCAGGCCCCACTCGGCGAAGTGCGTGAAGATCAGCACCCGCTCGCCCGCGGCGTAGACCGTGTCGACGATCTCCTCGAGGCGGGCGAGTTTGCCCGATCGTCCGGCGAGGGGGCGCCCGTCGTCCTGGTACGCGGCGGGGTGATTGCAGATCTGCTTGAGGGCGGTGATCGCCGCGAGGATCTGGCCCTGACGCGGCTCCTCGCCTTCGGGGAGGTCGGCGGCGAGCACGAGTCGGTCGAGCACGGCTTGGTACAGGCCGATCTGCTCGGGGGTCATCGCGCAGCGGTCGAGCTCGTCGATGCGGTCGGGGAGCTCGGCGGCGATCGCCGGCTCGGACTTCGTGCGGCGGAAGACCAGGATGCCGTTGAGGGCCCGGAGCGCGTGCTCGGCCGACGCCGTCGCGGAGTCGCCGTCGGCCGACAGCGCGGCGACGAACTGGGGTCGCGGGCCGACGAGGCCGGGGTTGGTGAAGTCGAGGATCGCCCAGAGATCGCCCAGACCGTTCTCGATGGGCGTGCCGGTCAGGGCCACCCGGGTGCGGGCCCCGATGCGGCGCAACTGCTGTGCCGTCTCGCTGGTGGGGTTCTTGATGGCCTGGGCCTCGTCGAGGACGAGGGAGCCCCAGTCGAATTCCGCGAGCGCTTCGACGTCGCGCACGGCGGTGCCATAGGTGGTGATCAGGACGTCGGCCTCGGCGAGCTCGTCGGCGAGCTCGTCGGCCGCGGCTCGGCCGGCTCCGTGGTGCACCACCACCCGGAGCGACGGTGTGAACTGACCCGCCTCGGAAGCCCAGTTCCCCACGACGGCCGGCGGGGCGATGACCAGCGCCGGACCCCGATGCACGGCGCCCTGCAGGTGGGCGAGCATCGTCGGGGTCTTGCCGAGGCCCATGTCGAGGGCGAGGCAGCCACCGATACCGGCGGAGGCGAGGAAGCCGAGCCAGCCGAGGGCTTCGGCCTGGTAGCTGCGCAGCTCGCCCACGAATCCGGTGGGGGTCCCGATCTCGCCCTCGGCCAGGTCCTCGGCGGCGGCGAGCAGATCGGCGGCCCAGCCGCCACCCTCCACGGAGATACCCCCGGCGAGGGGGGAGCCCTCGAGGCCGAGGGCGAGGCGCAACATGTCGGCGCCCGAAAGGCGGGTGCGGTCGGCGCGCTCGGCGAGGGCGGCGGCGGCGGCGGCGAGGTCGGCCTGGTCGAGGGCGACCCACCGACCACCCGTGTGGATCAGCGGACGTGCTTCCTTCGCCAGTCGGGCGATGTCGGCGGCGGTCAGCTCGACGTCGTCGAACACCGCGGACCAACGGACATCGGCGAGTTGGTGCGCGCCGACCGCCGTGCCCGACTCCTCGGCGAACACCCGCAGCGAGGGTCGGGGCTTGTGGAGGGAGAGCGCCGGAACCCGCACGTCGAAGCCGGCCGCGGCGAGGCGCGGTCCGATCTCGCACATGATCTCCCACGCCTCGTCCTGGGTCACGATGGTGTGGCCCCGACGGTCGACGCCGGGCCGTCGGAGCGCCGGGACCATGCGCTCGACGCGGGCGATCTCCTGCTCGAGGTCGGCGCGTTCGCTGCGGGCGTCGACGATGGCCCGCTCGATCGGGATGAGCCCTCCCTTCGGCGGCGCGGCGAACACGGCGAGATCCCAGCCGTCGAGGGGTCGGGCGGGTGCCTCCAGCCGCACGACGATCGGCGCGTGCTCGTGCGTCACGGCCCGCGCCCACTCCTCGGCGCGGGCGACGAGGTCACCGGCGACCTTGGTGGGCGCGTCGAAGGCGCTGCCGTCGAGGCGGCCCAGGAACGCCTCGGTGACGTCGCTCGCCGTCCGGACGACCGGTGGGGGTGCCGGGACCTCCACGCGGCGCGCGCTGTCGCGGCAGATGGCGTCGACCATGCCGGTGAGCGCTGAGCGGGTGAGCGCACGTGCGTCGACTGCCGGGTCGAGGGCGAGCACGCTGCCGGGCATCGCCTCGACGAAGCCGCTGAGCCGGGTCGGATCGATGAGGGCGGGCGTCCAGCGGACGGAGTACGACGCCGAGTTCGAGCGGCTCGCCTGCGCATTGTTGCGGCGGCGCCGTTGCCGGAGCAGCGGGACGACCGACCCGAGGGCAACCAGCTCGACGGCCCAGGTCGCGACGCGGCCGAGCCAGTCGGTGCTCGCACCCACCTCTACGCCGATCTGTCCGGCGCCGGCGGCGACGAGCCATCCGAGCACTTCGCCGACCGGGGCCGAGACGGCCTCGGCCCGTTGACCGCCCGGGAGCGGGACACTGCCGTAGGGGGCCCACGGACCCGTTGGTGCGTCGGCTGCGGCGAGCGCCTCGACCACGGTGGCGGCGTCGGCGGGGGTGCACCGTGGACCGCCCGCCCAGGCCACCACCCGTCCGGGCTCCCACGAGACCTGGAGGCGCACCCGCGCGGGGACCTCGGCGTCGACGTCGAGGGTGACGGGGGTGGCGGCCGGGCCGCGTGACCCTCGCGTCGCCTCGGCCGGTCGGGTGGTGGCCTCGGGCAGCGGGACACCGGTGAAGCGCGACCAGGCCGCCGTGAGGCGCTCGTGGTCGGCTTCGGCGTCGGCCACCACCTGGGCGCGCTCGGGTCCCGTGAGTCGGCGGGCGGCCACCAGGTGTTGCTCTCCGGCGCGCACGAGCTGCACCAGGACCGAGCGCCAGCGGTGGCGGTCGGCCTCGAGCGTTGCGAGCTGCTCCGGGGTGGCGACTCCCTCGACCTCGAGGTCGACGAAGAGCTCGAACTCCCACGGCGCGACCGACGGTCGCGGGGCCTCGGGGGTGGCGTTGTCGTTCATGCTCGCGCGCAACGGCGCGTCACGAGGTACGTCATGGGTTGGCACCGGTTCTGGTCGGGCCGGGTTCGGGCCCCGTTGACAAGGAGGATCCGGTGGGATGCACCGAGGTGCACCCGAAGAGTCGGGTCGCGGATCCATCGACCCCGACGGCGGTCCGGGTGTCCGGGGAGGACGGACCGGCCGAGCGGCGCCCGGCCGACGATCTGCCGGGCTCGGTCTCCATCCTAGGTCGTCGCGGGGACGGTGGCCGACCCGGGTGCTCCGAGCTCCGGCCTGCCTCGACCGCGAGCCGGGCCGGGTCGCCGCGTCCTAGTCTGCGGGCGAATTGGGTGTGCACCGGGCCGTTCGGTGTGCGCCGGGGCGCACCCTGGCTGTGGGTCGGTCGTCGTCACCGGAGGAGGAGAGCGAACGTGAGGGCACGGGAGGCGTTCGGCGAGACGCCGCGGGCGGTCGTCGTCGGTGGCGGCTTCGGGGGCATCGCCGCCGGGGTGACGCTCCGCAACGCCGGTATCGACACCTTCGCGATCTACGAGCGGTCGGAACGGGTCGGGGGCACCTGGTGGGACAACCGGTACCCGGGCTGCGAGGTCGACGTCGCCTCGCACCTCTATTCGTTCGCCTTCAAGCCCTACGACTGGAGCCGGACCCACGCCCGTCGGGAGGAGCTCCAGGCCTACCTCGAGGAGACCGTCGACGAGCAGGGCCTGCGGGACCACTTCCGGTTGGGGGTCGCGGTCGACCGGGCGGTCTGGGACGAAGCGAGTCACACCTGGCGCCTGACACTCAGCGACGGCAGGACCGACGAGTGCCACGTGCTGATCAGCGCAGTCGGATTTCTCAACGTCCCCCGCTACCCCGACTGGCCCGGGCTCGACCGCTTCACCGGGCCGAAGTTCCACACCGCGCGGTGGGAGCACCAGCACGACCTCGCGGGCCGCACGGTGGCCCTGGTCGGGACCGGCTCGACGGCCACCCAGATCCTCCCGGAGATCCAACCCGTGGCCGGGAAGGTCTGCGTCTTCCAGCGCGAGCCGGGGTGGGTGATGCCCAAGGGCGACACCGACTTCGCCCCGGAGACCCGGGCCCGCCTGCGGACGCCGTGGGGGCACCGTCGCGAACGCTGGAAGCAGCTCTGGCGGCTCGAGAAGGGTGTGTGGCGTGGCGCTGCCTACCGGGTGGGATCGCCGACGAACCTCGCGCGCCAGCAACTCTGCCTCGACTACATCGAGCGGGAGTTCGGCGACGACCCCGAGATGCGCGCGGCCGTGACGCCCACGTATCCCTATCCCGGCAAGCGTCCGATCTTCAATAGCACCTACTACGGGGCCCTCAAGCACGACAACGTGGAATTGGTGCCCAAGGCCGTGGCGTCGGTCACTCCCACCGGGTTGGTCGACGCCGACGGCGTCGAGCATGCGATCGACGTCCTGGTGATGTGCACCGGATTCCAGCCGACGAACTACCTCGCGCACCTCGAGGTGGTCGGGCGTGCGGGTCGGACCCTGCACGACTACTGGAACGGTGAGCCCCGAGCGTTCCTGGGCATCACGGTGCCCGAGTTTCCGAACTTCTTCATGCTCTACGGCCCCGGCACCAACGGGGGTGAGATCGTGACCATGCTCACCCGTCAGGCCGAGTACGCCGTGCGCGTGATGAAGCGGATGATGGCCGAGCGAGTCACCGCCGTGGAGGTCAGGGCACCGTTCCTCGCCGTCTACCACGCCTGGCTGATGTCGCAGATGGACGGCACGTCGTGGCAGCAGAGCCGGAACTACTTCACCGTGGCCAGCGGAGCGGTGGTCACCCAGTGGCCGTTTGGTCCGACGATCTACGGCGCGCTGACGAAGGTCCTGGGTCGCCTCTCGGAATCGACCCGCCGACGTCCGGGGCGGCGCGCCCCGGCGGGAAGCGCACCGGGGTGACCCCGGCCCGGCGGATGCGTCGCCGTGGGGGGACGGTGCTGGCGATCACGGTGGTCCTGGGTGCGGGCGCGATCCTCCCGGCGCGCGTCGCCGGCGCCGGCGCGCGACCGGCGGGATCGACCGCAGCATCGACCAACGCATCGATGGAGGTGCCGACGGCGGGTGGAGCGTCGCCGCGGCCCAACGTGCTGTTCGTCCTGGCCGACGACCTGGACCTGGCGTCGCTCGCCGCCATGCCCGAGGTCCAGCGTCTCGTCGCCGCGCAGGGTGCCACGTTCGACGACTACTTCGTGAGCAACTCCCTGTGCTGTCCGTCGCGAGCGACCACGTTGACCGGCCGGTACGCGCACAACACCGGGGTCCAGAGCAACGGCGGCTCGAACGGCGGGTTCCGGCGCGCGTACGTGTCGAAGCTCGAGGGCTCGACGATCGCGACGCGCCTGCGCGACGCGGGCTACCGGACGGGCCTGTTCGGCAAGTACCTCAACGGCTATCCCGACCCGGCCGGCAAGCGCTACGTCCCGCCGGGATGGACCGACTGGGCCAGCCCCGTGGCCGGATCGCCGTATTCCGAGTACAAGTACACGCTCAACCAGAACGGCCAATTGCACGCGTACGGCGACACTCCCGCCGACTACGGCACCGACGTCTATCTCGGCCTGGCCCGCACGTTCGTCGAGCAGTCGGTCGGGAAGGACCGTCCGTTCTTCGCCTACGTGGCCCCCTTCGTGCCGCACCTCCCGGCGACCCCGGCGCCGTCCGACCTGGGGCGGTTCGCGGGCCTGGTCGCTCCTCGCACCCCGAGTTTCGACCAACCCGACGTCACGGGGATGCCGGTGCTGATCCGGAACCTGCCCCGCTTCACCCCGGCGGAGACCGCCGCCATCGACACCCTCTACGAGCGGCGGATCGAGTCGCTGCAAGCCCTCGACCGGGGGGTGGCGTCGCTGGTTGACACGTTGACGTCGCTCGGGGCGCTGCGCAACACCTACGTGGTCTTCGCGTCCGACAACGGCTTCCACCTCGGCCAGCACCGTCTCCCCGCCGGCAAGGAGCTGCCCTACGACACCGACGTCCACGTGCCGCTGGTGGTGCGCGGGCCGGGCATCGCGGCGGGAACGCACGTGTCCGAACTCACCTCCAACGTCGACCTCGCTCCCACGTTCGCGGCAATGGGCGGCGCGGCGCGGAGCAGGTCCTTCGACGGCGGGTCGCTCCTGGGGCTGATGCGTGGCCATCGGTCGGCGGCGGGCACCGCGACCCAGGCGGTGCTGCTCGAGCACTGGGCCCAGCGTCGGGGGGGACGCCTGCCGTCGTTCGTGCCCTTCGGCGGGATGCTCGAGCCGTCGGATCCCGATCAGACCTCCTCCGACGACGCCCGGTTCCACCCGACGGCGATCGCCGAACCGGTCAAGGGTGGCACCACACCGCTGCTGTCGGACCAGACCCTCTACTCGTCGATCGTGAAGATCCCCGATTACGTGGGGGTGCGGACCGACCGCTACCTCTACGTGGAGTACGTCAACGGTGACCGCGAGCTCTACGACACCGTCGCCGATCCCGACGAGATGCACAATCTGGCGGGCACCCTGCCCGAGCTCGAGGCTCGGCTGGGCGCGCGAGTGGCGGCGATGCGCTCGTGCGCCGGGCACGGCTGTCGGGCCGCGCTGCGCTAGCGGCTCGGCTCCGGCTTCGCGGCGGGAGCCACTTCGGGCGCGGCACCGGACTCGGACTTGGACTCGGCTTCGGACTCGGCCTCGAGGAAGTCGTGCTGGTCGAGCCAGTAGAGCCAGCCGAGCGCGGGAAGGATGGTGAGCGCCGCGATCGCGAACACGACCGTGATGGTGATGAGGGTTCCTCGGGGTGCCGCCGCGTCGGCGATCTTCAGGGAGGTCGGCAGGAGGTACGGCCACTGCCCGACGGCCCACGCCAAGACCACTGCGACCACGGCACCCATGGCGAGGAGCCGCGCCGCCCGGGCCGCCCGCAGGTTGGTGGTGCCCCGATGGAGCACGATGGTGCCGACGCCGCACGCGGCCGAGACCAAGACGATCGGGAGGGCCACGCCGCTGAGTCGATCGGCGAGGTACGCGGCGTCGGCCCGCAGGACGAAGATGCCGGCGACGGCGATCACGCCGGTGACCAGCGCCGAGCCGACGGCCCGGCGGCGGAAGTACGCCGAGAGGTCGGGTTCGTGGAACCGATCGGCTTCCACGACCAGATTGTTGGCCGCGACGAAGGCGCACGCCGACACGGCCAGCACCCCACCCAGGACCGAGGTCGGGTTCAGCCAGCTCGCCCAGAGATCACCGGCGACGCCGCCCTTCGGGACGCGTCCCGTGGCAACGGCGCCCGCGACTGCGCCGAGGCAGAACGGGGTGATCACCGAGGAGATCGCGAACGCGGCGCCGAAGTTCCGCTGTGAGGAGGTCCGGCTCACCTCCTTGCGGAAGGCGAAGCTCGAGCCTCGGAGCACGATGCCGAACGCCGCGAGTGACAGCGGCACGAACAGCGTCAGCATGATGGAACCGAACGTCTCGGGGAACGAGGTCCAGAGCACCACGAGGACGAAGATCAGCCAGACATGGTTGGCCTCCCAGACGGGTCCGATCGCCAGTTGGATCGCCCGGCGGGGTCGGGCACCCCGCTCGGCTCCACCGGCCACGAGGTCCCAGAAACCGGCACCGAAGTCGGCACCCCCGAACACGGCGTAGCCCAGGATGCCAAGCACGAGGATCGCGGCGACGACGTTGGTCACGACCGCTTCCCGTCGCCGGCCGTCACGCCCCGGCGTCGACGTGGGGAGTAGGGAAGGTGGTGCTCGGCGGTCGGGTCGTGGTCGCGGAACCGTCGCGCCATCAGGCGGAGGATCAGGACCAGCGTGACCGCCACGGCGGCGTAGAGCGCGACGATCACGAGGAACGTCGCCCAGACGCCGGAGCTGCTGGTCGCGGCCTCCTTGACCCGCATGTAGCCGTGGGCGATCCAGGGCTGGCGCCCCACCTCGGTGACGACCCATCCCGATTCCAGCGCGACGACCGAGGCCACTCCGGCCACCGACGCCGCGCGCAGGAACCACCGGGTACGCGGCAGGTCGCGCCGTCGCCACCACACCACCGCGAACCAGGCGGAGAGCACGAACAGGCCGGTGGCGATGCCGATCATGATGTCCCAGGCCCAGTGGACCACGTTGGCCTCGGAGTCGGTGGGGCGGGAGTTCTTCGGGAATGACGCCAGGCCCCGGATCTGCGTGTTCGTGCCCGTGGCCGGATCGGAGAGGATCGACGCCATGCCGGGCACGGGGATCCCGCCGCGGACTTGACCGTCGCTGGTGATGAAGCCGAAGAGGGTTTCGGGCACGTCGCGCGCCGTCCGGGGCACAATCTCGATCGCGGCGAACTTGGTCGGCTCGTTCTGGTACACCCAGCGAGCCAACTCGTCGCCGACGACCATCTGGAGCGGAGTGGCGATGGCCGCCACCGTGAAGGCGATGAGGAACCCGAGACGGTGGTAGCGGTCGCGTCGGCCACGGAGCATCGCGAACGCGTAGACCGACGCGATCAGGAAGCCGGCGACGAGATAGGCCGCGATGAGCATGTGGATGGTCTCGAGCGGCATGGCTTTGTTGAAGAAGATGCCGGCCGGCGAGATGTCGACGACTTTGCCAGCCTGGTTCAACCGGAATCCGCCGGGCTCGTTCATCCAGGCGTTGGCGGCGACGACCGACACGGTTCCCCCGATGCCGGCGACGACCACCGGCACCCCGGACCAGAAGTGGACCCAGGGGGTGAGGCGCTTCCAGCCGTAGATGTAGATCGCGACGAAGATGGCCTCGAGGAAGAAGAACAGACCCTCGACCGCGAATGGGATACCGAAGGCGGCGCCGAAGCGGTCCATGAACCGCGGCCAGAGCAGTCCGAATTCGAAGGTGAGCACCGTGCCGGTGACCGCGCCGACGGCGAAGGTGACGGCCATGTACTTGGACCACCGTTCGGCGAGCAGCAGCGCGTCGGCATCGTGCTTGCGCAGCCCCCGCCAGTTGGCGACGAGGGCCATGAACGCCCAGGCCACTCCGAGCGGCACCAGGATGATGTGCGCCGCCAAGGTGAATGCCATCTGGGAGCGGGCCCACGGAACCGGGTCCACGCCCAACGCTCCGGGGGCCAGGACCTCCCTGAACCCGTGGAGGGCGTGCTGGATCAACATCAGGGTCTCTTGTTAGCACGGCTCGGGCGCGGCCGGGCCAGCACGGGGCCTACCCTGCCGCTCGTGGCGACCTTCGGGGTGGAGCGCGGGACCTGGCGGGGCGAGGTGGCGTTGGTGCTGCGGGCCGGCGACACCACGGCCGTGTTCCTGCCCCACCTGGGAATGACCGGCGTGTCGCTGCGACGGTCGCGTCGCGAGTTCCTGGCCGTTCCCGGTGGCCCCAACGCGTTGCGGGCCGGGCACACCGGTGGTCTGCCGCTCCTGGCACCGTGGGCGAACCGTCTCGGGGTCGGGGCGCCGGGGAGAGCGCGCTCGTACCGCGCCGCCGGTGTCACGGTGCCGGTCCCGCGGAGGGGGCGGCTCCACCGCGACGGCACCGGCCTGCCGATCCACGGTCTCTTCGTCGGTCGGGGTGACTGGCAGGTCACAGAACGTGCCGGACCTCGGACCTCCGGCGCCCGGGGGTCCGGAGGTGGGGCGACGTTCACGGCGGCGCTCGACGTCGACGACCCGGTGTTCCCGTTCCCGCACCGCCTGGGGCTCTCCGTGCGGCTCGACCAGGGCCGCCTTCGGGTGACGACCACGATCGTGCCGACAGCACGGCGTCGAGTCCCGGTGGCGTTCGGTTGGCACCCGTACCTGCGCGTGCCGGTCGCGCCGCGGTCGCGCTGGCGGTTGCGGTTGCCGGCTCGAGAGCACCTCCTGCTCGACGCCCGAGGGTTGCCCACCGGGGAGCGGGTGCCCGTCGCCGCCGAGGCCGCCCCCGTCGGGCGGCGGACCTTCGACGACCTCTTCGCGTTGGGGCGGATCCGGGTGCTCGGCCTCGAGCACGACGACGGCGCGCTCACGCTGCGCAGCGACGCCGGCTTTCCTTTCGCCCAGGTCTGGGTGCCGCCAGGCCGGCCGTTCGCCGCCCTCGAGCCGATGACGGCCGCCACCGACGCGTTGGGCACGGGCACCGCGCCGCTGGTGTCACCCGGCGACCAGTTCGCGGCGACGTTCACGCTCACCGTGGAGTGATCTGGTGAGATCCGCTCGACGGGTGCTGATGCCGGGGTCCGGTCCGGTTCAAGCCGGCATGGCGAGCATCTGGGGTGCGGTGCCCGGTCCGTCGATGAGCAGGCTCGCCGCCCGCACCAGCGCAAGGTGGGTGAAGGCCTGGGGGAAGTTCCCCAACATCCGTCCGCCCGCCGGGTCGTACTCCTCGGCGAGGAGACCCACGTCGTTAGCCAGGCTGGTCAGCCGGTCGTAGAGGGTCTGGGCGTCGTTCTGGCGACCGATGAGGACGTAGTTGTCGACCAGCCAGAACGAGCACGGCAGGAAGACGCCCTCGCCGGCGGGGAGCCCGTCGGCGGTCTCGTCGGAGCGGTAGCGCAGCACGAAGCCGTCGTGGAGCAGCTCGCGCTCGATCGCTTCGATCGTGCCGAGGATGCGGGGGTCGCGGGCGGGCAGGAACCCAACAGGCGCGAGTTGGAGCAGTGCGCCGTCGAGCTGGGTGCTGCCGAACGACTGGGTGAACGAGCCGAGGTCGGGATTGAACCCCTCCTCGCAGACCAGACGGTGGATGTCGTCGCGGGCCTGGCGCCACCGGTCGAGCGGCGCGGGGAGGTCGAAGCGCTGGGCCGACTCGACTGCGACCCGGAAGGCGAGCCACGCCATCACCTTCGAGTGGGTGAAGTGCTGGCGTCCGCCGCGCACTTCCCAGATGCCGTCGTCGGGCTCGTGCCAATTCCCCTCGAGGTACTCGAGCAGAGCCGTCTCGATCGGCCAGGAGTCGGCGGTGGCGTGGGTGTCGGGCGGGAACAGGACGCGCATGGTGTGCAGCGAGCCCAGGGTCTCGCCGAAGACGTCGATCTGGAACTGGTCGCTGGCAGCGTTGCCCACCCGGACCGGGGCCGAGCCTTCGTAGCCGGAGAGCCAGGGCACCTCGAACTCGCTGAGGCGACGTTCGCCCTGCACCCCGTACATGATCTGGAGGTCGGCCGGATCGCCGGCGACCGCACGCAGGAGCCACTCGCGCCAGGAGTGGGCCTCGGCGCTGAAGCCTCCGATCATGAGCGCGTTGAGGGCGAGCACGGAGTCGCGCAGCCAGCAGTAGCGGTAGTCCCAGTTGCGGACGCTGCCGATCCACTCGGGCAGTGACGTGGTCGGTGCGGCGACGATCCCGCCGGTCGGCGCGTACGTGAGCGCTTTGAGGGTGATCAGCGAACGCATGATCTCCTGGCGGGTGTCGGGAGCGCAGGTGGCGTGGCGGCACCAGGCCTCCCACCAGTCGATCGTCTCGGCGAGGAGCGCTTCCGCGTCACCGGTGGCCGGCGGTGCCTCGTGCGACGGGAACCAGGCGAGCACGAAGGGCACCCGGTCGCCGGTGCCGACGACGAACTCGGCGATGGTCGCGTGGTCGGCGCCCGCCCAGCGCACCGGGGTCGCCAGGACGAGGGCGTCCGGTCCGGCGGTGGCGCTCAGTCGGTTGTCGTGGGTCTGGACCCAAGGCACGATCGACCCGTAGTCGAACCGGAAGCGCAGATCCATGTACATGGGGACGCGCCCGGAGACCCCTTCGACGATCCGCACGATCTGGACCGCGTGGTTGCGGACGGGCATGAAGTCGATGAGCCGGACCACCCCGTCGTCGGTGGTGAAGGTCGTCTCCAGGACGAGGGTCTCCCCGACGTAGCGGCGTTCGGTCCGCTGGAGGCCTCCGGCTGGTCCGATGAGCCACCGGCCGTTGTCGCGGTCGCCGAGCAGGGAGGCGAACACTGCTCCTGAGTCGAAGCGGGGGACGCACAGCCAGTCGATCGACCCGTCGCGTCCGACGAGCGCCGCTGTGTGGGTGTCGCCGATGAGTGCATAGTCTTCGATCCGGCCGGCCACGGTGTTCCTCTTCCTCGAGCGGTGGGTGGTCGTCCGGCGGTGCTGGCCCGGACGGATCGGGTGGGACGCAGGCTGACGCTATCCCGGTGAGGCGGGGAGTGCGGGCTGGCTCACCTCAGGAGGCGACGTGGATTCCGAGACAGCAGGGAACGGGCGGGGCCCGTTGGCCGGTATCACGGTGGTGGATCTCACCCGAGTGCTGGCCGGACCGTTCGCGACGATGGTCCTGCGGGACCTCGGCGCCCGGGTCATCAAGGTGGAGCGCACCGACGGGGGTGACGACGCGCGCGCGTTCGGTCCGTTCATCGGTGGCCGTTCGGCCTACTTCACCGGGCTCAACGGGGGGAAGGAGAGCATCGCGCTCGACCTGAAGGACGACGCCGACCGGTCGGTCTTCGAACGCCTGGTGGCCAATGCCGACGTGCTGGTGGAGAACTTCCGGCCGGGCACGATGGACCGGCTCGGGTTCGGTTGGGATGATCTGCACCCCCGTCATCCCCGACTGATCTATGCCGCCGTCTCCGGGTTCGGTCGCACCGGCCCGTACGCGCATCGACCGGCCTACGACATGGTCGTGCAGGGCATGGGTGGCGTCATGAGCGTGACGGGGGAGGAGGGCCGCGACCCGGTGCGGGTCGGGGTCTCGATCGGCGACATCACGGCCGGGCTCTTCCTCGCCAACGGTGTCAACGCGGCGCTATACCGGCGGGAGCACACCGGCGAGGGGATCCTCATCGACGTCGGGATGCTCGACTGTCAGGTCGCGATCCTCGAGGCGTCGGTCTCCCGCTACTTCGTGCTGGGTGAGGTTCCCCGGCCGATCGGTTCCCGGCACCCCTTCATCGCGCCGTTCGCGGCCCTGCACACCCAGGACGGTCAGGTGGTGGTGGCGGTCGGCAACGACAAGTTCTTCTCCACCCTGTGTGAAGTGCTGGAGGTTCCGGGGCTCGCCGACGATCCGAGGTTCGTGAACAACCACGAACGCTCGGAGAACGTCCTGGCGCTCCACGACGAGCTCGAGGCCGCTCTCGCCGCTCGCACCACCTCGGAATGGCTTGGGCGGCTGGAAGCGGCGGGCATCCCCTGCGGGCCGGTGAACGACATCGAGGCGGTGGTGAACGATCCGCACGTGCTGGCGCGCAACATGATCCTCGAGATCGACGACCCGGCCGTGCATCCGATGAAGAGTCCGGGGAACCCGATCAAGATGTCGGGGTTCCCGGATCTGCGCATCCGCCCGGCCGCCCCCGAACTCGACGCCGACGGGGCGCGACTGCGGGAGGAGTTCGCACCCGACCGTTGAGCGCCGCGGGCCGCCTACGGCCCGGCCCGGGCTCCGGCCGAGGTCCGATCGAGGCGCTCGAGCGTCAATCCGCCGGGAACGCTCGGTACCCCGGTGAGGACGTGGAGGCCGTGCGGGACCAACTGGCGGTGGTGCATCGTGCACACGGACGCCAGGTTGGCGAAGTCGTCGGTGCCGCCCCAGGAGCGGGGAACGAGGTGGTGGACCTCGAGGTTGCTTCGGGCCGTGCACCCTGGCCAGCGGCACTGACCGTCGCGGGCCCGTACGGCCCTCTGCACCTTGGGCGACAGGGCATGGGTGGCGCGGCTGATCCCGATGACCACGCCGTCGTCGTCGACGACGGCCACTTCGATCGTGGCGTTGGCCCGGAGCTGCTCGACGGTCTCGTTCGCGAGGAGAACCCCTCCGGCGATCTCGGCGGGTCCGCCTACCGGGATGTTGACGACGACCTTCGGCGTTATGCCGGCGGCGATGGTGGTGTCGTCGCCGGCGGCGCGCCGGGCGAGGGCGACGAGCGCGTCGGCGGCGCGGCGGTGGCGGAGTTCCCAGGGCTGGCCCTTCGCCGGACGCATCCGCTCCACCACCTGCTCGATGACGCTCTCGAACTCGGCCCCTTGCAGGTCGGGGAGGGCGAAACGGCCGTGGAGCATCTTCGTACGTCGGTCCCACCAGGTTCGCAACTCACGCGACTCCCAACGCCGCCGCGATTCTTCGGCGGTGGGAGTGTGTTGGGCCCGGACCATCCGCTGGAGGTCGGCGGGGGCGCAGTTCGGTGCCCGCTCGGCCCACTCGGCGTCGGACGCCTCGTCGGCCAGGCGGGTCGCGGCGTTGAGTTGGCCATCGCTGAGCAGCCCGGCGTGAGCGGCGGCGGCCAGGTGGGGCAGTGACTCGAGCGCCCGGGCGACCTCCACGGCTTCGCGTACGTCGCGCACGGAGACACCGTCGGTGGCAGCGAGCGAATCGTCGATCGCGCCGCGCTCGTCGAGCACTCGGGTGACCGCCAGCTCCCGCAGGTGCAGGCGGCGCTGCTCCCGCTTCAGCGACGCGCGTTCCTGGAGCAGCCACTCGAGGGAGTGGGTCCGGAGCTCGTCAATCTCTTCGGTCAGGTCGAACATATGTTCGTATGTTAGGGGTGGGGTACGACAGCGTCCAGCGAATTTTCCCGACCTTGCAGTGGAACCGGACGGGAGGCCTGGGGGTACGAGTCAGGGTGGGCGCGGGTCAGGTCTCTTCGGCGCGGATGCCGCGCAGGCCGAACCAGGCGAACTCGGCCACCCAGGAAGCGAGCCGGTCCGGGTCGAGGTCGGCGCCTTCGGCACCGATGGCATCACGGCTCGTCGCTTCGGCGATGCCGACGACGGCGTGGGCCAGCACGCGCCGGTGCTCGACGGTCCCCTCGATCGCGATGAGCGACCCTACGGCCGTGGCGACGTCCTCGAGGATCGCGTCTACGACGGCGGCGAACTCGACGTCGTTGCGTGCCGCAGCACCGAAGAGCACCCGGAACGCTGCGGTGTTCTCGGTGACGAACCGGAAGTAGGCGCGGAAACCGGCTTCGACCCGGGCGCGCCCGGTGGTGGCTTCGACGGTCGCCACGGCGAGCTCCTCGAGCAGCTGGGCTCCGACCGAGTGCAGGACCTCCGTGTACAGGGCCCGCTTCGACGTGAAGTGCTGGTACACGACCGGCTTGGTCACCCCGGCCTCGGCCGCGATGTCGTCCATGGCCGTGGCGTGGAAACCGTGGTCCGCGAACATCGCGCACGCGATGTCGAGGAGTTGGCGCCGCCGTTGATCGGCAGGAAGCCTGGTCGCCACGGTGGTTCAGACGCTCGACTTCAGCGGCATCTCGTAACGGTTCGTGACGCCGAAGTTGGCGCGCCAGGCGTCGTCGAGCCGGGCCACCTCGTCGGGGGTGAGCGGAAGATCGGATGCCGCCGCGTACTCGCGCACCTCGTCGGCGTCGACGCAGGTGGGCAGGACCGTCGCGAACGATTGGTTTGCGAGGATGCCGGCAATGGCAGCCTGACCTCGGGTGCGGCCTGTCCCCTCCCAGAGGAAAGCGAGCGTGTCGGCCTTGTCGAAGTTGTCGAGCATGTTGTCGCGGTTGCGATGCGCGCGGTGGTCGCCGGCGGGGAACACGGTGTCACGAGTGACCTTGCCCGAGAGGGCGTCGGAGGCGTGCGGCACTCGGGAGATCAGGTGGCAGTCACCCTGCTGGACGCGCGGCTCGGCCGCGAACGTCAGCCCCGGCTCCTGCTCCAGGATGTTGAACACCGTCTGCAGCGACACGACGTCGCGGTCGCGGATCGAGAGGCAGCCCTCCTGGACCCAGCCGATCGCGGGGCCCAGGGCGACCCCGAGCTCGCGCACCTTGCCCGACGAACGCAGCGACTCCAACTCGGCCCAGAGGTCGTCGGCGAGGATCGGCTCGATACGCGGGTTGTGCAACTGGTACAGGTCGATGTGATCGGTGCCCAGCCGGGTGAGCGAGCCTTCGATCTGCGCCCGGATGGACTCGGGCCGCCAATCGTGCGGGCGCTCCGACTGCCCCGGGAACTTGCGCTCCGCGGTGATGTCGTACCCGCACTTCGTGGTCAGGACGATCTCGTCGCGGCGGGTGGACAACACGTCGGCGAGGAGCTCTTCGCCGAGGCCTCCCTCGCCGTAGACGGGGGCGGTGTCGATGAAGTTGATGCCACAGTCCAGCGCGGCGTGGAGCACGCCCTGCTTGTCGTCGACCTTCCCCCACCAGTCGCTGGCGAGGGTCCAGGTGCCGAAGCCGACCTCCGAGACCTCGAGTTCGGACTTTCCGAAGCGGCGGAATCGCACGACGCACCTCCAGGGGCTCAGGACGTCAGTGGAACCCACGCTAGGCGAGCAGCCCCGAGACCGCCGAACCGCCTGAACGTGGGCACGCCCTCACGCTGCCGGGCGGCAGGGCCCGCAGCGGCTTCAGGTGACGACAGGCTCACGTCCTGCCGGTGGGGCTGGTGGACCGGCTCAGTGGAACGAGCCGCCGCCCCGCTCCTCGCGCTCGGCCGCCCGGATGCCGTAGCCGAAGACGATGGGTGCGGGGAGCACGACGATCGAGACGGCGAGGCCGATCACCACGACGTCGACCGACCAGGCCGGAAAGCCGGTGGCGAGGCCGACGCCGAAGGCGACGATGGCGACCAGGAGGGCCGAGTAGCCCACCCGCTTCCCGAGTTTGACCCAGCGGGCGATGAGGCGTCGTCGGACCAGGACCGGATCGTCGTCGGGCGACGTTGGGTTCGAGGTTTGATCGGTCACCAGTCGATCCAACCTACTTCGCCGAGCATGTCGGCGATTCGGTCGGGGAGGTGCTCGATCGAGAACCGGTCGCGGGCGCGGTCGAAGTTGGTGGCGAGGGTGTTGGCGTTCGGCGCGGCGATCCACCGGGCGGCGGCCAGCGGGTCGTGCACCGAGAGCAGGTCGAGGCCCTCGCTGATCTCGTCGAGGACCGGATAGCCGGCTACCGCCACCATCCGGTGGGCGGCCACCGCTTCGATGACGGGGTTCCCGAAGCCTTCCCAGGTCGACGGGAAGACCACGAGGTCCGCGGCGGCGTAGGCGTCGACCGACCGCGGTGCCCGGCCGATGTGGATAGGCACACCAGCGGCTCCGAGCAGGGTGGCGAACTCGGCGTCGAAGCCGTCCTCTGCAGGACCGGTGATCCAATAGTGGACCGGCCGTGGTTCGGTCAGGTCGGCCAAGGCGCGGGCAAACGCGAACCCACCTCCGACGTTCTTGCGGGGGATCGCCCGTGTCGGTTGCAGCAGCACGAGGTCGTTGTCGGTGTAGCCGAGGCCGGCGCGGGTGGTGGACCGCTCGCCCGGATCGACGTCGAACTGGAAGGAGTTGGGGATCGTGTAGGCGGTGATCCCACGTTCGGCGAGCGCGTGGCGCGCGTGGTCGGAGATCGTGACGTGGACCGACCCGGGTCGATCGGGTGGGAAGCCGGTGATGTGGGCGAGGTGGGCACGCTCCCAGGCGAAGTCGTGGTGGTGGAAGCAGACCCTCCCCTTGTGTTCGGCCAAGACGTCACGAGTGATCGTTGCGGCCGACTCTTCCAGCGGGAGCGAGCAGAGGTTCTCGACGACCACGAGGTCGGCGCCGGCGATCGCCGCGCCGAGGGCTCCGGGGTCGGGAACTGCGCCGGGCTGGGGGTCGATCGCGAGGAAGGGGAGCCAGGCGTCATCGGGGCGCAGGGAGCCGTCGAACTCGCCGGCGACCCTTCGGACGGAGAATCCGAGCCGCCGCAGGGCCCACTCCCATTTCTCAGCCTCCACGGCCACGCCGTCGTGCCCGCCGAGCCGATACGACACGAAGACCGCCTCGGGTGCGCTCACCGGTGTTTCCGCATGGACTCGATCCGGCCGGTCACGCACGGAGGCCGATGTGTCATGACGAAGATGCTCTCGGGATCGTTCACGTGCTCCACCTCGGCTCCGTTCGGCCCGCGGCCCCCTGCGACTCGGGGTGTGCAAGTGTTGCACCGTGGTGTCGGCCAGGTCGTGGACCGGCGGGGAGGGGTCGCCCGGAGCTGATCGTCGGACAGAGAGGTCAGGGCCTCGATCGCAACGAACGGGTGGTCTTCGGACCGCCCGGACCGAATCACCAACGGCTCGGATTCGAGCCGAACGAGCCCTCCGGAAAGGGGGAGACCATGGTGCGTTCTCGTCTCATCGTCCGTATCGGGTTGATTGCAATAAGTGTCGGCGCCCTGTTGGTCGCTGCAGGGGCCTCAAGAGGAATCCGCTAAGCGCGGAGACCGATCCACCTCCGGGGCCCTGACCTCTCCGCCCGACGGTCACGCCTGACTGGCCGGATCCCGGGGCGAACGTCGGCTCGCGGCGTACGCCGTGACACAGACCCCGGCGGCCACGACCAGATCGCCGACCGACAAGAGCGTGTCGATCGGCGCGGGCGGCTCGACGACGTCGCCGAGGAATCCCAAGCGGTCGTGAGGCCCGGCCGGCCGATGTTTGACCGTCCGCTCGATCGGTCGCTCGATCCGACGGCCCAGGGCGTCAAGACCAACCGCCTTGGTGGGCATTCCGTGGTTGAGTCCGATCACGAGCGCATTGAGGGCGACACCGAGCAGGATCACGGACACCCCTCTGATCTGCAGGTTGACTCCGCAGAACGCGATGAGCAGGGCGTAGGACAACATCAGGGTCGCGTACCCGACGGAGTCGAACTGAGACTTCGGCAGATCCACGACGTCGATCAGCCCCTGGAGCGCCACTCCCACCACCAAGAGCGGAACGGCCCGCAACCGGAGTGCAACCAGTTTCGACCAGTCGCCCCGGGAGAGGGCGACGG
>JBAXBB010000038.1:0-23388 GCA_037142235.1 Actinomycetes bacterium
CACCGCCACCGGTGCGACCAGCGCGTACTCACGCACCGAGACCGCGACGACCCCCACCGCCAGGGAGCCGATGAACCACCCCACGCGCAGATCGTCGGCCCGGACCGCCCGAGCACCGAGTGCGAGGCTGACCAGCGCGAGCGAGCACATCGGGACGTCGGTCATGAACGTGGCGGAGAGGCAGAGCCACAACGGGAGCGCCGCCGTGGCCGCAGCCACGAACAAGGCCGTGCGAGGCGGGACGAAGTGCCGAGCGAGGTCGTGGACCGCGAGCAGACCCACCACCCCGACCAGCGCGACCTCCACGTGCAGAGCGGTGATGCTGTGCCCGAAGATCCACACGGTCGGCACCGAGCCGAAGAGCTGCCCGACCAGCGCCTTACCCACGAACCCGTTGCCGTAGAGCCGACCGTGGTCGGCGAGGCGATACGTCGCGAGCACGTAGGACCAGGCGTCGTTGCGAGGGATGGACAGAGCCCCGAACCGGGCGGCGATGGTCAGCGGCAGGACGCCCCCCAGTACCGCGAGCACCGCCACGACCAGCCACGCGGGCACCGGTCGCTCGTCGGAATCCCCGCCGCGGTGGCTCACCTCTCCGACCCCCGCACCCGTCACCGGACGAGTATCGCAGGGACCTCGAACGGTCCACCGTCGCGCCCTACCCTGGACGGATGGACGACGCGGCGGCGAGACCCGGCCGCCGAGCGCTGGGGGCGGACGGACCGGTCGTGTCGCCGATGGCCTACGGCTGCGCCCACCTCGCCGAGGCCTCGACGGACGACGCCCGGGCCCGGATCGAGGCGGCGGTGGAGTCCGGGATCGACCTGATCGACACCGCCGACGTCTACGGCGCCCTCGGTGGCGCCGGGTTCGGTGCGGCAGAGGAACGCCTCGGTGCCGTGCTCGCCGCCGATCCGGGCCTGCGTGAGCGGATCGTGATCGCGACCAAGGCCGGAGTGCGGGGCTACCGGTCGTACGACACGTCGCCCGCGATCCTCCGCCGAGCGATCGACGATTCGCGCCGTCGCCTCGGGATCGACGTCATCGACCTCTGGCAGATCCACCGGCCCGACCTCCTCGCCCACCCGGCGGCGGTCGCCGACGTCCTGGCCGAGGCCGTCGCCGGAGGAGCGGTCCGAGCCATCGGGATCTCGAACCACTCCGTGTGGCAGTACGAGGCATTGCGCGGCCGACTGGCCGGTTCCCCCGCCACCATCGCCACCAACCAGATCGAGCTGCACGCACTCCGGCCCGAAGCCCTCACCGACGGCACGCTCGACCTGGCCGCCCGCGACGACGTCGTCCCCCTGGCCTGGAGCCCCCTCGGCGACGGTCGCCTCGGCGACGGCGCAGCCGCACGCGGCCAGCGGGCGACCGCGGTCCACGCGGTCCTCGACCGGGTTGCGGCCGAGTCGGGCACCACCCGGTCCACGGTGGCACTCGCCTGGGTGATGCGCCAGCCCACCCGACCCGTGCCGATCATCGGCACCACCCGGCCCGAACGCATCCGAGCGGCCGCTGCTGCGCTCGACCTGACCCTGGACCGCGACGGCTGGCTTGCGGTGACCCGGGCGGCCACGGCCAGCTACCGCGACGAGCGGCCGCGGGTCGTGCCCCGCCGGCCGATACGACGCGTCCTGCGACGTCTCACCCGAGCCCGCCAGGCCTGAAGCGGCGCGGCCTCAGGAGTGGATCAGGCCCACCCGCACGGCGTCGCGACCCGGCAGGGTCCGCAGGAGCAGGCCCATCGCCTCGTCGAGGGTGTCGAGCGTGAAGACCTCACCCAGCAAGGCTCCGGTGGGGAACGTGCCGGCGTTGAGGATCTCGACCGCGGTCACCATCGACTCGGCCGTGGACCCCGTTCCCCCCACGACCGTGAGCCCCTTGAGCGGCACCAGATCGGAGACCACGGGCACCGGGGCCATGTTCTTGAGGCCGGCCCAGAGGACTCGCCCACCCATGCGCACCACTTCACACGCCAGTCCGACGGTGACCGCCGCGTCGGTGAGGTCGACCGCGACGTCGGCCATGGCGCCGCCGGTGATCCGCGTGACCGCGCTCACCAGGTCTTCCTCGTCGACGTTGACCACGTGGTCGACCCCCACTGCGAGTGCGGCCTCGAGCCGGAACGCGTCGGCCGACGTCCCGGAGACGATCACCGTTCCGGCACCCAGGTGCTTGGCGTAGGCCGCGCAGATCAGCCCCATGTGCCCGGGGCCCTGCACCACCACCGTCTCGCCCCGCGCCAGCGCCACCCTCCCGAACCAGTTCACCACGCTGGCCAACGGCTCGAACAGCGAAAGCTCCGCGGCCGACACGGCGTCGGTGAGGGGGAGGAGGTGCGAGTTCGCGTACACCTCGAGGTACTCGCCGTATCCTCCGTGCAACCCCGACCGCTCGTCGAGTCCGCGGGTGTAGCCGAACACGTGCATCTGCGGGCAGTACGGGGCGCCCGATCGGCACACCTCGCACTCGCCACAACGCCACACGAGGTCGACGGCGACCCGTTGTCCGACGCTCACCCCGAGGTCGGCGTCGGGGGCGAGGGCATGGACACGACCCACGATCTCGTGACCGGGGACGAGCGGGCTCACCTCGCCCGGGACGTGCTTGTGCCCGTGGAGCTGCGCGACGTCGCTCGCGCAGAGTCCGACCGCCTCGACCTTGAGCACCGCGCCTCCCGCCGGCGGCTCGGGCATCGGGAACTCGCGCACCTCGTAGGTGCCGTCACCCGGGAACACCACTCCTCGACACGTCGTCATGTTTCACTCCCTTGCCATGTTGGAGAACTTGGTGAGGTGATCGAGGAACGCCAACCGGGCCATACCGGTCGGGCCGTTCCTGTGCTTGGCCACGATGATCTCCGCCGTACCGCGCTGTTCGGAGTCGGGGTTGTAGATCTCGTCGCGGTACAAGAAGATCACGACGTCGGCGTCCTGCTCGAGGCTCCCCGACTCGCGGAGGTCGGCGAGCATCGGCCGCTTGTCGGCGCGGTACTCCAGTTGCCGGTTGAGCTGGGAGAGCGCCACCACGGGGCAGTCGAGTTCGCGGGCGAGGATCTTGAGGCCTCGGGAGATCTCGGCCACCTCCACCTGGCGGTTCTCGCTGCGGCGGCTCGTGGAGCTCGGGGTCATGAGCTGGAGGTAGTCGACGACGATCAGGCCGATGTCGCCCATCCGGGCCTTGGCCCGACGGGCCTTCGCCCGCATCTCCATGACCGTGCAGTGCGGGTTGTCGTCGATGAGGAGGGGTGCTTCGGCCAGACGGCCAGTGGCGTGCGAGATGCGCAGCCACTCCTGCTCGCTGAGGGCCCCCGTCTGGAGCTTCCGGGCGTCGACCCGGGCTTCGGCCGCGAGCAGCCGCTTGGTCAACTCGATCGTGCCCATCTCCATCGAGAAGAACATGACCGGCCGACGCGACTCCATCGCGGCGTTGGCGGCGGCGCCCAACGCGAAGGCCGTCTTGCCGGCGGCGGGGCGCGCGGCGATCACGATCAGGTTCGAAGGTTGGAACCCGAGGAGGATCTCGTCGATCTGGGTGTACCCGGTCGGGACGCCGGTGACCGTCTCCTCGTTGCCGTAGATCGACTCGAGCTGCCCAAGGGTGTTCTGCAGCGCGTCGTTGATCAAGATCATGGAATCGGAGACGCGACGCTCCGCGACCTCGAACACCAGGGACTCGGCGCGGTCGAGCGTCTCGGTGACTTCGCCCGAGGTGTCGTAGCCCATCTCGGCGATTTCGGAGGCGACACCGATGAGGCGGCGGAGCAGCGCGAGCTCGCTGACGATCTTCGCGTAGTGGCTGGCGTTGGCCGACGCCGGCGTCTCGGCCTGGAGGCGCACCAGGACCGGCCGCCCACCGATGAGGTCGAGGAGATCGGCGCGCCGGAGTTCGTCGGAGACGGTGACGGGGTCGACGGGCTCGCCGACGCCGTACAACGACATGATCGCGTCGTAGACGTGCGCGTGCGCGGGCTTGTAGAAGTCGGAGGTTTCGACGCGCGCCTCGGTGGCCGCGCTGATCGCGTCGCGTGACAACAACATCGCGCCGAGCAACGACTCCTCGGCTTCGAGGTTGTGGGGAGGAATGCGACCGCGCTGCTGCCGACGCACGTCCTCGATCGACTGGACCACTCCGGCTCCTCGTGGTTGCTCATGTGATCGTGCACCGACGACCGGGGGGTCGTTGGACCGCCCAGTAGGGACCGGGCCGACCGGAGACCCGGTCACGCCGATCCCCACTCGACGGCACTTGAGTTGTACGTGACGCGGCCTGTGGAATGGAAGGGGATGACCAGGGTTTTCGCTGTGGATTTCGTGTGGATAACCCCGGGGTCCCCCGGGAAAACCTGTGTACGAGGGGCACCGTCATCCACAGGCCGGCACCGGGACTCGGGTGATCCGCTCACGCCCCCATGCTCGCACCTGGGTGTGGCACCGACGGATCAACCGACCGGGGACGGCGAGGCGAGGGTGAAATGCCCCGCCTGGTGGTAGGTGACCCGCCCGATCTGCGAGTCACTCCGCACCACGATCCGTTGGCGCACCCGGACCGGCAGGCCCTCCGGGGTGATCCAGAAGTCGGTGGTCTCCGATCCCTGCTGAGCGCTGCGGATCCGGCGCTGATCGCGCAGGTGGAGCACGGGCACCGGGGTGCCCGCCACTTCGACGGTCGCTGGACCCAGGTAACGCCGGTCACCGGTCGAGACGGTCTCGCCCGCCGCCGCGGTGTTCGTACCCCGGCACTCCGACGACCACACCGCGCCGACCTGCAGATCGGCGGCGAGCACCAGCGCCGGGGGGGCGCAGGCGGTCACTGAGAGATTGTCGACCGCGAACGCCACGAAGTCCCAGCGCTGCCACTCCCGGCCCCCCGTCTCGACGAGGGTGGACCCGCCGGTGCAGTACGACCACTCCCGCCAGTGGTTGGTGCTGTAGTCGAGCCGGAACGTCCAGCACCCATCGTCGCGTCGGGTGACCGTCCCCGGCATCTCGGGGCCTTCGGCCTGCGACCGGGCCGGCTTCGAGATCGACTCGGAGCCGCTCCCGCGGTAGCGGTAGACACCTTCGGCCGGGACGAACGTCGAGGCACCCAGTGCATCGGCGTGGTCCTGATGAAAACGGCGGCCGGCGTCGGCGACCCCCACGGGACGCGCGTCGCTCGCGGTCCAGCGCCAGACCAACCAACCCGCAACGAGGAGGAGCAGGACGACGACCGCGCCCGCACCCACCAGCCAGCTGCGCCTCCGAATCATCGTCGGCGCCTCCGGTGGATCAGGCTGCGACCACCACCAAGGTGAACGTGGCGGAGACGTCGGGGTGGAGTTTCACCACGACCTCGGCCTCACCGAGCTCCTTGAGCGGCTCGTCGAGGCCCACTTTCCGGCGGTCGACCTCCACGCCCTTCTGGGCGAGCAGCGCCTCGGCGACGTCGGCCGTGGTGACCGAACCAAAGAGCTTTCCGCCCTCACCGGCCCGAGCGGTGATCTCGATCCGGGCGCCGGCCAGGGCTGCCGCGTGGGCCTGGGCCGCGTCACGGTCGCGGGACTCCTTGGTGGCCCGGTTGCGCCGCATGGCCTCGGCCTGCTTGACCACGCCCTTCGTGGCCTTCATCGCGAGGCCCCGGGGGACCAGGTAGTTACGGGCGTAGCCATCGGCGACGTCGACGACGTCACCCTTGCGCCCGAGGTTCTCGACGTCGTCGCGAAGCACGATCTTCATTCTTCGCCCTCCCCGCCCGTGGTGACCTCGGCCACCAGGTCGTCGACGCCCTCGGCGCCGATCACGGTCTCCTCGACCGCCTCGGGTGCCGCGGGTGCCGCGAGCTCCCGCCGGTCGTCGTCACGCTCGCCGCGCTCACCGCGTCGCTTGCTGCGGTGGGTCACCTGTCGGACGCTGTAAGGGAGCAGTGCCATCTCGCGGGCGACGCGGATGGCCCGGGCGATCTCACGCTGCTGCTGGGTGTCGTTGCCCGTGACCCGCCGGGCTCGGATCTTGGCGCGCTCCGACATGAACCGACGGAGCAGGGCGACGTCTTTGTAGTCGACGTACGTGATCTGCTCGCTGTCGAGGATCGACACTCGCTTCTTGGGCTTGCGCTCGGCTCGGTCTTCGCGTCGCCGCGGACGAGGTCTCGCCATGGTGGTGGTCTCCAGTGTGTGGCCCGGGCCCGGTGGCCCGGTCAGGGCAGGATCAGAAAGGCTCTTCGCCGAAGTCGTCGTAGGACGCGCCGCCCGACGGCTGGGGGGCGGGTGCCGGACGGGATCCGCCGCCGCCGCCACCGCCGCCACCTCCTCCTTCGCGTCGGTCGTTCTTGTTGACCTGGGCGGTCGCCCACCGCAGCGAGGGACCGATCTCATCGGCCACGACCTCGACCACGGAGCGCTTCTCGCCGTTGTCGGTCTCCCACGAACGCTGCTCGAGGCGACCCGTCACCACGACGCGCATACCCTTCGCGATCGATTCCGACACGTTCTCGGCCATCTCGCGCCAGCACACGATGTTGAAGAAGCTCGTCTGCTCCTCCCACTCGTTGGTCTGGCGGTTCTGCCAACGCCGCCCGACGGCGACGGAGAACGAGGCCTTGGCGGCACCGCCCTGGGTGTAGCGGATCTCGGGATCGCGGGTCACGTTGCCCACGACGGTCACGCTGTTGTCGGCCATCTCCGAACTCCTCCTGTGGTCCCGGGGGTCCCGGGGATCAGGCCTCCGCCGAAGTTGCTGCAGCCTTGCGCGGTCCGTAGACCGCCTCGGGGATCCGCAGCACCTTGTGGCGCAGGACTTCGTCGGCGAGGGAGAGCGAACGGTGGAGCTCGTCAATCGCAGCCGGCTCGGCCTTGGCCTGGAAGACCACGTAGTAGCCCTCCCAGCGGTGCTTGAGCCGGTACGCGAAGCGACGCTTGCCCCAGAAGTCGACGTGCCCCAACTCGGCACCCTTGGCCTGGATGAGCTTGGTGGAACGGTCGACCGCGGAACGGACGTCTTCCTCTTCCAGCTCCGCGTCGAAGATGACCATGACTTCGTACGGCCGCACGGCCGGTACCTCCTTCGGACCACGGGCACCAATGGGCCCGGGGCTCTCCGCATCCGGCACCGGGGGGATCCCGGGACGTCCGAAGAGCAGGATCGAGTTGTGGCCGGGGAGGCTACCAGCCCCGGGGATGTCCCTTCCGGGCGACCTCGGGACCGGGCGCCTCCTCGACGCGGATCGTTCGAGATCACCGTAACGACCGGGTGTGACATCCACGGCCCCGAGCCCGGTCGGTCCACCCCCCGGTCACGACGACGGGGCCCGGGTCAATCGGCCCGGGGGGAGCGCGCCGGGGGCGACCTCGAGGGCGTATCGGAACGGGCGGGCGACCGTGTAGCGCGGGCAGGTGGCGTCGGTCCCGGCGCACGGCTCCATGGAGAGCCGGTCCGCCCGACGGCCCGAGGGGTCGTAGAAGCCGATCTCGAGCGGGGCGGGCACGCCGGCCATCGTGAACGAGACGTCGGCGTCGGCGTCGGACCCGAAGACGAACAGCATCCCGTCGTAGGGGGCGGCAGCGGCGCGTCCGCGCAGACCCTGCTCGCGTTCGGCCAGGGAGTCGGCGACCACGACCGACAGGTCCTTCCCCCCGACCCGGAGCCTGCCCGCCGTGAGCCCGGCGAACGGAGCGGTCGCCGGTCGCACTCCACCGACCGGTCCGACCGTGGTCGCCTCACCGCCTGCGCCGCGCAGGACCATGACCGCGCCCACGGTCGCCGCGAGGGCGACGGCGACGGCGATCCCCCACCCGGGGACGCACCGCCGCACGCCGCTCACGCCTGGCGACCGGCTTCAGCCTCGCTGCTCCGGTCCGTCGCGACCCGCCCGTAGACGCCGATCATGTCGGAGACTCCGTCGGCTGCGTGGTAGGTCTCCTCGCTCGACGGGAACCGTCCACCCCGGACGTCGTCGGCGAAGCGGGCGACCGCGTCGCGGGCGTCGCGGCCGATGGCGGCGTAGCGCCGGACGAACTTGGGGGCTTTGGCGTCGTCGAACCCGAGGAGGTCGTGGAACACCAGCACCTGACCGTCGCAGTGGCGCCCGGCCCCGATGCCGATCGTGGGGACGTCGACCGTGTCGGTGACGAGACGGGCAACGGCGTCGGGGACGCACTCGAGCACGATCGCGAAGCACCCGGCCTCGGCCAGCGCGGCGGCGTCGTCGACGATCCGACGGGCGTCGTCGAGCTCCTTGCCCTGCACCCGGAACCCGCCGAGCGCATGGACCGACTGCGGCGTCAGGCCGAGGTGGCCCATCACGGGGATCTCGGCGTCGAGGATGGCCCGCACGGCGTCGAGGCGCTTGGCCCCGCCTTCGAGCTTCACGGCACCGGCACCGGCCCGCACCAGGCGGGCCGCGTTGCGGACGGTGTCGGAGGTGGACACGTGGTAGCTGAGCCAGGGCAGGTCGCCCACGACGAGCGCCCCGGGCTTGGCGCGCGCCACCGCCCCCACGTGATGGGCCATGTCGTCGATGGTGACCTGGAGCGTGTCGGCGTAGCCGAGCACCACGTTGGCGACGGAATCACCGACCAGGATGACGTCGACGCCCGCTTCGTCGAGGATGCGGGCGGTCGGGGCGTCGTAGGCCGTGACCATCACGACCGGCTCGGCCGAGCCCTTGCGCGCGGCGATGGCGGGTGCGGTCACCCGACGGGTGGGACCCGTGGCGCTCACCATGACGTTGCCTCCGCCGTCCAGGGCTCGAGCGGCTCCCGGCGGCACCCCGAATGCTATCGACCCCGGATGGCAAGGTCCAGGCCGCCCGGCCCCGATGGGGTCGGAACTCAGCCGGCGTGTCGGCGACCGTGCAGCTCGCGACGCTGGAGGTGGTTCCAGCCGCAGTCGGGACAGACCTCGACCACGTAGCGCCAGAACTCCTCGTGGGTGGACGACAGCTGGGCCAGTTCGGCGTCGTCGATGCACCGACCGTTGGCCCGGCGCAGGGCGTCGCCATAGGCGTAGGAGACCAGGACCAGGTCGGGCGACGAGCAGACCGGGCAGTCGGCGTCGAGGCGGTCGCCGATGTTGCGAGCCGCCCGGAGCAACTCCGGCTGGGCGTCGCACACGTCGAGGCGGGTCAACCGACCGGTCCGCAGGTCGCGCAGGACGGCCCGACGGGCCAGTGCGAAGTCGACGTGATGGCGCACGCCCGGAGTGTAGGACGGCTCCACGACCGTCCGGCACCGCCCGAGAGTGATCTCGTCATTGGGATCAACCGATATATCGACGCGATATATCGGAGTGTGCTATCGTCACGTTTCCGCCCCAGTCCGTCCGAACCAATCCCCGTCCCGGAGCCCTCCATGCTCGAGATCGCCGTTCTGGGCCTGCTCAAGGAGCAGCCCCTCCACGGATACGAACTCAAGAAGCGCCTGGGTGACACGCTCGGGTTCTTGTGGGGGGTCTCGTACGGCTCGCTCTACCCGGCCCTGCGGCGGCTCGAGCGTGCCGGTCTCGTCGTCCAGGAACCTGACGCTTCCGCCCGGCCGTTCGCGCCGACCGGATCGCTCAAGGGCGACCTGGCCTCGGCGCGCCGGGCCGGCACCCGACCGGTCAAGGAGTCGCGCCGGACCCGCAAGGCCTACCGGATCACTGCGCCCGGCGAGGCCCGGTTCGAGGAGCTGCTCCTCGCCGACGACCCGCACGCCGACGAGGAGAAGGCCTTCGCCCTCAAGTTGGCCTTCTGCTCCCACCTGCCGGTCGAGGCGCGCCTCACCCTGCTCGAGCGGCGCCGCGACGCCCTCGCCGCCCGGCTCGACCGGGCTCGGCGGTCCGACGGAACCCGCGACGACCGCTACAGCCGGGCCCTGTTCGAACACCGAACCCGCTCCACCCTCCGCGACCTCGAATGGGTCGAGGAGTTGATCACGGCCGAGCGTTCGGGGGAACCCCTCGCCTCGGCCCCGCCCGCGTCGGATCCCGACGCACCGACCGAGTCCGAAGTCCAGGAAGGAGCCACCCGATGAGCAAGTCAGTCCGTGTCGCCATCGCCGGCGTCGGCAACTGCGCCAGCAGCCTCGTGCAAGGCATCGAGTACTACCGCGATGCCTCTCCGGAGGACAACGTCCCCGGCCTGATGCACGTCGTGCTCGGCGGATACCACGTGGGTGACGTCGAGTTCGTCGCCGCCTTCGACGTCGACGCCGACAAGGTCGGTCTCGACCTCGGGAAGGCCGTGTTCGCCGGCCCGAACAACACCATCAAGTTCGCCGACGTCCCCGATCTCGGCGTGATGGTGCAGCGAGCCCCCACCTTCGACGGACTCGGTCACTACTACCGCGAGGTCGTGGAGGAGTCGCCCGCCGAGCCGGTCGACGTCGCGCAGGCCCTGCGTGACTCCGGGGCCGACGTGCTCGTCAGCTACCTGCCCGTCGGCTCGGAGGAGGCCCAGCGGCACTACGCCCAGGCCTGCCTCGACGCCGGCGTCGCCTTCGTGAACGCCATCCCGGTGTTCATCGCCAGCGACCCCGAGTGGGCGGCGAAGTTCGCGGCGGCAAAGGTCCCGATCGTCGGCGACGACATCAAGAGCCAAGTGGGAGCCACGATCGTCCACCGGATCCTCGCCCGCCTCTTCGAGGACCGCGGGATGGCGCTCGACCACACCTACCAGCTCAACTTCGGCGGCAACATGGACTTCAAGAACATGTTGGAGCGCACGCGGCTGGAGTCGAAGAAGATCTCGAAGACCCAGTCCGTCACGAGCCAGATCACCCAGGGTATCGATGCCTCCGACGTGCACATCGGCCCGTCCGACCACGTGCCGTGGCTCGACGACCGCAAGTGGGCGTACATCCGCCTCGAGGGTCGGAACTTCGGCGACGTGCCGCTCAACGTCGAGCTCAAGCTCGAGGTCTGGGACTCCCCCAACTCGGCCGGCGTCATCATCGACGCCGTCCGCTGCGCCAAGGTCGCGCTCGACCAGGGCCTCGGTGGACCCCTCCTCGGCCCGTCGGCCTACTTCATGAAGTCGCCGCCCGTGCAGTACCGCGACGACGAGGCCCGCGTGATGGTCGAGGAGTTCTCCCGCAGCCAGAGCTGACCGTGCGTCCTCCCGGGCCCGGATCGGGCCCGGGAGATCGTTCCGGGCTCAGCCGACCAGTCCGCGCTCCGACGCCCATTCGTCGAGCCGGGCGAAGGCCTCCTCGTCGGTCATCGGGCCTTCGTCGAGGCGGACCTCGAGGAGGAACTCGAGCGCGTCGCCGACCACCCTCCCCGGAGCCACGCCGAGGTGGTCCATCACCTGGCGGCCGTCGAGCGGAGGACGGATGGCGTCGATCTCCTCCTGGGCGCGCAACTCGGTGATGCGCTCCTCGAGGTCGTCCATGCGACGGGCCAGCGTCGCGGCCCGCTTCGGATTGCGCGTCGTGCAGTCGCAGCGCTGGAGGTGGTTGAGTTCGTCGAGGAGCGGGCCGGCGTCACGGACGTACCGACGCACCGCCTTGTCGGTCCAGCCCATGGCGTAGGTGTGGATGCGCAGGTGTAGGTACACCAGCTGCGTCACGTCGGCCACGAGATCGGCCGGGTAGCGCAGCGCCTTCATCCGCTCCTCGGTCATGCGGGCTCCGACCACCTCGTGGTGGTGGAAGGAGACGCCACCCTTGGCGAAGGACCGGGTCCGGGGTTTGCCCACGTCGTGGAACAACGCCGCCAGCCGGAGGAGCAACTCGGGTCGGGTGTTGCGCACCACTGCGATCGTGTGGGCGAGGACGTCCTTGTGCGTATGGATCGGGTCCTGCTCGAGGCGCATGGCGTTGAGCTCGGGCAGGAACTCGTCGGAGAGTCCGGTCTCGCACAAGAGCCAGAGTCCGGCGGTCGGGTCGTCGGCCAGGAGGAGCTTCGACAGCTCGTCACGGATGCGCTCGGCGCTGACGATCTCCAACCGATGACGCAACTCGGTCAGAGCGGTGAGGAGTTCGGGCACCGGGACCAGCCCCAGCTGCGCGACGAACCGCGCGGCCCGCAACATGCGCAAGGGGTCGTCTTCGAACGACACCTCGGGTGACAACGGCGTGCGCAGGACCTTCGTGGCGAGGTCGACGGCACCGTCGTGCGGATCGAGGAACGCCGGCTCGGGGATGCGCAGCGCCATCGCGTTGACCGTGAAGTCGCGCCGCGAGAGGTCGGTGAGGACGTCGTCGGAGAACTTCACCTCCGGCTTGCGACTCTCGGGCCGATAGACCTCAGCCCGGTAGGTGGTCACCTCGAAGGTGCGGCCCGCCTTGACGGCGCCCACCGTGCCGAAGGCCCGACCGGCCAGCCACACGGCGTCGGCCCACCCCGAGAGGATCGCCTCGACCGCGTCCGGGCGGGCGCTGGTGGCGAGGTCGATGTCGCGACCCGCCAGGTCGAGGTCGAGGAACGCGTCGCGAACGGTCCCCCCGACGAGGTAGGCCTCGTGGCCCGCGGCCGAGAAGATCTCGCCGAGCTCCCGCACGGGCGACCCTGGTTCGTAGAAGGCCGCCAACCGGGCCGGGACGTGCACTCCCCCATTGTGGCCCGTGGACGAGCGATCCCCGGGGGTCGGGTGCCTACCGGTCGACCGGACCGGCTCCCCGCAGCAGCGTCGGTAGCCTCGCCAGGTGCAGCGCTCCCCGGGGAGGTCCGTCGCGGTGGCCGCCCTCGCAGCCCTCGCCGCCGTGGCTGCCCTGGCCGTGCCGGTGACCGGGACCGCCGCCGGCGCCGCGGCCCCGGAGGCTCCTGCGTCCACCACCTCCACGACGACCTCGACCACGGCGGCCGCCCCAGGGGCGGTGCCAGGGGCCTCGTCGGCCCGGCTCGAGTTGACCGCCCAGGACCCGTGGACCGCAGTCGGCGGCGACCTCACGTTGCGCCTCGCGGTGGCAGGTGCACCGGTCGACGCCTCGGTGAGCCTCAGCGCCTTCCAAGCAGCCGCCAGTCGCAAGGGCTTCGAGGCCGCCCTCGCGGGCGGATCCGCCGGCTCCGTCCTCTCCCAGTGGAGCATCCCCCTGGCGGCCCTCGACCCGCCCGACCCCGACGGCAGTCGGGCGCTCCACGTGGGTCTGGCATCCCCCACGGCCGATCGCGACCCGGCCCGACTCAACGTCCGCCGGCCGGGGGTCTATCCGCTCGTGGTCGAGCTCCGGACCGCCGACGACCAGGTGGTGGCGGGCTTCCGCACCGCCCTGGTCGTGACGGAGGCACCCGGTCGACCGACGGTCGCCGACCGTCTCGGGGTGGCGTGGGTGTGGCCGTTGACCGGCCCGCCGACCCACGAGCCCGACGGCAGCCCCGATCGTGGCGTCGTGGCGTCCCTCCGGCCCGACGGCCGACTCGGTCGCCAGGCGGCAGCGCTGCGCACCGTGTCCGACGTGGCGGTCACCCTCGTTCCGGGGGGCGACACGCTCTCGGCCTGGGCCGAGTTCGGGCACGACGACCTCGGCGTGCAGGCCGGGTACGACGCCGTGCGGGCCTCGGTCCCCGGCCGCGCCGTGCTGAACTCCACCGACGTCCCGGTCGATCTCCCGTCGCTGCTCGATCACGATCTGCCCGGCGCGGTGGACGAGCAGATGCAGAGCGCGGCCACGGTCCTCACCAGCACCTACGGATCCTCCCTCGACCCACGCACCCGCCTCGTGCGCCCCGCCTCCACCTCTGCGCTGACCCGGCTCCGCGCCTCCGGGGCCGACCGCTTCGTGGTCGACGCCTCGGCGCTGGCCGGTGCTCCTGAGCCGCGGCTGACCCCCGCCCAGCCCGTCGCGTCACGCGTCCCCACCTTCTCGGGATCAGGGTCGGTCGCGCTGCTCAGCACGCTGCCGTCGTTGCAGGATCTCCTGGTCTCCGACCAGCCCGCCGCCCTGCGCGCCCAGTGGGTCCTCGGTGACCTTGCCGTCATCGCGCTCGAAGCGCCGTCGGCGTCGCGGGTCGTGACGATCGTCAACCCCGACGACCTCGACGCCCCGACCGCCCTGTTCACCGCGCTCCTGGCGGGGCTGCGCGACAACCCCTACCTCGATCCGATGACCACGACCCGAGCCTTCGACACCGTGCCCGAGGACCCGGCGACGACCGTCGGTCCCCGAGAACTCGCCGACGGCCCGACGCCACCGCCACCGGTGGGCGCGTCGACCTACCGCGACCACCGGACCCGGCTCGACGCCTTCGCCCGGCTCGCCCGCCCGGGCGACCCGCAGGTTGCCGTCGCCGAGAGCAACCTCCGGTCCTCGGTCGCCGTCGACCGGAGCAGCGGGTCCGCCGGCGGCACGGCCTTCCTCCGTGCCGTCGACGCCACCATCGACGATTACCTCGCGCAGATCGAGGTCCCCGATCCCGGCACCATCACCTTGACCTCGCGCTCCGGCGAGATCCCGCTCACGTTCCGCAACGGGACGGGCACCGACGTCAAGGTGCGGGCGACGCTCACGAGCGACCGCCTGCTCTTCCCCGGAGGCTCGGTGCTGGAACTCGACCTGCCGCCCCGGAGCACGACCGTCCGGGTCGCGGTCGAGGCAAAGACCTCGGGGAAGTTCCCGCTGCTGCTCGATGTCACCACCCCCGACGGCGTCCTCGCGGTCTCACACCGCTCCGTGGAGGTGCGCTCCACCTTCGTGAGCCGCGTCGGGATCGTCCTGATGGCCGGGGCGGTCGTCGTCCTGGCCGGTTGGTGGACCTTCGACCTACGGCGGCGGAGGCGACGACGCCGCGACGCCATGCCCGAGGTGTCGTGAGCGCGCCGAGCGCCGACGGGCGCGCCCGTTCCGACCCCGGCACCACCCACCGGCTGGTGAGGTCGAGCGCGGTGGTCGGCGTGGGCACCGCCCTTTCGCGCCTCACCGGGTTCGCGCGCATCGCCGCCATCGCGTACGCGCTCGGGGTCACCCGCCTCACGGGGGTCTACTCGTACGCCAACGAGACCCCGAACATCTTCTACGAATTGCTCCTCGGCGGCATCCTGACCGCCACCCTGATTCCGCTCTTCGTCCGCCAGATCACCGACGGCGACGACGACCGCGGCACCGACGCCATCGTGACCGTGTCGATCGTCGGACTCCTGTTCGCGGCCGGGCTGGGCGTCCTTCTCGCCCCCTGGATCGTCCGCCTCTACACCCTCCGGGTGCACGGCCCCACGGCCGACGCCCAGCGCGAACTCGCGACATCGTGGCTCCGGTGCTTCATGCCGCAGATCTTCTTCTACGGCGTCACGGCGCTCGCCGGCGCGCTCTTGAACGCGCGGCGACGGTTCGCCGCCGCCGCCTTCACCCCCATCCTCAACAACGTCGTCGTGATCGCGCTGTTCCTCGCCTTGCCCCATCTCGCCACCGGGCCCGTCACCATCGACCGCGTGCTCCACGACCGGGCGCTCCTGCTCTTCTTGGGCCTCGGCACCACCGCCGGCATCGTGGCCATGACCGTCGCCCTGTGGCCCGCCGTGATCCGGGCTGGCGTGAGGATCCGACCGTTCTTCGCGTGGCGCCACGCCGCGGTCCGCTCGATGCTGCGCCTCTCGGGCTGGACCGTGGGGTACGTGATCGCGAACCAGGTCGCGCTCTGGGTGGTGATGGTGCTCGCCAACGGCTTCTCCGGGGGCCCGTTCGTCTACATGAGCGCCTACGCGTTCTTCCAGCTCCCCCACGGGCTGTTCGCCGTGTCGATCACCACGACCATGCAGCCAGAGCTGGCGCACGCCTACGCCACCGGGGACTCCGATGGTCAGCGCGAGCTGTTCGCCCACGGGTTCCGGCTCATCGCGGCGCTCATGGTGCCCGCCGCCGCGCTCTACGTCGGGCTGGCCCATCCGATCGTGACCGTGCTCCTCCAACGCGGCGCCTTCACGGCCGCGGCGTCCGGGCGGGTGGCCGACACCCTCGTGGGATTCGCCGTCGGGTTGCCGGCGTTCAGCCTCTACCTCTACGCGCTCCGCGCCTTCTACTCCATGCCCGACACCCGCACACCCTTTTACATCAACGCCCTCGAGAACGCCCTCAACATCGGGGCGGCCCTGGTGCTGTGCGCCTGGATCGGGCTCCCGGGTCTGGCCCTCGCCTTCTCGGTCGCCTACGCCCTGTCGGCGGTGGTGGCGGTGGGATTGCTCTCACGCCGCATGGGTGGGCTCCGGGGGCACGCCCTGGGCACGACGCTGGTGCGCGTCCTGGTCGTGGGCGTGGCCACCGGATCGGCAGCGTGGGCCGTTGCCGAGCTGATCGGCACGGACTCGTGGACCCGATCCCTGGCCGCGGCGGCCGTCGGGGGTCTCGTCGGGCTGGTCGTGGCGGTGGGCGGACTCCGGGTGTTACGGGTGCGCGAGGTCGACGACCTCCGCACGGCCTTCGGCCGACGGGCGCGCCGAGGCACCCCCGTGACACCATGACCAGTGTCCGACGTCGTCGGGCAGATTCTTGACCCCACGGAAGCGAGCACCCCAATGACCGTCCGGGTGGTGACCGACAGCGCCTGCGACCTACCCGAGAACCTCGTGGCAGCGATGGGCATCGAGATCGTCCCGCTCTCGATCCGTTTCGGGACCGAGGAGTTCGTCGACCGCGAGGAGCTGTCGGTCGACGCCTTCTGGGAGCGGTTGCGCACCTCCGACGACCTGCCCGAGACCTCAGCACCATCGGCCGGAGCCTTCGAGGCCAAGTTCCGCGATCTGGCGAACCGTGGCGCCACGGGGATCATCTGCATCAACCTCTCGTCCCGCCTGTCGGCCACCATGCAGTCGGCGCAGGTCGCGGCCTCGGCCGTGCGCGACGACTGCCCGATCGTGGTCATCGACTCGCTCACCGTCTCCATGGGGCTGGGGGCGCTCTGCCTCACCGCCGCGCGTCGGGCCGCCGACGGGGGGCGGCTCGAGGAGATCGTGGAGGCCGTGCTGTCGCGCCGCGACCGGACCCATCTGTTCGGCGCCCTCGACACGCTCGAGTTCCTCAAGCGGGGCGGGCGGATCGGTGGGGCACGCGCCCTGCTCGGGTCGATGCTCTCGATCAAGCCCATCGTGGAGGTCGCCGGCGGGCTGGTCGAGGAGGCCGGGAAGGTCCGGACCCGCTCGAAGGCTCTCCAGGTGCTCGCCGACAAGGTCAAGGCCCAGCCCGTGGAGACGTGCGCGGTGCTCCAGGGTCAGGCCGACGACGTCGAGGAGCTCCTCGACCGGATCAGCCCCGCCATCCCTCGCGACGAAATCGTGGTCGGGACCGTCGGTCCCGTGATCGGAACCCACGCCGGGCCCGGCGTGATCGGTGTCACGTTCCAGGTGGCGCGCTGACCGGCGACCCGACCCCCGGGCCCGGACTTCTCCTCCTCGGCCGCTACCGACTCGAGACACTCGTCGCCCGAGGTGGGATGGCGGCCGTGTGGGCCGGCCACGACGAACTCCTGGCCCGCCGCGTGGCGATCAAGTGCCTCGACCCGCTGCTCGCCCGTGACGAGGGCGTGCGGGCCCGGTTCCGGGGAGAGGCCGTTGCCGCCGCCGGCCTGACCCACCCACACATCGTGACGACCTTCGACACCGGCGAGGACGCCGACACCGCGTTCATCGTGATGGAGATCGTCGAGGGGGAGAGCCTGCGCGGCCTCCTCGACCGGCGGACCTTCCTCGATCCCTCGGAGGCGATCGCGATCGGGCGGGCCGTGGCGGACGCGCTCGAGCACGCGCACGGTCGGGGTCTCGTCCACCGCGACGTCAAACCCGGCAACGTCCTCGTCCCCCGCACTGGCCTGGTCAAGGTGACCGACTTCGGGATCGCCAAGGCCATCGGTGCCGCGGACATGACCCGCACCGGCACCGTGGTGGGCACCGCTCGCTACCTGTCACCGGAACAGGTCCGGGGAATGCCCGCCGACCCCCGGTCCGACGTCTACGCCCTCGGGCTGGTCCTGTACGAGATGCTCGCCGGCCAGCCGGCCTTCACCGGCGAGACCGAGATCGCCACCGCCTCCGCCCGCCTCGCCGGTCCACCACCGACCCTCGGATCCCTCCGGCCCGGGCTGTCGTCCGACCTGGTCGACGTCGTGGACGCGGCCCTCGAGCCCGACCCCGACCGGAGGATCGAGAGCGCACGGGCCCTGGGCGAAGCCCTGCGGCGGGCGTCGGTGGCGCCTCCGCGCACCGGGGTCACCGCCGTGATCGACGTGGGTGCCGGCACCAACGCATCGCCGCCCACCCCGCCACCCCGGTCCGGTAGGGCAACCGGTTCGGTCGCCGCGTCACCGCCACCACCGCCACCCGCGGCATCGCCGCTGCCGTCGGGCGGGCCGGTCGCTCCCGCGTCCTCTTCTGCAGCGCCCCGATCGAGGCGGTGGAGTCGGCGGCTCGCCTTCATCGCGCTGCTCGCGATCCTCGGGGTCGCCGCTGCACTGATCACCCGCTGGGCGGTCGGCGACCACCGGTCGGCCCGCGGATCGGCCGTCGCCATCGCCTCGGCCGCCGACTTCGACCCCTTCGGCGACAACCACACCGAGAACCCGACGCTGGTTCCCCTCGCCGTCGACGGCGATCCCGGGACCTCCTGGCACAGCGAGAGCTACTTCTCCCGAGACGTGGGGGGCAAAGGCGGTGTGGGCCTCGTCCTGAGCCTCTCGGCTCCGAGCGAGGTGCGCTCGGTCCGGATCGTCGGGGCCCCGGGGGCAGCCGTCGAGGTCCGGGTGGCCGACGCCCCGGCGAACTCTCCCGAAGGGTGGGGCCCGGTCCGGGCCCGCGTCGCCGACACCACGGGCGATGACACCCTGACCCTGACGCCCCTCATGAGCGGACGCTCCGTCCTGCTGTGGTTCACCCGCACCCCGGCATCGGGGACCATCGCCGTGGCCGAGGTCGAGGTGCGCTGAAAGCCCGACGCGTCGGGAGGACTACGCTCTCGCCACCGTCCGCCGGGAGAGCCGACATGCGCGATGAGTGGGTCGAACAGGCCACCGACACCGTGGAGTACGTCGTCGGGATGGTGCGCGACCGAACGGTCGTCCCCGCCCGGGCCGCATCGAAGGTCGTCGTCTACGGCCTGCTCGCCGGGTTCTTCGTCAGCACGGCCCTGGTCCTCGTGGTCATCGCCTTCTTCCGGGCCATGTTCATCGTCACGGGAGAGGTCTGGCTCGCCTACCTGATCGTGGGGGCCGTCCTCGTCGTGGGCGGGGCACTGTGCTGGACGCGACGCAACGTCGAGAAGGGTGACCAGTCCGTCCCATGAGCACCGAGCTCCACGACGTCGTCATCATCGGATCCGGGCCGGCGGGCCTCACCGCCGCCGTCTACACCGCGCGGGCCAACCTCGGTCCCGTCATGATCGAAGGTGTGGGCGCAGGTGGTCAGTTGATGCTGACCACCGAGGTCGAGAACTTCCCCGGATTCCCCGAGGGCATCCTCGGGCCCGCACTCATGGCCAACATGCGTGAGCAGGCGGCCCGCTTCGGCACCACGTTCATCACCGACGACGTCAGCCGCGTCGACTTCTCGTCCCGGCCCTTCGGCATCTGGGTCGGCGAGACCGAGTACCGCGCCCGGTCCGTCGTGATCAGCACCGGAGCGAGCGCCCGGATGCTCGGTCTACCGTCCGAACATCGCCTGCTCGGGTACGGCGTCTCCACTTGTGCCACCTGCGACGGTTTCTTCTACCGGGGCAAGCCCCTGGCCATCGTCGGCGGAGGTGACTCCGCCCTCGAAGAAGCGTTGTTCCTCACCAAGTTCGCCACCGAGGTCACGATCATCCACCGTCGCGACGAGTTCCGGGCGTCGAAGATCATGCGCGACCGCGCGCTGGGCCACGACAAGATCACCGTTCGCTGGAACTCGGAAGTGGCTGAAGTGATCGGTGACACGGCCGTCGAGTCGTTGGTGCTGCGTGACACCGTCACGGGCGAAACCTCCGACCTCGCGGTCGCGGGGTTGTTCGTGGCGATCGGCCACACGCCCAACACTTCGCTCTTCGAGGGCGTGCTCGACCTCGACCCGAACGGATACCTCGTCACCGCCCCCGACTCCACCGCGACTTCCATCGGGGGGGTGTTCGCGGCCGGCGACGTCCAGGACCACGTCTACCGCCAGGCGATCACCGCTGCCGGCAGCGGCTGCATGGCGGCCATCGAGACCGAGCGGTGGTTGAGCGAGCACTGACCGGGAATGGCGGACGGTCCCACCTGGTTGACCGTCGCTACACTCCCCGCAGCAGCCCCCCGACCCGGCATGCTGGCGGCACCTAGAAGGGAACTCCCGTGGCAAAGAACATCCTCACCCTCTCCGACGCGACCTTCGACGAGACCATCGCCGGCTCCGACACGCCCATCCTCGTGGACTTCTGGGCCGAATGGTGCGGTCCATGCCTCATGCTCGCCCCGACCCTCGACGAGATCGCGGCCGAGCAGGAGGGCAAGCTCCAGATCGCCAAGGTCAACGTCGACGAGAACCCGGCCACGGCGCAGCGCTTCAACGTGATGAGCATCCCGACGTTGCTCGTGTTCACCCCCGGCGACTCCACCGCCGAGGTCAAGCGGCTCGTCGGCGCCAAGGGCAAGTCCCAGCTCCTCTCCGACCTCGCTGAGTTCGTCGGCTGATCACCGCAACCCGGTGACCGCGCCGGCTGCCCTGCGCGCCGGCGCGACAGGAGCCTCGGTCCGAGACCTCCAGCAGCGCCTCGCGGCGCTGGGGATCGGACACGAGCCCGACGATCCCGGCCGGTTCGGCTTGGGGACCGCGCGCGCCGTGCGGCGGTTCCAGGGAGACCGGGGCTTACAGGTCGACGGGATCGTGGGCACGCACACGTGGGCGTCGTTGGTCGAGAGTGGGTTCGTCCTCGGCGACCGCATGCTCTACGTGCGTCGGACCCAGATGCGCGGCGACGACATCGCAGAACTGCAGCGTCGCCTCAACGCGCTCGGCTTCGACGCCGGGCGCGTCGACGGCATCTTCGGGCCGCGGTCCGCCCAGGCTCTCGAAGGCTTCCAACGCAGCGCCGGGTTGTTCCCCGACGGCAGTTGTGGGCCGTCGACCGTGGCCGCCCTCCACCGGGTAGGCGGGTTCGCCAGCGGCTCGGTCGCTTCGGCTCGTGAGCGCGAGGCGATCCGGCGGAGCCTCCCCCGGCTCGACGGCCAGAAGGTGTTCGTCGCCGCCACCCCGGGCCTGGCGGTCGTGGGGGAAGCGGTCGTGCGCGGCCTCACCCTCGCCCGCGCCGACGCGATCCTCGACGCCTCCGGTGGCGACGACTCCGACCTGGCCCGGGCCGCCAACGGGATCGAGGCGGACCTGTACGTGGGGTTGCGCTTCGGCCCCGAAGCCGGCGTGCGGGCGGCATTCTTCGAGACGGTCGGATTCCGCTCCGAGGCAGCGCTGCTCTTCGTCCAGTTCCTGGCGCCCGAACTCGCCGCCTCGCTCGGGGTGTCCGTGGAGGCCGTGGGCCGGGCCTACCCGATCCTCCGGGAGACCCGGATGGCGGCCGTGGTGGCCGAATTCGGGATCGACGGTGACCCGGAGGCGGTCGCGGCGGTCGTGAGCCGAACGGGTGACCTCGCCCGGGCGATCGTCCGCGCCATCCGGCGGGCCTACGAGGCCGCCGCCCCGGTCGACGATTGACCCTTGCTCCGTCAATAATTGTTGTTGCAACTATTCGGTTGCGACCGCAATCACTTCTTCGGTAAGTCGACGGTAGATGCGCTCGAGGTCCTCGAGGCCGGCGAAGTCGACCGTGATGCGCCCGCGTCCCCCGACGTTCATAGCGATCTTCACGCGGGTCTCGAGGTGGTCGGCGAGCATCTCCTCGAGTTCGGCGATCCCCGGTGGGCGCTGACTGCGTCCCTTGCCCGTCGTGCTCGCGGTCCGGGGCTTGGACACTGGCGTCGAGCCCCCGCCGTCGCCGTGGGCGCGGACCTCGTCCTCCACGGCGCGCACGGAGAGGTCTTCTTTCGTGATCCGTCGGGCGAGCGACTCCTGGAAGGCCCGGTCGGGCGAACCGAGCAGTGCCCGGGCGTGGCCCATCGTGATCTGGCGCTCCCGCACCATCCGCTGGATCGCCGGAGGCAGACTCATCAGCCGGAGCGTGTTGGTCACCGAAGCGCGGCTCCGACCCGCCCGGGTAGCAACCTGCTCGTGGGTGAGCCCAAAGTCCTCGATGAGTTGCTGGTAGGCGGCCGCCTCCTCCAGGGGGTTGAGCTCCTCCCGCTGGATGTTCTCGATGAGCGCCTGCTCGAGCGCCGCGCCATCGTCGGTCACCCGGACCAAAGCCGGAATGCGCTGCAGCCCAGCCCGCTTCGAGGCACGCCAGCGGCGCTCCCCCGCGATCAACTCGTAACCGCCGTCGACCGGGCGGACCAGGACCGGCTGAAGGACCCCCACCTCCCGGATCGAGTCCGCGAGGGCCACCAATGCCTCCTCGTCGAACTGCTCGCGGGGCTGGTACGGGTTCGGCCGGATCGCCGCAACCTCGATCTCGCTCACCCCGGGGCCGTCTCCCGCCGGACGGGGTTCGGTCCCCGCCGCCGGGATGAGCGCACCCAGACCCTTACCCAGACCGCCGGGTCGCGCCATGGCTCACCTCCTTGGCCAGCTCGCGGTAGGCCTTGGCCCCCTTCGAGGTCGGATCGAACGTGATGATGGACTGACCGAACGACGGCGCCTCGCTGAGTCTGACCACCCTGGGGACCACGGTCTTGTAGACCTTGGAACCGAAGTGAGAGCGCACCTCGTCGACGACCTGCCCAGCGAGGGTGGTCCGGGCGTCGTACATCGTCAAGACGATCCCGCGGACTTCGAGGGAAGGGTTGAGGTTCACCCGCACCAGCGACACGTTGTGCAGCAATTGGCCCAGGCCCTCCAGCGCGTAGTACTCGCACTGGATGGGAACAATCACGTCGTCGGCCGCGGTGAGCCCGTTGACCGTGAGCAGGCCCAGTGACGGCGGGCAGTCGATGAGGACGATGTCGTAGGAATCGCGGACCGAGTCGATCGCCTTGCGGAGGCGGTGCTCCCGGCTCATGGTCGAGACGAGCTCGATGTCGGCGCCCGCCAGCTCGATCGTGGCCGGCGCCACGAACAGGTTTTTCAGGCTCGTGGGCTCGACGATGTCGTCCATCGAGGCATTGGCGAGCAGGACGTCGTAGATCGATCCCTCGAGGTCTCGCGGCGACAGCCCGAGGCCGGTGCTGGCATTGCCCTGAGGGTCGAGGTCGACCACCAGGACCCGGAAGCCCATCTCGGCCAGAGCCGCTCCCAGGTTCACCGTCGTGGTGGTCTTGCCCACGCCGCCCTTCTGGTTGGCGATGGCGATGACCCGGGGGAGCTCCAGGGGCGTCGGAGCCTCTTCGGCTCCGGTGGCGGGGGGCAGCTTGGAGACCTCGAGGACCGGCCCGACCGGATCCGGACGGCGAGGAGGCTGGACATCGAGCGGGGTCTCGTCGTCGTCGGCCTCGTCGTCATACAGGTCATCAT
>JBAXBB010000039.1:0-22462 GCA_037142235.1 Actinomycetes bacterium
CCTGCCGGACTTCGTCGGCGCCGGGCTGCGCCTCCTCGTGGTCGGACTCAACCCGCGCGAATACGCCGCCGACGCCGGTGTGGGCTTCGCCCGGCCCGGCAACCGCTTCTGGCCGGCCGCGCTGGCGGCCGGGATCGTGACCACCGATCGGGACCCGCTCGCCGCAGTGACCGACCACGGCACCGGCATGACCGACCTCGTCAAGCGGGCCACCCGCACCGCCGCCGAGGTCACGGTCGAGGAGTTCCGCGCCGGCGGCGTGCGGCTGGCCGCCCTGGTCGGGTGGCTGGCCCCGCAGGTGGTGTGCGTCGCCGGGATCACCGGCTGGCGCCACGCCGTGGACCGGCGCGCGGTGGTCGGCCCCCAAGCCACGCCTCTCGGGGGGCGGCCGGTCTACGTGATGCCCAACCCGAGCGGGCTCAACACGCACGACACCGTGACGTCGCTCGCCGCGCACCTGCGCGCCGCGGTGGACTTGCGGTTCGGCGAACCGGTCAGTCGGTGAGGCCGAGCAGCGAGCGCGCCCGACCGGCGACCGCCTCGGGCGTGAAGCCGAACTCACGCATCAGCGTCGGGCCCGGTGCCGACGCACCGAACCGGTCGATGGCCACCGAGTCGTCGGCGTAGCGCGACCAGCCCAGGCTGACCCCTGCCTCCACCGACAGCGTCGGGACGCCCGGGGGCAGGACGTCGTCGCGGTACTCGTCGGGCTGCGCCTCGAAGAGCTCCCACGACGGCATCGACACCACGCGCACGCCGTACCCGTCGGTGGCGAGCAGGGCGGCGGCCTCCAGGCAGAGCGCCACCTCGGAGCCGGAGGCGACCAGCACGAGGTCGAGGTCGCCGCGCGGCTCGTCGGCCAGCACGTAGGCGCCGCGGGGCAGCCCGGCGGCAGCCCGCTCGTCGGTCCCGGCGAGGACGGGCAGGTTCTGGCGCGACAGGATCATCGCCGTGGGACCGTCGCCGTCGACGTGGACCCGCCACGCCTGCGCCGTCTCGATGGCGTCCGCCGGGCGGATGACCCGCAGCCCCGGCATGGCCCGCAGCGCCATGAGGTGCTCGATCGGCTGGTGGGTCGGACCGTCCTCGCCGACGCCGACGGAGTCGTGCGACCAGACGAAGGCCGACTTGTAGCCCGAGATCGCAGCCAGCCGCACGGCGCCGCGCATGTAGTCGGAGAAGACGAAGAACGTACCCCCGGCCGGGAGCAGGCCCGACACGGCCATGCCGTTCATCACGCCGCCCATGCCGTGCTCGCGCACGCCGAAGTGCATCTGACGACCGCCGAAGTCGTGGACCCCCACGACCGGCGCGCCCTTGAGCTCCGTGCCGGTGTTGCCGGTCAGATCGGCACCGCCCGACACCAGACCCGGAACGACCGGCGCGATGGCGGTGAGGATCTGGCTGCACGCGGCGCGGGTGGCGACCGACGCCCCGACCTCGAAGCGGGGGAGTGCGTCCTCCCACCCGGGCACGCCGCCGCCGGTGAGGCAGGCGTCGACCTCGGCGGCACGGTCCGGCTCCGCAGACCGGACCGACGCCAGGCGGGCCTCGGACTCCTCGCGGCGGGACGCACCCCGCACGCCGGCCGCCCGGTAGTGCTCGAGCACGTCGTCGGGGACGAAGAAGTCCTCGTCGGGCAGCCCGAGGATGCCCTTGACCACGCTGATCTCGTCGGCTCCGAGCGGAGCGCCGTGGGCGTGAGCGGTGTCGGTGTACTTCGGCGACGGCCAGCCGATGTGGCTGCGCAGGATCACCATCGAGGGTCGGTCGGTCTCGGCCATGGCGGTGCGGATCCCGGCCTCGATGGCGTCGGAGTCGTTCGCCACCTCCCCGATCTCGACCACGTGCCAGCCGTAGCCACGGAACCGCTCGGGCACCACATCGGAGTAGGACAACTCGGTCGGTCCGTCGATGGTGATGTGGTTGTCGTCGTAGACCCACACGAGTTTGCCGAGACCGAGGTGGCCGGCCAGCGACGCGGCCTCGTGGCTGATCCCTTCCTCGAGGCATCCGTCGCCGCAGACGGCGAACGTGTGGTGGTCGAAGAGGTCGGCGCCGTAGCGAGCGCGCAGGTTGGCCTCGGCGAACGCCATGCCCACCGAGTTGGCGACCCCCTGGCCGAGCGGCCCGGTGGTGACCTCGACCCCTGCGGTGTGGTGGTACTCGGGGTGGCCGGGCGTCGCGGAGCCCCACTGGCGGAAAGCCCGGAGGTCGTCGAGGGACAGGCCGAATCCGAGCAGATACAGGTACGCGTACAAGAGCATCGACGCGTGACCCGACGACAGCACGAAACGGTCGCGGTCGTGCCACCGCGGCGCCGACGCGTCGAACTTCATGATCCGGGTGAACAGCACGTCGGCGAGCGGCGCCAGGGCCATCGGCGTTCCCGGATGCCCCGAGTTCGCCTGTTGGACCGCGTCCATCGCCAGGGCGCGGACGACATTGATCCCCCGGGTCTCGAGCTCGCTGCTGGGCATCGGACATCCTCCGGTCCGTCGACGCGGCGTCGACGGGGAGCACCCTATTGCGGGGGGCGCGCCGAGCGGCTCATCGACCGAAGCAGGCGAGGCTCGCCGTGTGCCCGTGCACGAACGAGGTGGTCCCGACGGGCCCGATCTCGCCCGAGCAGAACATCCCCGACACCGGGACGGTCCCGAAGCGGTCGGCGATGGCCCCGGCATCGTGCCCGGGCACCCCGAAGAGGTCGCGCCCCCGACCGACGCACGTGAAGCAGAGCACGGCCGCGGCCGACAGGTCGGGATCGGCGAGAGCGAGCCGGAGGTCCTCGTCGGCGGTGGCGGCGTCGCGCACCTGGAACTGCACCGTCCGTCCCACCGTCTCGGCTTCCGCGGTGGTGACGGAACCGCTCCGCCGATCGACGCCGAGCACCGAGCGCACGAGGAAGTCACCGCGGCCGAACTCGGCGCGGTGCTCGTCGACGACGAAGCCGATCTGGAGGCCCTGGAGGAGCGCCCGCTCCTCGGGCGGAGCGGCTTCCACGAGGTCACGGAGCCGCTCGAGGACCGGTCGACCTCCGAGCGCGTCGATCCGACCGGGTCCACCCGCCGTCACCACCCAGGGATCGCCGACCGGGCGAGCGCCCTGGGCGACCACGGTGTGCACCGGGACGCCCTCGCACGCGACGCCCACCAGGCCGTCGGTGACCACACGCCCGTCGACCCAGAGCCGCGTGCGCCCGGGGGCCGCGGCGCCCGAGGCCAGGCCGCCCAGGACCCGCAACCCGGGACGATCGACCGCCAGGCGCGCCAGCACGGCGTCGGTCGGGAAGGTGAACGGGTCCGCGACCCCGAGCAGGAGGTCGGCGCCGTGAGTGGCGTCGGGCCACCCGACGGCCTCCGCTCCCTCGGGTCCGTGGACCGCTCGGAGGTGCACCGGGTGGATCTCGGCGTCGGGAAGGCACGCGGCGAACACCGACAGCGCCGGACCGGCCTCCACCTCCTGGTCGCCGCCCACCACGCCCGAGGCCGTCGCCGCCACGACGACCCGGGGGTCGAGGAGCGACGAGAGGACCTCCACCACGTCGTCGAGCCCGTCGGCGAAGTGGGGGGTGGCGAAGCACCACAGCAGGTCGGGATCCGCGCCGCCCAACGCCTCGAGCACCTCCCCGGCGGTCTCGCCGACCGCGTGGGCAGGGAGGGGATGTCGTGACAGGGCCGCGGCGTAACGATTCACGGGCGCCCGCGGCCCGGCCGACCCTCGCGTCCCAACTGCACCCGCAGGCGTACCAGGCCGGCCAGCGTGCGCGGCACCCGCCGCCAGATCGCAGAGCGCGGCGGCCGCGTCTCCTCCACGACGACGGGCAGTTCGACTACCCGCAGGCCCGCCCGCTCACAGCGCAGGACGAGCTCGGTGTCGAACAGGTCGGTCCCGAAGTGACACGCCCGGGCGATCGGCTCCACCGCCTCGCGGCGCAGGGCCTTCATCCCGTGGGTGTCGCTGACCCGGAGCCCGAACACCGTCCGGAGGATCACACCGAAGACCCCCGTGACCAGCTTCCGGACGGGACTGCGCCGGTCGTCGGCGCCCGCGGCCCGTTTGGATCCGACGACGATCACCGGGTCGTCGCGCTCGGCCAGGCGGAGGAGGGCGTCGTCGACGAAGCCGAGGTCGAAGAAGTCCACGTCGAAGTTCACGACGGTGGCGCCCCGGGCGGTCAGGAGGCCGGTCCTCAGGGCGACGCCGTAGTCGGCCTCGGCAAGGTGCAACGCCACCACCTCGGGGTGGTCGGCCGCCGAGCGGTCGGCGATGGCGGCGGTGTCGTCGCGGGAGCCGTTCTCCACGACGAGGACCTCGAAGTCGATCCGCCGGTTCCGGAGGCCGCCCACCACCTCGTCGACCGCCGCGGCGAGGAAGGCGGCCTCGTTGAACGCCGGCATCACGACGCTGAGAACGGGCGCCGCGCGCCCCGGGTCGGTCTCGGCCACGGGGGTAGGCTACCGACGCTCATGACGGACTCTCTGACGGCCACCGCCGAGGCGAACCCGCACGCTCCCGCCGTCATCGTCGACGCGGCCAGCGGGGGTCGCCCCTCCGCCACCAGTTACGGCGCGCTCAACGCGCTCGCCAACCGGCTCACCCACGGACTGGCAGCGCTCGGTGCCCGCCCGCAGGAGCGGGTGGTGTGGTGCGGCCCGAACTCCCTCGAGGTCATCACCACGGTCCACGCCGCCCGGAAGGGCGGCCTGGTCGCGGTGCCCCTGTCGTACCGGTTCACGGCCGAGGAGATGCAGTACGTCGTCGACAACTCCGACGCCACGGTGGTGGTCGTCGACGCCGAACAGGCACCCCTCCTCGCCTCGGTCCGCGACCGCCTGCCCAAGGTCCGCGAACTGGTCGCCTTCGGCGGGCCCGCACCCGACGGGTTCGTGGCCTGGGACGACCTCCTCGCCGCCAGCTCCGAATCCGAGCCGCCCGATCCGTCGCTCGCAGGGCCGGGCGGGTCGATGATCTACACCTCCGGCACCACCGGTCACCCGAAGGGGGCGGTGCGCAGCGGGTCCGACCCCGAGACGGTGTTCGCACTCCTCGCGGCCCTGGGCTGGCGCCTGGGCGAGGAGGTCTACCTCACCACCGGACCGCTCTACCACTCGGGTCCGCTGATGTTCGCCACGATCGCCCACTCCACCGGCGGCTCGATCGTGTGCCTCCCGAAGTTCGAGGCGAGCGCCTGGCTGCGGCTCGTGCGCGAGCACCGGGCCACCTGCAGTTTCAGCGCTCCCACCCAACTCAAGAGGATCGTGAGCCTGCCGCCCGGCGAACTCGCCCGCGCCGATCTCTCCTCGATGCGGATCCTCGTCGCGAACGCGGCACCGGTGCCGTACGCGCTCAAGCAGGAAGTGGTGGACAAGCTCGGCGACCACTTCCTCTACGAGATCTACGGCTCCACCGAACTCGGCGTCGTGACGGTCCTGCCCCCCGAGGACCAACTGCGCAAGCCCGGATCGTGCGGCCGCACCTACGGCCCGATCGAGGTGCGCATCGTGAGCGACGACGGCCACGAAGCGCCCACCGGCGAACCCGGCGAACTCTTCATCCGGACCCGTCTCGCGATCGACGGCTACCACCGCACCGACGAGACCCTCGCAGAGCTCGACGACCCGTCGTGGAAGTCGGTGGGCGACGTCGCCTACCTCGACGACGAGGGCTACGTCCACATCTGCGACCGCAAGAAGGACATGATCATCTCCGGCGGGGTGAACATCTACCCGGCCGAGGTCGAGGCCGTGCTCCACGCCCACCCGAGCGTCATGGATGCCGCCGTCTTCGGCATCCCCGACGACGAGTGGGGAGAGTCGGTCCACGCCGTCCTGCAGGCACGGGCCGGGCAGTCCATCGACCTGCCCGAGATCGAAGCCTTCGTCGCCGAGCACTGCGCCGCGTACAAGCGGCCCCGGTCCTACGAGATCCGCGCCGAGCTGCCCCGCACCGAGTCGGGCAAACTCCTGAAGCGGGTCCTGCGCGACGAGCACTGGCGCGACCGCGACCAGAAGGTCTGACACCCGTGCCCACCCGCACGTTGGCCGAGGACCGCTCCGCCGCGCTCCTGGCCGGGTACGGCATTCCGGTCGCACCGTCGGTGCGGTGTGCCGACCCCGACGCCGCGGTCACGGCCGCGGAGTCCCTGGGCTTCCCCGTGGTGGCCAAGCTCGTCGGTGACGCCATCGCCCACAAGACCGAGCGGGGCCTGGTGCGCCTGTCGCTGCGCGACGCTCCGGCGGTCCGGGCCGCCGCGGCCTCACTGCTCGCTGCCGCGACTCCCGCCGACCTCGACGTCGCCGTCCTGGTGGCGCCGATGCTCCGCGGCACCCGGGAGCTCGTCGCCGGGCTGGTCCGCGACGCACAGTTCGGACCCTGCGTGATGATCGGGGTCGGAGGGGTGCTCACCGAGGCGCTCGGCGACGTCGCCTTCGTCCCCGTGCCACTCGACGCGCTCGACGCCGCCGAGGCGGTGGAGTCGTTGCACGCCCAAGCGCTGCTCGGTCCGGTCCGCGGTGAGCCGGCGGTCGACCGCGAGGTCCTCACCGCGGTCCTCCTCGGACTCGGCGCGCTGGCCGTCGACCGACCCGACGTCGTCTCGGTCGACGTCAATCCCCTCATCGTCGTCGACGGTCGTCCGATCGCCGTCGACGCGCTGGTGGAGGTCGAAGCGTGACCCGCGACCTCACCCCGCTCTTCGCGCCCCGCGGAGTGGTGGTGGTGGGGGCGTCGTCGCACCCGGGCAAGTTCGGGTTCGTGGCACTCCACAACCTGCGCGCCACCGGGTTCGCCGGGCCGGTCCTCGCCACCAACCGCGACGGTGGCGAACTCCTCGGGGAGCCCGTCTACGCGTCGCTCGACGAGCTGCCCGCCGACGCACCCGTGGACCTCGCCTTCGTGTGCACCCCGGCCGCCGCCAACCCGGACGTGCTCCGGGCCTGCGCGCGGCGGGGCATCCGGGCCGCGTTCATCGCGTCGGCCGGGTACGGCGAGTCGGGCCCCGAAGGCCAGGTGGTCCAGGACGAGCTCGTGGCGCTCGCCGACGAACTCGGGATCATCCTCGCCGGACCGAACGGCCAGGGGGTGGTCTCGACCCCGGTGTCGCTGTGCGCCCAGATCGTGGCGCCCTACCCACCCCGGGGCTCCATCGGCATCGCGAGCCAGTCGGGCAATTTCGTCTCGTCGTTCATGAACCTCGCGGTCGCCTCGGGGGTCGGGATCAGCCGAGCCGTGTCCGCCGGCAACGCCGCCGCGGTCGGCATCGCCGACTACCTCGAGTTCTTCGCCGACGACCCCGACACCACCGTCGGACTCGCCTACGTCGAGGGCCTCGTCGACGGCCGCACCTTCGCCGAGCGACTGCGCGCCGTGACCGAGCGCCTGCCGGTCGTCCTGGTCAAGGGTGGGGCCACGGCCGGCGGGCAGCGGGCCGCCGCCTCGCACACGGGAGCGCTCGCGAGCGACGACCGGGTCTTCGACGGCGTCTGCCGTCAGGCCGGCGCCGTGCGGGCCGGCTCCATCGAGGAGGCCTTCGAGGTCGCCGCCACCTTCGCGACCCAGCCCCGACCGCCGGGCAACCGGGTCGCGATCCTCACCACCGCCGGGGGCTGGGGTGTCGTCACCGCCGACGCGGTCCACCGGTCGTCGCTCGAGTTGCTCCCGCTACCCGACTCCCTGCGGACGGCCATCGACGCGCACCTCCCACCCCGTTGGAGCCGCAACAACCCCATCGACTTCGCCGGGGCCGAGACCCGCGACACCATCCCCGACGTCCTCGACCTCGTGGTCGACCACCCGGAGGTCGATGCGGTGCTGATGCTCGGGCTCGGTATCCAGTCCAACCAGGCCCGACTCATGCGCAACGGTCCGTTCCACCCCGACCACGGGCTCGAGCGGATCGTCACCTACCACGAGCGCCAGGACGCGCGCTTCGCCCGGGCCGCCGCCGACGCCTCGGCTCGCACGGGCAAGCCGGTGCTCGTCGCCACGGAGCTCGGGATCGCCGACCCCGACAACGCGGGTCCCCGCACGGTGCGCGAGACCGGCCGACTCTGCTACCTCTCGGCCGACCGGGCGGTGCGGTCGCTGGCCCATCTCTGGGACGACACACGGCACCGGCAGCGCCGCATCGGGGCAGTCGACCCGGCGTGAGCCGGTTCGACCATCGTGGGGACCCGGCGTGAGCCGGGCACGGGTGGCCGGTGCGCTCGCGGTGGTGAGCCTGCTCTGCGCCGGGGTCGCGGTGGCCGTCGGTGGCGGTGGATCTCCCAGCCCCACGGCGGCGGCTCGGGTCGGCACGCCGCTGTGGTCGGCGCGACGCTTCCCCCAGACGATCGTCGACGCCGTGGGCGCCGGCCATCTCCAGCACGACCTCGACGGCGCGGTCTTCGGCAACGACGGCTGCTTCTCGGTGACCTCCGACGCCGGCACGATCGCCCAGCACGCCGTCGACCAGCCCTTCGTGGGCGCCTCGACCCAGAAGTTGCTCACGGCCACCGCCGCCCTCGCGGTCCTCGGGCCCGACACCACGTTCACCACCAGGGCGGTGTCGGCCGCGGATCCGGTCAAGGGCGCCGTGGACCGCCTGGTCCTCGTGGGTGGTGGTGACCCGACGCTCTCGACCGCACCGTTCCGCTCGTTCGAACTCGCCGACCCGAAGAACTCCGGCGTGGCGTACACCCCGCTGGAGACGCTGGCCGACGCGATCGTGGCCAAGGGCGTCACGCGCATCGGCACGCTCGGAGTCGACGACTCGCGCCACGAGACCCTGCGCTACCTGCCGGTCTGGCCGGACTCCGACCGCACCGACGGGCAGATCGGCCCGCTCGGGGCGCTCACGGTGAACCGGGGCTTCAGTGCCTGGACCCCGAAAGCGGTCCCCGTGGACGATCCGGCGATCTTCGCGGGGAACCAACTCGCCGCGCTGCTCCGCGCCCGGGGGGTGACCGTCGACGGACGGGTGGCCCACGTCAAGGTTCCCGAGAAGCCGGTCGGCCTCGCCGAGGTCACGTCGGCACCGGTCCGCGACGTGGTGGTTGGGATGATCCGTTCGAGCGACAACCTCGCGGCCGAGGGCCTGGTCCGGGAGATCGGGCTGAAGGTGGCCAAGCAGGGCACCACCTCGGCCGGGACCAAGGCGGTCCTCGACACCCTGGCCGGCCTCGGCGTCACCACCACGGGGCTGAACCTGCTCGACGGCTCTGGCCTCTCCCACGAGGACCGGATCACCTGCCAGGCGCTCACCGCGGTCCTGGACCTCGGGGATCGCCCGGAGTTCGCCGCCGTGAGCGCCGGACTGCCGGTGGCCGCCCAGACCGGCACGCTGGCCGACGAGTTCCAGGGCTCCTCCCTCGCCGGCATCCTCCGGGGCAAGACCGGCTTCCTCAGTGGCGTCACCGGGCTGGTGGGTCTCCTCGACACCGCACACCCGGTCCGGTTCGCCTTCGTGGTTGACGGCAACTTCGGCGAGACCCAGGCGATCCGCCTGCGCGCCCAGCTCGCCCAGGTGATCGCCCGATTCCCGCAGTCCCCCGGGGTGGACGACCTCGTCCCCGGTCCGATCCCACCGATCCGACCGACCTGACCGACCTGACCGCGCGGGTCGCCGCCGTCGACGGGCCCGGACGCCGCCACCACGGCGACCTCCCGGCCTGCGGCGTAGGATCGGCCCGTGCCCGACGCCAGCCCGCCCCGCCTGTCCCCGTTCGGGAACCGACGCGCCTCGTTGCCGCAGCTGGTCCTCGAGTTGCGCGACCTGATCGTCACCTACTTCAAGCAGGAGACGGTCGTCCCGCTCAAGCGGCTCCGGCGCTACCTGGCGTTCGGGGTGGTCGGCTCGGTGCTCATGGGGGTCGGCGTGCTGCTGCTCGCCCTCGGCCTGTTGCGGCTGCTCCAGAGCAAGACCGGCTCGACCTTCGCCGGCGACTGGTCGTGGGCGCCCTACCTGATCGTGTTCGCGGCGTTGATGGCCGGGGCCGCACTGACCTGGTCGGCCCGACGAACGTTCCGCTCCCCGAAGGAGGACCGATGACCACGCCCGGACCGCGCGTCTCGCGCGCCGACATCGAGGCGAAGCTGCGCCAGATCCAAGGCGACGTCGAGACCGGCGTGGAGTCCGGTCGCGACGCCGGGAAGCTCGCCGCCACGGCCGGCACGGTCGTGGCCCTGGGGATCGTCTACCTGCTGGGTCGGCGCCACGGGCGCAAGAAGCGCACCATCGTCGAGATCACCCGGGTCTGACGTGGTCCTCTCGATCACCCGGTGGGCCACCCGCTGGCTCTTCCGGAACTGGCAACGCAACCTCCAGCGGGCCACCGCCACCACCGCCGTGTTCGCGCTGGTCCGACGGATCATCAACGGCTCGCCGGAGACCGTGTTCCGTGGGGTGCTCGACCCGGGCTCGGGCATCCGGATCCGGGTGATCAAGCCCGGGGAGCGTTGACGCGGGGGAGCGGCGCGTGAGGGTCCTCCTGCGCAACCCCCGGCGTGAGCTGGACCTGGAGGGCATCACGTCGGTCGCCACCCTGCTCCACCACCTCGACCTCAACCCGGAATCGGTGTTGGTCATCGTGGGCGACGAGTTGGTCACCAACGACGCCCCGCTCGCCCCCGACGCCACGGTCGAGATCCGGCCGGTGATCTCGGGCGGCGCCGACGGCGCGACCGCGGCCGGTTCCGGCGGGGGAGACGTGTCGTGACCCGCGTGCCGATGAAGTGCCGGGTGTGCCGGGGTCCGGCGGTCATCGACCTCAAGCGGCACAACGCCAACTTCTGCCGCGAGCACTTCGTCGCCTACTGCGAGGAGCAGGTGAGGCGCGCCATCCACCACTTCCGGATGCTCGAGCCGGGGGAGCGGGTGCTCGTGGCGGTCTCGGGCGGCAAGGACTCCCTCGCCTGCTGGGACCTCCTGGTCCGGCTGGGCTATGCGGTGGAAGGCTTCTACCTCGGGCTCGGCATCGACACCTACTCCGACGACTCCCTGGCCGCCGCCACCCGCTTCGCGGACGCTCGCGGCCTCACGCTCCACGTGGTCGACCTGGAGACGACCCACGGCTTCACGATCCCGGTGGCGGCCGGCGCCACCCACCGATCGCCCTGCGGCGCATGCGGTCTGTCGAAGCGTCACGAGTTCAACCGGGTCGCCCGCGACCTCGGCTTCGGGGTGCTCGCCACCGGGCACAACCTCGACGACGAGGCGGCGGTCCTCCTCGGCAACGTGCTGCGCTGGGAGACCGACTACCTGGCCCGGCAGCACCCGTGCCTCCCCGCGGAAGGTGGGTTCGTGCGCAAGATCAAGCCGCTCTACCGGCTGGGCGAACGCGAGATGGCCGCCTACTGCATCCTCGAGGGCATCGACTACCAGGTCGACGAATGCCCGATGGCGGCCGGGAACCGGCACATCGGCTTCAAAGAAACCCTCAACGACCTGGAACGTCGGAGCCCGGGGAGCAAGGCGGCGTTCCTGTTCGGGTTCCTCGACCGGATGGCGCCGCTGCTCGCACAGGCCGACGGCCCGGGCGACGCAGAGGTGCACGCCTGCGCCGGATGCGGCGAGCCCACCACGGGCGACGTGTGCGCCTTCTGTCGTCTGCGCGACAAGGCCCGGGCGTGAGCCGCGGGCCCTTCGCCGTGGGCGAACGCGTGCTGCTCGTCGACTCCAAGCGTCGACGCCATCTGGTGACCCTCGCCGCCGGGGGCGAGTTCCACTCGCACGCCGGCGTGCTGAACCACGACGCGCTGATCGGATCTCCCGAAGGGCTGACCGTCCGCACCACGCGCGGTGCGCGCCTGACGGCCGTACGACCGACCCTCGCCGACTACGTCGTGGAGATGCCCCGGGGCGCCCAGGTGATCTACCCGAAGGACCTCGGGCCGATCCTCATGCACGCCGACATCTTCCCGGGTGCGCGCGTCCTCGAGTCCGGGGTCGGATCGGGTGCGCTCACCAGCACGCTGCTCCGGGCGGTCGGCCCCACCGGCCACGTCCTCGGGTACGAGCTGCGCGACGACTTCGCCGATCGGGCCCGCCGCAACGTCGAGTCGTTCCTGGGTCCGGACGTCCCCCTCGACGTCGAGGTCCGCGACGTCTACGAGGGCATCGCGGTGACCGACCTCGACCGCATCGTCCTCGACCTCCCCGAGCCCTGGCGGGTCGTCGAGCACGCGGCCACGGCCCTCGCCCCGGGCGGGATCCTGCTCGCCTACCTGCCCACGATCCTCCAGGTCGCCCGCTTGCGCGAGGAGCTCGAGTCGTCGCCGTTCGGGATGGCGACCTCGTTGGAGGTGCTCCAGCGCACCTGGCACATCGACGGCCAGAGCGTGCGCCCGGACCACCGCATGGTCGCCCACACCGGCTTTCTCACCTTCGCCCGTCTGCTCGTGCCCGAGACCACCGACTGAGTCGCATCGGGGCCCGGACGCGAATCGACCCGGGCACGAGGCCCGGGTCGGATCCACTGGCTCCCCGCCGGAGCGGGGCGGGCGCAGGAGGTCAGTCGACCTCGATGAAGATGCACTCTCCGGGGCATTCTTCGGCAGACTCGATGGTCGCCTCTTCCATGCCGCCGGGAACATTGGCGAGCCCTTCGGCGCCGCCCGGTTCGGAAAACACCTTGCCACCCTCCTTGACGTAGGCCAGGCCGTCGTCGAGCAGGGTGAACACGTCGGGTGCGATCTCCTCGCAGAGCCCGTCACCGGTGCACAGGTCCTGGTCGATCCAGACCTTCATTCGGGTTCCTCCAGGTCGAGGGGGTGGATGTCCGGGAGCAGGCTAGCCGGGGAATCCGGCCGATCTCAACCAGCCGGAGCCACCTGGTGTCCAGGCTTCCGGTGTGGTCCGGGGCGCCGCGGGTCCCCGGCTAGGGTTCGCGCGTCGGTCGGTGACAGGAGGTGTTCGCCCATGGCGCCAGATCCCCGGGACCCGATCGACGCCGCGCGCCCCTCCGGTCCGGGCCAACCGTCGGGCGAACCGGCGGCCGACCCGTCCGACGATCGGTCGATCCAGGACCAGGTCCAGTTCCTCAACGAGGAGATCCTCGTCCTGCGCCGGCGCCTCCAGGAGGCCCCCAAGCGGGTGCGCACCCTCGAGGAGCGGCTCCTCGAGACCAAGGGGCAACTGGCCCAGGCGGTCTCCCAGAACGAACGCTTGTCGGCCACCTTGCGCGAGGCCCGCGACCACATCGCCGCCCTGCGCGAAGAGGTCGAGAAGCTCACCATGCCGCCGTCGGCCTACGGCACGTTCCTCAACGTCAACGACGACGGCACCGTCGACATCCTGAGCGGCGGGCGCAAGATGCGCGTCTCCGCCCACCCGGAGGTCGACGTCGACGGCCTCGAGCGCGGCCAGGAGGTCGCCCTCAACGAGTCGCTCAGCATCGTGCTCGCCCGCGGACTCGAGGGCGCGGGTGAGGTCGTGGTCCTCAAGGAGCTCCTCGAGGACGAGCGCCGCGCCCTGGTCGTGGGCCGGGCCGACGAGGAGCGGGTCTGCGAACTCGCCGGCGAGATGGTGGGCCAGAAGCTCCGTTCCGGCGACCACCTGCTCGTCGACGTGCGCTCCAACCTCGTGGTGGAGAAGCTGCCCCGGCCCGAGGTCGAGGAACTGGTCCTCGAGGAGGTTCCCGACGTCACCTACGAAGACGTCGGCGGCCTCGACGACCAGATCGAGCTCATCAAGGACGCGGTCGAACTCCCGTACCTCTACGCCGACCTGTTCACCGAGCACCAGCTCCAGCCGCCGAAGGGCATCTTGCTGTACGGGCCGCCCGGTTGCGGCAAGACCCTCATCGCGAAAGCCGTGGCCAATTCCCTGGCCAAGCGGGTCACCGAACGCACGGGGAGCTCGTCCACCCGCTCGTACTTCCTCAACATCAAGGGCCCCGAGCTGCTCAACAAGTACGTCGGTGAGACCGAGCGTCAGATCCGCCTGGTCTTCCAGCGCGCCCGGGAGAAGTCCGAGGAGGGCGTGCCCGTCATCGTCTTCTTCGACGAGATGGACTCCCTGTTCCGCACCCGGGGCACCGGTATCTCCTCCGACATCGAGAGCACGATCGTCCCGCAGCTCCTCGCCGAGATCGACGGCGTCGAGAGCCTGAAGAACGTGATCGTGATCGGCGCGTCCAACCGCGAGGACCTCATCGACCCGGCCATCTTGCGTCCCGGACGCCTCGACGTGAAGATCAAGATCGAGCGGCCCGACGCCACCTCGGCCCGCCGGATCTTCTCCTGCTACCTCACCCCGTCGCTGCCGATCGCCGACGACGAGGTCCGGGCCCGGGGCAATGCGGCCGACGCCGTGGCCGCCATGATCGACGCCGCGGTCGAACACATGTACTCCACCGGAGAGGAGAACCGCTTCCTCGAGGTCACCTACCAGAACGGCGACAAGGAAGACCTGTACTTCAAGGACTTCTCCTCGGGCGCCATGATCGAGAACATCGTCCGGCGCGCCAAGAAGCTCTCCATCAAGCGTCAGATCGACGGGGGAGCCAAGGGCATCTGCACCGACGATCTCGTCGCCTCCGTGCGCCAGGAGTTCCGCGAGCACGAGGACCTGCCCAACACCACCAACCCCGACGACTGGGCCAAGATCTCCGGCAAGAAGGGTGAGCGGATCGTGTTCATCCGCACGCTCGTCAACCACGGCGCCCAGGGCGAAGGTGGCCGGCAGATCGAGCGGGTCACGACCGGCCAGTACCTCTAGACCCCCTAGGCTCGCCGCGTGGCGATCCCGAAGGTCTGCGGTGTCGAGACGGAGTTCGGAGTCGTGCTGCGCGGGGCCCTCGACCCCAACCCGGTGCTGGCGTCGTCGATCCTGATCAACGCCTACGTCGAACAGCGCAAGGTCGGGTGGGACTTCGAGGACGAGCACCCCGACCACGACGCCCGCGGTGCCACCAAGCCGGGGGCCCGGCCGCCGGTCGTCGAGACCCACCTGGTCAACACCGTGCTCACCAACGGCGCCCGGTACTACGTCGACCACGCCCACCCCGAATACTCCACCCCCGAGTGCCTCGACGCCCGGTCGATCGTCGTCGCCGACAAGGCTGGGGAGCGGATCCTGGCGCGCTCGATGCAGGCCGCGACCCGACTGCTCGAACCGGGCCAGGAGATCGTCGTCTACAAGAACAACTCCGACGGCAAGGGCAACAGTTACGGCACCCACGAGAACTACATGATCGACCGGGCGGTGCCGTTCGCCGCCCTCGTGCGCACGCTGCTCCCGTGGTTCGTCACCCGACAGCTCTTCACCGGGGCCGGCAAGGTCGGGAGCGAGAACGGCGCCGGGATGGTCGACTACCAGATCAGCCAACGGTCGGACTTCTTCGAGGAGGAGGTCGGGCTCGAGACCACGCTGAAGCGCCCGATCGTCAACACCCGCGACGAGCCCCACGCCGATCCACAGTCCTACCGGCGGCTGCACGTGATCGTCGGTGACGCCAACCTCTGCGAACTCGCGACGTTCCTCAAGGTCGGGACCACGGCGATCGTGCTGACGATGATCGAGGACGGCGCCGTGGGCCGCGACCTCTCCCTCGCCGACCCGGTACCGGCGATCCGCACGGTCTCGCACGACCCCACGTGCCGCGCCCTCGTCGAACTCGCCGACGGCTCCCGGGCGACCGCCCTGGAGCTGCAGTGGGAGTTCTTCCGGATGGCGAGCGCCTACACCGCCCGCGCCGGGTTCGCGGCCTGCGGCGGCGAGGCGGTCGGGAGTGTGGTCCTCGACCGGTGGGAAGCCGTCCTCACCGGCCTCGAGACCGATCCCGCGTCCCTCGACGGTCAGCTCGACTGGGTGACCAAACTCAACCTCCTCGAGGCCTACGCCACCCGCGACGGCCTCGACTGGCCCGACCCGAAGCTCGCGCTCCTGGATCTCCAGTACCACGACGTCAGGCCGGAGCGTTCCCTCTACGAGCGCCTGGTGCGCGCCGGCAAGGTCGAGCGCCTCGTGACCGAGGAGGAGGTGCTCGCTGCGATCGACGAGCCGCCCCACGACACCCGGGCCTACTTCCGGGGCCGGTGCCTGGAGCGCTGGCCCGACGCCGTGGTGGCGGCCAACTGGGACAGCATCATCCTCGACATCGGCACCGACCCCCTCAAGCGGATCCCGATGATGGAGCCGCTCCGGGGCACCCGTGAGCACGTCGAGGCGCTGTTCGACGAGTGCGCCACCCCGGCCGAGCTCGTGGCCCGGATCTCGTCGTGAACCAGCCCGTGCGCCCATCACGCCGCCTTGGCGTGGCAGGCTGAGCCCAGGAGGCGAATCCATGACCGAGCAGCAGCGCAAGCAACGACCGGCTCCTCAGCCGCGCGTCACAGAGGAGTCCGACGACGTGACCCCCGCCGAGCGCGGCGAGAAGCTCAAGTCCGAACTCGACGACCTCCTCGACGAGATCGACGAAGTGCTCGAGGAGAACGCCGAGGAGTTCGTCAAGTCCTACATCCAAAAGGGCGGGGAGTAGCGCCCCGGAGCGGGAACTAGGCTCCGACGTCCATGAACGACAGCCCGTTGCCCTTCTTCGCTTCCGGCGAGGACCCGGGAGCATCCTTCGCCGACCTGCTCCGACGGGTCGCTCCCGACCGGGTGTCGGCGATGGTGCCCAGCCCCTCCGGGTCGGCGCCGTTCGAGATCACCCACGGCACCACGATCGTGGCCATTCGCTACGCCGACGGCGTGGTGATGGCCGGCGACCGGCGGGCCACCGCCGGGTCCACCATCGCCAACCGACGCATGGAGAAGGTCTTCCCGGCCGACGACTACTCGGGGGTGGCCATCGCCGGCGCGGCCGGCCCCGCCGTCGACATGGTGCGGCTCTTCCAGGTGCAGCTCGAGCACTACGAGAAGATCGAGGGCGAGCTCCTCAGCCTCGAGGGCAAGGCCAACCAGTTGGCCGGCCTGATCCGGGCCAACCTCCCGGCCGCCATGCAGGGCATCGTCGTGGTGCCGCTCTTCGCCGGGTTCGACGAACGCCGGGGTCACGGTCGGGTCTTCTCCTACGACGCCCTCGGCGGCCGCTACGAGGAGGCCGACTTCCAGGCGGTCGGCTCCGGCGGTGTCCACGCCCGCAACTGGATCAAGTCCCAGTGGGCCGAGAACATGACCCGCGACGCCGCCGTCGATCTCGCCCTGCGGTCGCTCTTCGCCGCCGCCGACGAGGACTCCGCCACCGGCGGACCCGACCTCATCCGGGGCATCTACCCGGTGATCGCCACCATCGACCGCGACGGCTATGTGGCCCTCGCCGACGACGACATCGCCACTCGGGCCAACGTGCTCGTCGGCGGACGCGAGGAAGGGGCCGGACTGTGAGCATGCCGTTCTACGTCTCGCCCGAGCAGGTCATGAAGGATCGGGCCGACTACGCGCGCAAGGGCATCGCGCGCGGGCGCAGCCTGGTCGCCTTCAGCACCACCGACGGCATCGTGCTCGTCGCCGAGAACCCGTCGCGCACCCTCTACAAGATCAGCGAGATCTACGACCGCATCGCCTTCGCCGGAGTGGGCAAGTACAACGAGTTCGAGATGCTGCGGATCGCCGGGGTGCGCCAGGCCGACATCAAGGGCTACTCCTTCGCCCGGGAAGACGTCAACGCCCGGTCCCTCGCCAACGCCTACGCCCAGACGCTCGGGCAGGTGTTCACCCACGAGATGAAGCCCTACGAGGTGGAGATCCTCGTCGCCCAGGTCGGCAGCGACCAGGAGGACGACGAGCTCTTCCACATCCTCTACGACGGCACCGTCATGGACGAGCAGGGCTTCACCGTGCTCGGCGGCGAGGCCGAGTCCATCTCCGAGGTCACCCGCGAGCGCTACTCGCCGGGACTCGACAAGGTGGCGGCCGTGAAGCTCGGAGCGTCGGTGCTCGCCGCCGACGACCAGACCCTGACGGCGAACCAGCTCGAGGTGGCCTTCCTCGACCGCGCCCGTTCCCGACGCGCCTTCCAGCGCCTCCGCGGCGACGACCTCGCGGCCGTGCTCGCCTGAGTCGGTCTCACCCCAGCAGCTGGCGCAGCAGCGGCGCCACGGCAGCCGTCGCCAGCAGCACCATCGCGGCGACCCACACCCAGCGGGGCACGGCTCGTCGCGGGCGCGGGTCGTGCAGTGCCATCGCCTCGTCGACCTCGCCGGCGAGGAGCACCAGGCGGGCGTCGGCCATCTGGTCGTCGGGCACGTAGACGTCGACCCGGGCGAGGTCACCCATGGTCAGCCCGTAGGGCCCGCCGGTGGCACCCCGCAGCGACACGTCGATGCCCTCGTCGGTGAGCCGGGCGGCCAGCACGTGCGCCGCGAAACTGCCGTGCACCGTGGTCAGCACCGAGTCGGACACCCCTCGATGGTACGCAGCCGTTGCGACCGGCCGGTACGCTCCGACAGATGGAGCGCCGCATCTTCGGGCTCGAGAACGAATACGGAGTCACCTGCACGCTTCGCGGGCAACGCCGCCTCAGCCCCGACGAAGTCGCCCGCTACCTGTTCCGCCGGGTCGTCTCGTGGGGACGCTCCAGCAACGTGTTCCTCGAGAACGGCGCCCGTCTCTACCTCGACGTCGGCAGCCACCCCGAGTACGCCACGCCCGAGTGCGACGCCCTCGACGAGCTCGTCGTCCACGACAAGGCGGGGGAGCGGATCCTCGAGGCTCTGGTGCGCAGCGCCGAGCAACGGCTCCACGAGGAAGGCATCCGGGGCGAGGTCTACCTCTTCAAGAACAACACCGACTCCGCCGGCAACTCGTACGGCTGCCACGAGAACTACCTGGTCGAACGCGACGGCGACTTCAGCCGCTTCACCGACGTCCTGATCCCGTTCCTGGTGAGCCGCCAGATCTACGCGGGCGCCGGCAAGGTCCTCCAGACCGCCCGCGGTGCGACGTACTGCATCGCCCAGCGGGCCGAACACATCTGGGAAGGGGTCTCGAGCGCCACCACGCGATCGCGTCCCATCATCAACACGCGCGACGAGCCCCACGCCGACGCCGAGCGGTTCCGGCGGCTCCACGTGATCGTCGGCGACTCCAACATGAGCGAGTACGCCACCTTCCTCAAGACGGGTACCACGTCGATCCTTCTGCGCATGCTCGAGGAGGAGCAGTCGCCGTGGCGCGACCTGTCGCTCGAGAACCCGATCCGCGCCATCCGCGAGATCAGCCACGACATGACCTGCCGGCGCAAGGTCCGGCTCGCCAACGGGCGCGAACTCTCCGCAGTCGACATCCAGTCCGAATACCTCGAGCGAGCCCTCAAGTTCGCCAAGAAGCGGGGCCTCTCCGAACTCGAGCAGCGAGCCCTCGACATGTGGGAGCACTGCATGACCCACCTCGAGAACGACCCGCTCAAACTCGACACCGAGGTCGACTGGGTGGTCAAGTACCACCTGATCGAGGCGTACCGCGAGCGTCACGACCTGGCGCTCACGCACCCTCGGGTCTCGATGGTCGACCTCTCTTACCACGACATCACCCGCAGCCGCTCGCTCTACTACCTCCTGGAGCGGCGCGGTCAGGTTGCCCGCATGGTCGACGACGACGCCATCGAGACGGCCATGTCGACCCCACCCCAAACGACACGCGCCCGGCTGCGCGGCTCGTTCATCAAGCGGGCCAAGGAGGCCAAGCGCGACTACACCGTCGACTGGGTCCACCTGAAACTCAACGACCAGGCCCAACGCACGGTGCTCTGCAAGGACCCGTTCAAGTCGCGCGACGAACGCGTCGAGCGGCTCATCGCGTCGCTGTAACGGGGTTCGCGTGCCGTCGTTCCGCACCGGCCCCGTCGTGCGCCTCCTCGAGGAGCGCACCGGCCTCCAGCGCGTCGAGGTGGACCTCGGCGACGGACCCGAGCGGGCCTACGTCCTCACCCAGCTGACCGGGCGCGTCGACCCGGGCGACCGGGTCGTCGTCAACACCACCGCGGTCGAGCTCGGGCTCGGCACCGGCGGTTGGCACGTCGTGCACTGGAACCTCGCCCGCGAGGAATGGAGCGAGAAGGGCCCCGGCCACATCATCAAGAGCCGCTACACCAGCCTCCAGGCCGACGTCGGCAGCGCCGAGGAGCACCTCGAGGATCTGGCCGAGGCCGAATCGATCGCGGGCATGCCGGTGGTGGCGGCCGCCCTGCACAGTCAGGTCCCCGCGGTGGCGGTCGCCGTACGGGCCGCCCGGCCCGACGCTCGGATCGTGTACGTGATGACCGACGGCGCGGGCCTCCCGCTGGCCCTCTCCGACCTGATCGCCACCTTGCGCGCCAAGGGTCTCGTGGACGCGACGGTCACGTTCGGACATGCCTTCGGCGGCGACTACGAGGCCGTGTCGATCTATTCGGCGCTCGTGGTGGCCCGGCAGGTGGCGGGTGCCGACGTCGCCATCGTGGCCATGGGCCCGGGCATCGTGGGCACCAACACGCGCCTCGGCTTCTCCGGACTCGAGGTCGGGCCGGTCCTCGACGCCGCCGTGGCCCTCGGGGGGGTGCCGGTGGCCTGCCTCCGGGCGTCGTTCGCGGATCCGCGCGAGCGGCACGTGGGACTGTCGCACCACAGCGCCACGGCCCTGCGCCTCGCCACCCGGGAGCGGGTGCTGGTGGCCGTGCCGTGCGTCGGGGGAGCGGAGGAAGCCCGCCTCCGGGCCGACCTCGCCGAGGCCGGGCTCGACCGCAAGCACGACTGCATCGACGTCGAGCCGCCCGACGTCCTGGCGCTGTTCGCCGCCCTCGACCTCCACGTGGTCTCCATGGGCCGCCCGGCCGCCGACGACCCGGTGCTCTTCCAAGCCGCCGCCGCCGCCGGACGACTGGCCGCCGAGCGCATCCCCTCGGCACGCGCGGTCTTCGGGTGAGTCGGGACGCACCGTGAGCGAACGCCTCGAACGCCTCATCAACCTCACCGCGACGCTGTTGGCCACCCGCCGGCCCCTCACCCTCGAGGAACTCGCGGATCGGCTCTCGCCCGGCTATCCCGACGACCTCGCGGCACGCCGGCGCCAGTTCGAACGCGACAAGGAGACGCTGCGCGACCTCGGGATCCCCATCGCGGTGGAGTCGGTCGACGGCTGGAGCGGCGCCGACCTCGGCTACCGGATCCACCCCGACGAGTACTACCTCCCGGACCTCGGGCTCGATCCCGCCGAGCGGGCGGCGCTGCACCTCGCGGCCACGGCGGTCGACGTCGGGGGGGTCGACCCGCTCGACGCGCTCCGCAAACTCGGCGGCGCCGAGGGCAGCGCGGCGGCAGCGCCGGTGGCCTCGTTCGCGGTCACTCCCCACCTCGGGGCCTGCTTCGACGCCGTGGCCCGGCGCTGCGTCCTGACCTTCCCGTACCGCAACGAGGAGCGCCGCCTCGAGCCGGCCGGGATCCTGCACCGATTCGGCCACTGGTACGTGGTCGGCCGCGACGTCGATCGCGACCAGGCTCGGTCGTTCCGCATCGGCCGGTTCGACGGTCCACCCGAGCTCGGGCCCGGTGGCGCCTTCGTGCCCGCCGACGACCTCGACCCGGCCTCCGTGGTGAGCAGCGACCCGCTCGCCGTCGGCGACGACCGGCCCGTCACCGCCCGCGTGCTCGTCGACGCCACCCGCGCCGCCCTGGTCACCGAACGGCTGGGGGAGCGGGCAGTGGTCGAGTCCCGACCCGACGGCTCGGTGGTCGTGGAACTCGCCGTCGTCAACCGCGACGCCTTCCGCGAGTTCGTGCTCGACCTCCTCGAGCACGCCGAGGTCCTCGCCCCCCCGGAACTGCGCACCGACCTCGTCGACCGGCTCGCCACCCTGGCGGGAGGGCCCGTGAGCCGCACCACCGATCCCGGGACGGGCGCATGAGCCCCCGTCCGATGGCGGGGCCGCGCCTGGCGCGGGTGCTCGCCATCGTCCCGTACGTCCAGGCCAACCCCGGCACCACCCTCGACGAGCTCGCCGCCCGGTTCCTCGTCGACCGCGGCGACATCGAGCGCGACCTCGAACTCCTGCCGTTCTGTGGTCTGCCGCCCTACACCGCCGACCGCCTGATCGACGTCTGGGTCGACGACGACGGCATGGTCGACATCCGCCTCGCCGAGTACTTCGAACGCCCCCTGCGCCTCACCCCCGCCGAGGGCGTGGCCCTCGTCGCCGCTGCGCGCACGCTCCTGGCCGTGCCCGGCGCCGACCCCGAAGGTCCACTCGCCACCGCCACCGCGAAGCTCGAAGCGGTCGTGGGGGCCACAGGGAGGGTCCACCTCGACCTCGCCGCGGGCACCTTCGTGGCGGTCCTGCGCGCCGCCGCTTCCGAGCACGAGAGCCTCGAGATCGACTACTTCTCCCACGCCCGCGACGAGATGACGACCCGACGCATCGATCCCGAGCGGGTGTTCCACGCCTTCGGGGCCTGGTACTGCTCGGCCTGGTGCCACCGGGCCGACGCCGAGCGACTGTTCCGGGTCGACCGGGTGCGCGCGGTGCGGCCCACGGGCACGCCGTTCGCCCCGCGCCCCAGCCCCGAC
>JBAXBB010000040.1:0-22106 GCA_037142235.1 Actinomycetes bacterium
GCGTAGAGGAGCGAGTCCTTGGAGGTCCAGGTGGCCTCGGCGGGCTCGGACGTGAAGCCGACGGCATCGGGGTTCAGCGGCATCGGGACTCCTTCTCGATGGCTCCCACCACGACAGCAGGGCGCAGGACTCGACGGAACCCGACCGGACGGCCGGGCGCAGGCTCGCAGTCTCGCGTAGCGTGGTGACCCGTGCCCACCCGAGCCCCCGGCCCGAGCGAGCCCACGGCCCTCGAGGTCGCCCCGGGCACCTGGTTCGTGCGGGGCTGGGTCAACGTGGCGGCTTTCGCCACCGACGACGGCCTGGTCCTGGTCGACGCCGGACGGGCCGCCGACGCCCGCCGCCTCCATGCCGCCGTCCGCTCGGTGACCGACCTCCCCCTCCACACCGTCGTCTTCACCCACGGCCACGTCGACCACGCCTTTGGTCTGCGGGCCTTCTGGGAAGCAGGCGACCGGCCCCGCGTCGTCGCCCATGCCGCGGTGGCCGAGCGCTTCCGCCGCTACACCCGCACCGCAGCGCACAACGCCCGCATCAATGCCGTGCAGTTCGGCGTCGACCCCGCCGCCCTGCGCTGGCCGAGCACCGACGCCGACTTCGCCTGGCCCGACCTCACCTACACCGACGCCCTCGACCTCACGATCGGCGGCGAGACGTTCTGCCTGCGCCACGCCCGGGGCGAGACCGACGACGGCACCTGGGTGTGGGTCCCCGCCCGGAAGGTGCTGGCCTGCGGCGACCTGTTCATCGGGGTCGCCCCCAACGCCGGCAACCCCCAGAAGGTCCAGCGCTACCCCGAGGAGTGGGCCGACGCCTCCGAGACCCTGGCCGGGCTCGGCGCCGAGGTGATGCTCCCCGGGCACTCCGACCACCGATCGGGCGCCGCGGAGATCCACCGCCTCTTCACCCTCCAGGCGGAGTACCTCCGCTGCATCGTCGAGCAGACCCTCGCCGGGCTGAACGCGGGCCTGCGCCACGACGAGATCGTCGCCGCGCTGGTGCTCCCGGCCCACCTCCTCGACGAGCCCACCCTGCAGCCGCTCTACGACCGGCCCGAGTTCATCGCCCGCAACGTCATTCGCAAGTACGGCGGCTGGTGGAACGGCTCGCCCGCGGACCTCCTGCCCGCCCCGGAGGCCGACCGGGCCACCGAGATCGCCACACTGGCCGGCGGCACCGGCGCACTCGTCGCGCGCGCCCGCACCCTGCTCGCCACCGGTGACACCGCCGACCTGCGCCTGGCCTGCCACCTCGCCGAGTGGGCAGGACTCGCCGCGCCGCACGACCCCGACGCCCGGGCGTGCGTCCGAGAGGTCTTCGGGGCCCGGGCGGCCGCCGAGTCGTCGCTGATGGGCCGGGGCATCTTCGGCGCTGCCGTGCGCGCCACGACCGACCCACCCGCCCCGAACGCCTGAACCGGGTCTCAGCGGGTCTCAGCGGGTCGGGCGCGGTCCGACGATGCTGGCGCGCTCCATGATGCGGGTCTGGGGGAAGTAGTCGCTGGCGGCGTAGTGCTGCACCGCCCGGTTGTCCCAGAACGCCACGGTGTGGGGTTCCCAGCGCAGGCGCACCTGGTACTCGGGGTAGTCGGCCTGGCGGGCCAGCGTGTCGATCAGCGCCCGGCTCTCGTCGGAGTCGAGCCCCACGATCGACGTGGTGAAGTTGCGGTTCACGTAGAGGTGCGGACGCCCGGTGACCGCGTGGGCCGCCACGACCGGGTGCACCACCTCGGGGAACGCTGCGCGCATCTCGGCGCGCTGGTCGTCGGACACCGTGCGCCCGAACGCCAGCATGAAGTCGTGCACGGCGTCGAGCCCGGCGACGCGGGTGCGCAGCTCGTCGGGCAGGCCGGCGTAGGCGCCGTACATGTCGGCGAACAGGGTGTCGCCGCCCACCTCGGGCACCTCGACCGCGTGGAGCACCGCCCCCATCGACGGGCACTCCCGCCACGTGACGTCGTGGTGCCAGGCGTTCTCGTAGCCACCGGTCTCGGCGCCCTTCTCGAACCGGCACAGCGCCGGATGGTCGGGGCGCGACGGGATGAACGGGTGGACCTCGAGCTCGCCGAACCGCCCGGCGAAGCGCACGTGCGCTGCGGCAGTGAGCGGCTGGTCGCGGAAGCAGATCACCTTGTACTCGTGCAGTGCCCGGCGAAGCTCGTCGACCACCGGCTGGGCCAACTCGGCGGTCAGGTCGACTCCCGCGATCTCCGCCCCGAGCGACGGTGACATCCGGCGGGCGTCGAACTCGCTCCAGGTCAGGGCGGCAAGTCGCTCGCGCTCCTGGGTAACGTACGGGTCGGGGCCGACGTTGATCGGGAACCCGGGCAGGGTGGCCCTCCCGCCCGAGCCGTCGAGCCCGGCGTAGAGCGGCTTCTCGCCCCGCAACGTGTCGGTCACGGGCCCAGCCTAGGCCAGCCGGTCCGGGGCCGGAAGAATCCGCCCTCAGTCGAGGGTGATCGACCAGAGGTCGTGGGCCAGCACGACCTCGCCGGCGAAGTCGCCACGGGCCCGCTCGACCCACTCGCCCTCGGTGCCCGGAAACGGGGCGGGGACCGGATGCGTCAACACGAGCGTGCCGACCCCCGCCTTCGCTGCGGTGCGCCCGGCGTCCTCACAGGTGGAGTGGTAGTCGAGCACGTCTTGGAGGCGCGGGCTCGGTACCGCCTGCACCAGGTCGTCGCGCAGCACCGTCTGGACGTAGACGTCGGCACCGGCACACAGCCGGTCGAGCCCGTCGCAGGGCACGGTGTCGCCGGCGATCACCACGACCTTGCCCCCGGCCTCGATCCGGTACCCCACGGTGGGGGCGACCGGACGATGGTCGGTGGGAGCGGCGATCACCCGGAGGCCGTCGGCCTCGTAGGCCACGCCGTCGAGCACCTCGGTCACCGCGCACGTCGGGTCCCAGTCGAGGTCGGCGTGGTGGCCGCGGCGGTACCCGACGTCGTCGGACAGCATCGCCAACGTGCGCTCGACCAAGCCGGCGGTGCCCGGCGGCCCGGTCACCGGCAGCGGCGACGCCACCGGCGACATCACCCAGCGGGTCGTGATGACGTCGTTGAGGTCGGTGGTGTGGTCGCTGTGCAGGTGGGTCAGGAACAGCCGCTCGAGGAGCAGCGGCAACGACCCGGCACCGGCCATGCGCATGACCACGGCCCGACCGCAGTCGAAGAGCAGCTGTCGGCCGTCGACCTTCACCAACGTGGCCGCCCCCGCCCGGGTCGGGTCGGGAATGGGTGACCCGGTGCCGAGCGTGACGACCTCGATCACGTCAGATCTCGATGTCGGTGATGACGTTGGGCCGGGGCAGCCCGGCCTGCTCGCACATCCAGTAGTACCCGAGGAGCGCGCTGCGGGCGTCGGTGATGCTCGCCACGTTGCCGTGCTCGTCGAGGTTGAGGTTGGCGCCGAAGATCTGGAACCACACCCGGGTGTCGTCCTCGACCGCCATCAGCGTGTGGACCGAGTTGGCCGGCTCGTACAGGAACGACCCCGCCCGGTTGACGAAGTCGTACTCCTTGTACTGCCAGGCCCCCGACACGGTGTAGGCCCAGACCGCCCCGGTGTGGCGGTGGGTCTGCACCTCGTAGCCGGCCGGGAAGATCGTCTCGACGATCCACATGCCCTCCTTCTCGAGGGCGTGGAGGACCTTGAGCTTCTCGCCGCTCGGCGCGTCGACGAACGGCAGGTCGTCGGCCCCGACGTGGATGGCGTGAGTGGTGGGCTGGAAGAGGTCCATGCTTTCCTCCGGGAGGTCGGTCGGGCTCAGGAGATGCTGACGGGAACGGGGGCGGAACGCAAGCCGGCTCAGCCGGCCTGCTGGGCGACGGCCTCGGCGGCGGCCCTGGCCGCCTCGGCGTCGCCGAGGTACCGCCACCCCGTGGCGCGCACGGTGTCGTCGAGGTCGTAGACGAGCGGGATCCCGGTGGGGATGTTGAGCTCGGCGATGTCGTCGTCGGAGATGCCGTCGAGGTGCTTCACGAGAGCGCGCAGGGAGTTGCCGTGGGCGGCGACCATCACGGTGCGCCCGGCCACCAGGTCGGGAACGATGCCGTCGCACCAGTAGGGCAGCATCCGGTCGACGACGTCGGCCAGGCACTCCGACGCCGGCAGCACGTCAGGCGGCAGGTGCGCATAGCGCGGGTCGCGGGCCTGCGCGGCCAGCGCGTCCCCTTCGAGCGGGGGCGGCGGCGTGGCGTAGGCCCGCCGCCAGACCTTCACCTGCTCGGCGCCGTACCGCTCGGTGGTCTCCACCTTGTCGAGACCCTGGAGCGCGCCGTAGTGACGTTCGTTGAGCCGCCACGACCGGTGCACCGGGATCCACTGGCGGTCGGCTTCGTGGAGGGCCAACTCGGCGGTGAGGATGGCGCGCTTCTGGAGCGAGGTGTGCACCACGTCGGGGGCGAGCCCGGCGTCGAGGAGCATCCGCCCGGCGGCACCGGCCTCGCGGACGCCCTGCTCGGAGAGGTCGACGTCGACCCAGCCGGTGAACAGGTTGGCCAGGTTCCACTCGCTCTGACCGTGGCGCAGGAGGATCAGGGTCGGCATGGCCCGAGCCTAGGCCGGAGCGCCGGACGGCCCGGGCGCCGGAGCGGGGCCCGGGCCCCCGGAGGGGCCGACCGCGAATTCAGGACCGAGGCTCGCGCCACCGAGGAAGGCGAGACGGTCACCGGACCAGAACCGGCCGGGGTCGAACCAGTTGGCCGGGGTGCGGGCATCGAGCAGACCCATCCGCGTGAACGTGATGGCGAGCAACTCGGCGCAGTAGACCGCCTGGGCCGACGCCTGGCGCCGCAACCGGCCGGAGAGCCACTTCCCCGCCAAGCGGCGCAGCGGCGGGAACGGGCGGGCTTCGTACTCGGCGACGACCCGCAGCAGGGCGTCTTCCATCTCCCGGGTGATCTCACCGTCGAAGTGGCGCACGAAGGCGCGTTGGTCGTACTTGCCGGTCCAGACCGCAATGGCGTCGTCGAGCCGGTTGAGCTGCGCACCCCGGTGGTGCTCTCCCGACCAGACGTCTTCGAGGGTGCGCCCCATCTCGGTGTGCCAGAGGAGGGGCGGCAGGTCCTCGAGCTGGACCACCATCGCCACGTGGTTGACCGGCGAGTTCGTGAGGAGGCGGATCGCCTGGTCGGCCCTCGACGGGCCGCGGAACAGCCAGATGTCTCCGGTCCGGGCCTGCTCGAGCGCCTCGGCCGCGTCCAGGGTCGGGACCATCTCGCTAGCGTAGGACCGTGCGCTCCCGGAAGTGGAAGTGGTTGGGCCTCGGCGCCATCGCCGCCATCGCGGTGGGTTCGGCGGTCGTGGTCGAGCGACGCCGTCGCCGCAGGTGGCGCGACTACGACACCTCCGAGATCCGGTCCCGGCTCCACGAGCGCTTCGCCGCGCTCGACGACGTCACCACCTCGCCGTAATCCGTCGGACCCGCCCCGCCGGGATCTCGACGATGAGCGTCACACCCCACTGAGATCATCGGGACATGTTCGATTGGTCCGACGAACTCGACGACCTGCGGTGCCGCCCCCTCGGGTGGCTGCACGACGCGCGAGCCGACGCCGTGCGTGAGCAACGGCGCTGGCGCCTGCGCGAACTCGCCGTGACCCGCGTGCTCGACGAGCGCGGTGCCGTCGACGACACCCTCGCCGCGGCCGATGGCGTGAGCGTGCACGACGCGCGCGCGACCCTCGCGACGGCGCGGGCGCTCGACGAGTTGCCCCACGTCGCGGCCGCGGCGGCCAGTGGACTTCTGAGCGACGGACAGCTCTCGGCCGTCGTGCAGGTCGCCGACCCCGGCTCCGACCGCGAGTGGGCGCAGCGGGCGCCGGCGTGCGCCCCCGCGGACCTGCGCCGGCTGGCCCGGGCTCAGCACGCCCCCAGCGTCGACGAGACCCGTCGGCGGTGGGAGTCGCGGACCCTGAAGTTCTGGTGGGGTCGGCAGTCCGGCATGCTCGAAGGCCGGTTCGCCCTCCCCGACCTGGCCGGCGCGGAGTTCGAGAGCGTGGTCCAGCAGATCACCGAGCGGCTGCGCCCAGCCGGGGGTGGCCCGTGGGAGCCGTGGGATCGCCGAGCGGCCGACGCGCTGATGGCGCTCGTCGATCGCGCGGGTGGTCACGAGCACACCGTCGCCGCCGGGATCGTCCCCAAGGTCGTGGTGAACGTGCCGCTCGACGGCCCGGCCGAGGTGGCTCACGGCGTGTTCCTCTCCCGCGAGCAGTTGGAGCAACTGAAGGCCAACGCCAAGGTCGAGGTGGCCATCGTCGACGGTCTCGGCACGGTCGTCGGGCTCAGCCGCTCCACCACGCTGTTGCGACCCAAGGTACGCGCCGCGGTGATCGCCCGCGACGGCGGGTGCCGCTGGCCGGGCTGCGAGACCCGATCCGGGTTGCAGGTGCACCACCTGGTCCCCGAGTCCTGGGGCGGTACGACCGACTTCGCCAATCTCGCCACGGTGTGCGCCCCGCACCACCGCCGACTCGTCCCCCACGGGATCGTGGCTCTCGTCGGCAACCCCGGTCGGCCCGACGGGCTCGAGCTCGTACGCGTCGACTCGGTCGACGCGTTACCGAGATCCGGTCCTCGCGCCGGACCGGGTTCCCGCGCCGGACCGTGAGGGTGTTCCCGAGCCCCGGCCGGGGCCGAGGGGCGAGCGCGGATCAGGCGAGGTCGAACTCGACCTCGGCGGAGGCCAAGCCGAACACGAAGGCGTTGGGCGACTCGACCGGCGCCGTACCGGGCGCGAGCCGCATCCCGGTCACGCGCTTGCGCAACTCCTCGAAGAACACCCGGATCTCGAGCCGGGCCAACGACGAGCCGAGGCAGAAATGCGTCCCGAACCCGAACGCCAGGTGCGGGTTGGGGTGCCGGGTCACGTCGAGGCGATCCGGATCGGCGAAGTGCGCCTCGTCGCGGTTGGCCGACGGGTACATGAGCACGACCTGCTGGCCTGCCCGGATCGTCTTCCCGCCGAGCTCCACGTCTCGGTTCGCGACCCGGCACATGTTGTGGATCGGCGTGACGTAGCGGATGAACTCCTCCGTCGCGATCGTCGCATCGGCCCCACCTCGGACCAGGTCCCACTGGTCGGGGTACTCGATCAGGTCGAGGATCGTGCGTCCGATCACGGTGCGGGTGGTCTCGGCGCCACCGTCGAGCAGGAGGAGGCAGTCGGAGACGACCTGATCGACGGTGACCGGCTCGCCGTTGATCTCGGCCTGGGACCAGACCGACATCACGTCGTCGGCCGGGCAGCGCTGCTTCTCCGCGTAGAGGTCGGCCGAGACCTGGGCGAACTCCATGGCGGCGATCACGCCCTGCTCGTCGAAGTAGGACGGGCCGCCCCCCAGAGCGATGGTCGTCTCCGACCAGTGCTTGAGCTCGGGCCAACGCTCGGGCGGGAAGCCGAGGAGCTTGCCGATCATCATGGCGGGGAGCGGTGCGGCGAGCTGCTCGACGATCTCCACCCGACCACCACCGGCGGCGATGGCGTCGAGCAGATCGTTGACGACCGCGCGCACGTGGTCCTCCCACTGCGACGCCGCCCGGGGCGTGAACCGCCGCGACACCAGGTTGCGGCGCTTGGTATGGCTCGGGTCGTCCATGCCGATGAGCGAGTCGTCGGCCGGGATGTTGGGCCGGTAACCACCCTTGGCCCGGTCGGACGAGACGAACACGTCCTTGCGCTTCTCGATCTCGACCACGTCGTCGTAGCCGAAGATGCCCCAGAGCTCGTTGGTGGCGTCCCAGTGGATCGGGTCCTCGGCCCGCAGGCGGGCGTAGACCGCGTGACGCTCACCCGAGTAGAACTCCGGCGCCAGGATGTCGATGCTCTCCATCTCGGGTCTCACTCTCTTGGAGGTGGCGCCGGGAACCAGCCCGATCGCTCGCGGGAATCAGCCCGGTCAGGCCGGGAACACCGTGTCCAGGAACTCGTGCATGGTGTCAGCATCGACGTCGACGACCAGGTCGCCGTCGACCCGACGCACGTTCAGGCTGGGGCAGAACCAGCCGGCGCCGTCGAGCACGAACTCGGGCGAACCGCGCACGCCACGGGCCTTGCCGTCGTCCCACTCGGCCAGCACCCCGGCCCGGTCACGCCTGGCGTCGGTGACCACACCGTGCTCGGCGGCGATCGCCGCCAGGACCGCCGGGTCGGCGAGGTCGCGCCCCTCCTCCCACAGCGCCCGGCGCAGCGCCAGGCTCACCCGCTCCCCGATGGCGACGTCGACGAGCGCCGCCGCGTGCGCCAGGTCGAGGGCCGGGAGCGTGGTGGTCGGGAAGGTGGCGGCATCGAAGCCCGCGAACAGGTCGGGGGCCACCCCGGCCCGCAGGATGTCGATCTCCTCGGCGACGAAGTCGGGGGCGAGGGGTGCTCCATTGATCAACTCGAGTGGCCAGGCCTTCACCGCCAGCACGACGTCGGCACCCGACGCGTCACGGCGCTCGGCCACGCGGGCCAACCCGATGTGCGCGAAGGGGCACATCACGTCGGCGAAGACCTCGAGCACGCGGGTCATGATCAGCCCTCGAAGGGGCCCTTGCCCATCTGGTCGCGCACGGTCACCACCGGCGGGTTCGTGAGCGCCCGGCGTTGCCAGTTGGCACCGTCGACCACCAGGGTGTGCCCCGACACGAACCGGGCGTAGGGGCTGGCCAGGAACGTGGCCGCCCAGCCGAGTTCGCGCAGGCGCCCCACCCGCATGGCGGGTTGCACGACGTCCTTCTCGTTGGTGCGTGAGAGGTTGCCCTGGATGTCGGCGGTCATGTCCTCGTGGGGGAACAATCCCGGGACCAGGCCGTTGACCTGGACGCCGTAGGGCCCCCACTCGACCGCGAGCGTCTCGGTCATGTTCTTCACGCCGGCCTTGGCCGCCGCCGAGTGGGCGAAGCCCGGACCGCCGGTCCAGGCGTAGGAGGCTCCCACGTTGACGATCGAGCCCGGCGTGCCGGCCAGCAGGTGACGCCGACCGAACTCGCGGGCACAGAAGAACGTGCCGTTGAGGGTGATGTCGACGACCGTTCGCCAGGCGTTGGTGCTCATGTCTTCGGCCGGCACCGGGAAGTTGGCGGCCGCGTTGTTGATCAGCACGTCGGGGAGGCCGAACGCCTCGGCGGCAGCGTCGAACGCCGCGGCGATCTGATCGGGCTCCCGGATGTCGCACGACACGGTGAGCACGCGGCCACCGAGCTCCTCGATCGCGGCCTGACCCGCCTCGAGGTGCTCGGGCTTGCGGCTCGCGATGACGATCGCCGCACCGAGGCGGGAGAACTCGGTGGCGATCGCCTTGCCCAACCCTGTGCCCGCACCGGTGATGAACACCGTCGAGCCGGAGAACGTGCCCGCGGGCAGCGCGCTCGCGCCGATCGGCGGCGGTTCCGGAAGTCCGATGATCTCGGCCATGTCAGCTCCCCGTGTAGCGCGGTGTGCGGTCTTCGGCGCGGGCCGCGCGGAACTCCGCGAAGTCGTCCGACTTGTTGATGAACGTCTGGTAGATCAACTCGTCCTCCATGGACGAGCGCACCGACTCCTCGGAGAGGTGCCGGATCACCCGGCGCGCGAGCTTGACCGTGACCGCCGGCGCCGCCGCGATCTTCTCGGCCATCTCCCGCGCGGTGGCGTCGAGCTCGTCGTTGGGGACGACCCGTGACACCACGCCGTGGGACAGCGCCTCCTGGGCGCTCATCGGCCGACCGGTCAGGACCATGTCGCTGACCACGCCGTGGCCACACATCTGGTACAAGCGCCCCACCCCGCCGGTGTCGGGGATGACCCCGTGCCCGACCTCGGGCAGCATGAACCGGGCATCTTCGGCGGCGATGCGGATGTCGCAGAGCAGCGCCCGCTGGAACGAGCCGCCGATGGCCCAACCCTGGATCGGAACGATGATCGGCGCCTCGATCTCGAAGACCTGCAGGATGCCCTGATGACCTCGACTCATGAGCTGATGGTGGGTCATGGGCAGGTCCTTCTGCCCGATCGACCCGACGTCGCGGCCCGACGACCACGCCTTCCCCTCACCCCGCCAGATCACCGCACGGATCCCGGGGTCGGACCGGATGGCGCTCAGTGCCTCGAACAGGGCGAGGTCCATGTCGTCGTCGAACGCGTTGCGCTTCTCGACCCAGTCGTTGGTGATGGTCGCGATGGGCCCGTCGATCTCGAGTCGGATGCGGGGGTCGGCCACGAGGGCTCCTCTCGGTGATGGTGGGGAGACGTTAGGCCACCGGGCCGCTCAACGGCCGGTGAAGCCCGGATCACGCCGTTCGCGCCGGGACCGGTGGTACTCGTGGAAGTCCTCGGAGCGGCTCGACAACTCGATCGCCAACGCCTCGTCGGCGAGGTGCCGCTCGAGGTCGACGGTGGTGCTCCGCTGGATCAGCAGCTTCGCCAGCCCGACCGCCACCGTGGGCGCAGCCGCCAGCTCTTGCACCAGCGCCTCGGCCGTGGCGGCGACCTCGTCGGCCGGCACCGCCCGGTGGACCATGCCCCAGTCGGCGGCCTGGGCCCCCGAGATCTCGCGCCCGAGGAGGAGGAGCTCCTTGGCCCGGGCCACGCCCACGAGCCGCGGGACGAGCCAGGAGCCGCCCGAATCGGGCGTGAAACCCATGGTGGTGAACGGCGCCCGGAGCCGGGCGTCGGTGGCCACGACCGCGAAGTCGGCGGCCAGGGCCACGTGGAGCCCGAGGCCCATCGTGGCGCCGGTGCAGGCCACGACGATCGGGGTCTGGGTCTCGAGGAACGTCGGGACGAGCCGGTTGACCTGCCAGCGCATCCGGCGCTGCGTGGAGCCGATCCGCGGCTTCTCGCCACCGCCGCTCCGGCCCGCCAGGTCGAAACCCGAGCAGAAGTGCTCGCCGGTCGCGCTCAGGGCGACGACGCGCACCGACTCGTCACTCCCCGCGGCCTCCACGGCGTCGGTGAGCGCCTGGACGATCGCGTCGGTGAGGGCGTTGCGTCGCTCGGGTCGGTCGAGGCGGAGCCGGAGCACCGGTCCGTCGTGCTCGACCACGAGCCCTTCGACCGGCGCCGGGTAGTCGCGAGTCATCCCGTCTCCTCCGCGGCCGCGCCGGGAGTCGCCGCCGAATCGGCCCGTTCCTGGTCCGCGAACCGCTCCACCAGGGCGTCGAGGACCTCCTGGCAGGTGTGGGCACCACCGGGTGACTCCGGAAGTCGCACCGCCCCGTGCTCACGGCTCGGCACGAGGATCGACGCGTGGCCCGGCGTGGTGACCTCGCCGCGCTGGTTCACGCCCCGGATCTCGAGATCGACGGCGGGACGGTCGCCCTCGGCGAGGTACTTGCGGGTGACCGTCCCCTGCATCCAATGCGTGTCGCCGACGTAGTTGAACTTCCGGAACTCGCAGTCGAGCTTCCAGAGCCAGGCGTCGTCGCCCATCCAATCGGTGCAGAGGTGGATGAGCCAGGTCTCGCGCATCCGGCCGTAGTCGTAACTCGACGGGTTCCCCGCCGCCCGCGCCCACGCTGCGTCCCAGTGGACCCGCTGCTGCACGTCGGGGATGTTGAGGTCGTCGGGCCGGAAGAACTTGGGCATCTTCTGGCGCTGCTCGTAGCCGAGCCGCAGCGCCTTGACCCCGTAGAGCCCCATGCCCACTCCCACGTGCCAGCAGACCATGTCGGTGACGCGCAGCGGCCCCTTCACGATCGGGGAGACCTCGTCGCCCACCTCGATGTCTTCGAACCAGCGCGGCTCGGCACCCCGACGCTGCTCCACCTCGCGGGCGTACGCCTCGTCGATGCGGGCGAGGTCGTCGTCGGAGTAGGGCTCGATCTCGATCCCGGCGTACTTCGTGCGCTCCTGCACCCCCGCCCGTTCGGTGCGGATCATCAGCCGGTACTGCGCGCTCAGGGCCAGGGCGGGCTCGGTCGCGCAGAACACTTCGCCGGTCCACTCGTGGACGGCCCGCTTCGCGAACTCGCTGCGCTTGTCGTGCACGCCGACGAGCGCGTTGCGCCGGCCGATCCGCAAGCCGGGCCGCAGCGGGTTCCACCATTCGCGGTAGCTGCCCGAGTAGAAGGCGTGCGCACCCCGGATGGGATCACCCTTCATCAGCTCACGGGTCGAGTCGTCGTAGCCCGTGACCTCGTTCTCACCGATCATGGTGTCGCCACCGTTGCAGTGCGGCGACCCGATCGGCCCACCCCACACCGTGCCGGTGGCGTAGGCCGGATCACACCAGAGCGGGTTGTCGTCACCGTACGACTCCGCCACGTGCCGGAACGCGTCCTCGTCGGGGGAGCGGTAGTGCGGGGGCTGGGGGTGCGGCTGGGGCACGCCGATGCGCGCGCGCAGACGTTGCAGGCCTTCCTCGGTGATCGCCGGGGTGGCGGCGTCGGCCATCAGAGATCGATCTCCTCGTCGTGCGTGGGTGTCGGCGAGACGTCGGGCCCGGGCAGCGTGGCGAAGACCGCCGGGGGCTCGCGCCACGGGTCGACCAGGCGACCGGCCCCGGCGTCGCCAATCGCGCGCCACACCCGCTCGCTCGTGCACGGCATGTCGACGTGGCGGACCCCGAGGTGAGCGAGGGCGTCGACGACCGCGTTCTGGATCGCCGGGGTCGACCCGATCGAGCCCGACTCGCCGATGCCCTTCGCCCCGAGCGGATTGCGCGGGGTCGGGGTCTCGGTGTTGAGCGCCTCGAAACTGGGGAACTCCGCCGCACTCGGGATCGCGTAGTCCATCAGCGTGGCGGTGAGCGGGTTGCCGTCGGGGTCGTAGACCACCTGCTCGAAGAGGGCCTGGGCCGCACCCTGGGCCACGCCGCCGTGCTGCTGGCCCGCCACGATCAGCGGGTTCACGATTCGTCCGCAGTCGTCGACGGCGATGTGGCGGACGAGCTCGACCCGTCCGGTCTCGGTGTCGACCTCGACCACCGCGATGTGCGCGCCGAACGGGAAGGTGGCGTTGCCCTGGTCGAAGTCGAGGGCGGCGAGCAGCGGATCGTCGTCGGCGGCGCAGGCGGCGGCGAGTTCGCCCCAGTCCAGACCGGTCGCGGGCACGCCCGCCACCGCCAGACGGCCGTCGGCGGTGACCACGATGTCCTCGGGCGCAGCCTCGAGCAGCCGCGCCGCGACGGCGCGCCCGTGCTCGAGCACGGCGTCGGCGGCCCGGGACACCGCCGACCCCCCGAGCTGCAGCGACCGCGACCCGCCCGTGCCTCCACCCGTGGGGATCAACGCAGTGTCGGACTGCTCGTAGCGGATGCGCTCGAGCGGGATGCCCAGCGCGTCGGCGACGATCATCGAGAACGAGGTGGCGTGCCCCTGCCCGTGCGACGAGGTCCCCGAACGAACGGTGGCCGTGCCGTCGGGGTGTACCTCCACGAAGCCGTATTCGCTGCTGTTGCCACCGCCCGTCACCTCGACGTAGGCCGCCACGCCGATGCCGAGCTGCACGCGATCCCCCCGCGCGCGCCGCTCGGCCTGGTCGGCCCGCAACGCCGGGTAGTCGGCCGCCCGAGCGGCCTCGTCGAGCGACAACTGGTAATCGCCGCAGTCGTAGGAAGCACCGGTGAGGGTCGTGAACGGGAAGTCCGACGGCTGGAGGAAATTGCGCCGGCGCAGTTCGAGCGGGTCGATCCCGAGCTCGAGCGAGGCCAGCTCCATGATGCGCTCGAGGTACGCCGCCGCCTCGGGGCGACCGGCGCCGCGGTAGGCCCCCATGGGCGTGGTGTTGGTGAGCGCGACCGCGACCTCGTAGGCGAGACGCGGCACGTGATAGGTGCCGGTGGCCATCATGCGGGTCGTGGCCGACGGCAGCATGCCGCCGAAGCCTCCGTACGCCCCGCCGTCACCGACGATGCGGCACCGCAGCCCGGTGATCTTCCCCTCCCGGGTGAAGCCCATCTCGATGTACTGCACCTGACCGCGCCCGTGGGGCATGGCGACCATGTTCTCGGAGCGCGATTCGATCCACTTGACCGGCCGCCCCAACCGCATCGCGGCGCTCACCACGACCCGGTGCTCGGCCCCCGCACCACCCTTGGCCCCGAAGGCGCCCCCCACGTCGGGGACGACGACGCGCACCTGCGTCGGCTCGAGGCCGAGCGTCTCGGCGACGTCGGCCCGGAAGCGGTGCGGCATCTGCGACGCCGGATACACGGTGACGAGGTGCCCGGCGCCGTCGTCACCCGGGACCACCGCGATGGCGTTCCCCTCCATCGGCACGGCGGCGAGGCGCTGGTTCTCGATGCGGGCCCGGACCACGACGTCGGCCCCGTCGAGCACCGCGGCCCCGTCACCCTCGCGTCGCCCGATGGCGAGGTTCGACTCCATCGACTCGATCTGCACCGGCGCACCGGGGGCGAGGGCCGACTCCATGTCGGTGACCGAGGGGAGCGGCTCGAGGTCGACCACGACCAGCTCCGCGGCGTCGAGCGCCTGGGTGCGGGTCTCGGCGATCACCACCGCCACCGGGTCGCCCACGAAGCAGACCTTGCCCGACGCCAGCGGTGGCCGCCGGCAATCGGGGTGGATCGGGAAGAACACCACGTAGGACGCGACCGCGAGGTCGGCGGCCGAGTAGGCGGCGACGACCCCCGGAGCCATGAGCGCTTCGGAGAGATCCACGCCGTGGAGCCGACCGTGGGCCACCGTGGAGCGCACGAACACGGCGTGGAGGGCGCCGGGCACCTCGAGGTCGTCGACGTAGCGGCCCCTCCCCCGGAGCAGGGCGGGGTCCTCGACCCGGGGGACGGCGTTTCCGAGCAGCGAACCGGTCATCCCCGAAACCTACGCCGTCGGACCACCCGAAGCGGAAGAGCGGGCTCGCGCCACGGTCCAGGCTCGTGGATCGACCAGCCGGGTGGGGCGCTCTCCCCGCAGGGCCGTCCGCATCTCCTCGGCCATGATCGCCGCCAGCCGCGGGACGGCCTCGGCGACCCAGCCACCGATGTGGCCGCTGCACACCACGTTGGACATCCCGTAGAGGGGGTGGTGGTCGGGTCCGGGTTCTTCCTCGAAGACGTCGAGGGCGGCACCGGCGATCCGGCCGGATCGCAGCGCCGCCACCAAGGCGTCCTCGTCGACCACACCACCGCGCGCCAGGTTGACGAGGCAGGCGGTCGGACGCATCCGCCCGAACTCCTGTGCACCGATCAGACCCCGGGTCGCTTCGGTGAGCGGGAGGTGCAAGGAGACGAAGTCGGACTGCTCGAGGAGTTCCGCGAGATCGTCGACCGGCTCGGCACCGGCGGCGACCACGTCGCCCGGGCCGACGAACGGATCGTGGACCAGCACCCGCATGTCGAACGCGTGGACACACTTGCGGGCGAGGTCGCGCCCGATCGCGCCGAACCCGACGATCCCGACGGTCTTGCCCCCGATCTCGTGGGGCATCCCCGGCCAGGGCTCGCCGCTGAAGTGGTCGCGGCCCCGGAAGGTGCCCTCGGTGTGGAAGATCCGGTCGGACACCGCGATGCGCTTCGCCCACGCCAGCATCAGGCCCACCGCGTGCTCGGCGACGGCGGTGGCCTGACCCCCGGCGGCGTTCACCACCAGGATGCCCCGCTCGGTCGCTCCGGCGACGTCGATGTGATCGGACCCCGATCCCGGGATGCCGATCACCTCCAGGTGCTCGGCGATCTGGAGGACGGCGGGCGTGACGGCACCGACGATGGCGTGGGCGCGGGCGATCACCTCGGGGGGCGTCACCGCGTCGGGCGCACCCCCGTCGAGACACTCGAACTCGTCGCCGAACACCGCGAGGGCGGCCGGGTGCAGACGCGACGGCGCCAGCGCCAGCACCGTCTTGGAGTCGCTCACCCTCCGTGGCCCCCGAACCGCTCCCGCGTCCTCGCCAGGGCGTCGATGGCCGCCTGACGCACGAGGCGGGCATCGACTCCGGAGATGGTCGCGTCGGCGCCCCGTTCCCCCGCCCAGTAGCGGACCCCGTGGGCACGCGCCGCCGCGCGCGTGCGAGAGATGGCGGCGTCGAGCACGGGTGGCATGACCCCACCCAACGACACCGAGTGCGGGTCGATGCCGTAGGAGGCCGCGAGGTCGTGGAGCCCGATCCACACGAAGTCGATCGGGAGCTCAGCGAGGATGCGCTCGATGTCATCGACCGCCCCTCGGTGCTCCACCAGGATCCCGACCAGCGGATCCGGAGCGTCGTAGGCGTTCCAGAGGCTGTCATGACGCTCGTTGCCGAGCGAGCGCTCTCCGGCCGGCGGGAACTTGGTCTGGGCCACCGCCGCCGCCGCCTGGTCGAAGGAGGCGAGGTTGGGCAGGACCACCCCGTCGATCGGCAGATCGAGCGCGAGGTTGACCTCCGCCGGCTCGGTGGACGCGGTCCGGACGAACACTGCGGCACCGGTACTCCTGATCCGGAAGCCCATGTTCTCGACCTCGGGCCAGGTGAACGCGGCGTGCTGCAGGTCGATGATCACGAAGTCGTACCCCACCGCTGCGAACAGGTGGCTGACGGCCAGACCGTCGAGCGCACAAAAGACCCCGACCGCCATGCGCCCCTCCGCGAGCGCTGCCGCGTAGCGGCCACCGGGAGTCGCCGCACCGGGCACGGCGGTCACGCCGGCCCCGCGTAGTCGGCCTTGCGGGGCCGGATCACGGCGAAGACCAGGGCCTCCTCGCCGGCGTCGATCGCGTACTCCTCGTGCGCGCCGATCACGAGGAGTGACCCCGGTCCGCAGGCCGTCCCCGCCACGTGGGCGACCCCGGAGAGGATCACGGTCACCTCGTCCTCCGAGTGGCTGTGCGCCGCGATGTGATGGTGGGGCGGCACTTCGGTCACGTGCACGTACGGGCGGCCGGCGAGGCCATCGGCGATCACCTGCAGCAGGACCGGGTTCCCGTCCCGCACCGGCTGGAGGTCACGGTCGGTGGGGCGGACGATGGACACGGGCATCGGACCCTCCAGGCCTCAGGACGGCACCGTGATGCCGTAGAGCGAGGCCGCGTTGGTGCGCAGGATCTTCTCGCGAACCTCCGCAGCCACGTGGCCGAGCCCCCGGGCCACGGTCTCGGGGATGTTCCCGTAGAGACAGGTCGTGTGCGGGAAGTCCGTCTCGAACAGGACGTTGTCGACCGGGATGACGTCGAGGAGGTACTTGGGTGCGACCTGCTCGAACCAGTAGGTGACGTAGACCTGGCGGGCGAAGAGCTCCGACGGCAGCATGGCGTCGGACCGGCTCCGCCCCGCGCGTGAGGCGCCGAGCCACGAGTAGTCCGCGGCTTCGAGCGCGAAGGGCAACCACCCCATGCCGCTCTCGACCGAGACGAACCTCAGGTCGGGGAACCGCTCGAGGACCCCACACGACACGAGGTCGATGCACTGGACCCCGTTCTTCATGAAGAGCTCCACCGCGGCGAACGTCTGCGTGGCGGCATGGCCGTGTGCGGCGATCCGCTCGGGCGTCATGATCTCGGGCAGCTCGCCCGCGTTGCCGATGTGGAAGTGCACCGGCAGACGGGCCTCCTCGGCCACCCGCCACATCGGATCCCAGTGGGGGTCACCGAGGTACGGGAGCCCGTAGCGCTGGGGCTCCCCGGTGAAGAGCACTCCTCGCGCGCCCTGCGCCACCCCCCGCTCGAGCTCGGCGACCGTCGCGGCGACATCCCAGAACGGCGTGGCCAACACCGGGAGCAGGCGCTCCGGGTCGGCGCCACACCACTCCAGGAGGAAGTCGTTGTAGGCCCGCACGCACGCGAGCTGGAGCGCCGGATCGGACAGCGCCAGGAACTTCTCGCTCCCGAATCCCCCGACGTTGGGGTAGAGCACCTGCGCCCACAGCCCGGCTTCGTCGAGGTAGTGGAGGCGCGCGGCGGCGTCGTGCGCAGCCGGGTGGACGTCGTCGAGGGTCGGGGGGTACTCGGGCGGGAACCCGGGCCATCCCGCCGGCGCACTCACCCCCATCGTGCCGATCGGCTGGCCCTGGAGGAACCAGGTGTCGCGACCGTCGTCGGTCCGCACCACGTGGGGCACGTCGTCGACGAACCGTCGGGGAACCCGCGCGGTCCAGGTGTCCTTGGGCTCGGTGACATGACTGTCGGCGTCGATGATCCAGCCGAGGGGGCGTGCGTCGGACACGGCGGGGAGCCTACGACGACCCGGGGCCGGTGAAGGGCTGGACCGGGTGGTGGCGCGTCATCGCCGACCCCGCCGGACCGAGCATCTGGTGGGCCCGCCACAGGCGGCGGTGGAACAGCGCGAGCAACTCGACGTCGTGGCTCCCGTCGTCGGCGAGGACGAAGGCCTCGAGCATGGCGTCGCCCTCCTGCCAGGTCTCGGGCCGGGACCCGAGCAGTCGGTGGAGGTCCTCGAGATCGGCGGCGATGCAGGCGTCGCCGATCTCGTCGACCCGTTCGAGGTGACGCGCCAGCCGGAAGGCCGTGCGCAGCCGGTACTGCTCGAAGTCGTCGGCGGCCGCCACCGTGCGGAGCTGCTCCACCAGGTGGCCGAACCCGATCCGGGCGTACGAGGACCGGGCCTCGGGGATCGTCACGGGCCCGAGCTCCACGCCGATGATCTCGGCCAGGGCCTCCGCCGCGAAGAGGTTGGTCTCGCAGCACCACTGCAGGTTCGTCATGTAGTCGGACGCCGGGTCGGGCTGCGCCAGCGCCGGGTGGAAGGCCAACTGGTTGCTCAACGTGAACACGAAGTTGTGCCACTGCACCGCCTCGAGGTCGACGGGGAAGCCACCGTGCGCCTCGTAGCGCGCGTAGAGCGCCGGCATGTCGCCGTAGTGGAGGATCGAGTCGCGCTGCCGGAAGCCGGCGAGGTCCATCATCGGATCGCCGACGTGCGCCAGCTCGAGGTCGAGGACCGCCCGCAGGTGTCCGTGGTGGTGGTGGAGCTGCCCGGAGTCCCAGACGACCACGGCCTCCCGACCCTGCGGATCGAGCGGGTTGCGGCGCAGCCAGGCCAGGCAGAACTCGAGGAACGGGTCCGGGCGCAGCTTGTGGTGGCGGTAGACGCGCTCATAGCGCAGCAGCCCGACCGTGGCGGTGGTCTCGCCCGGGCCGGGGTGGTCGATGCCCGACCGCACGAACGGCTCGACCTCGAGCCGGTGGAGGTCGGCGAGCACCTTCATGTACTCGTCCATGACGACGTCGCGCTCGGCGTCGTCCACGCCCGCGAAGTCGGCGCGCCCGGGCACCCGGTCGGTGACGAACGCCGGCGGATCGTCACACCAGCCGTGGACCCGCGGCACCGGGATGCCCCCGGCCTCCATGAGCGACTGGGCCAGCATCTCGTGACGCAACGGCCAGACGCCCGGGATGTCGACGCGCTCGCCCCGCACGCACAACTCCAGCGTCTCGCCGGCGCGCTCGACGTCGACGAACCACACGGGCCGCCACCGGGCCTGACGCTCCACCGCCACGACCCGACCACCGACCTCGGCCTCGATCCAGGCGACGACCCGGGCCGTGTCGTCGGGCGGGGCCTCAGGAGCACTCATGCGGCGAACCCTAGGCCACGACCGCACCCGGGGAACCTACGATGTCGGCGTGACCGAGCGCCGCGCCGTCCGGCTGATCGACGTCGCCCAGCAGGCCGGGGTGACCACCTCGACCGCCTCCCGGGCCCTGTCGCGCCCCGAGATGGTCCGACCCGAGACGCGCACCCGGGTGGAGCAGGCCGCCAAGGACCTCGGCTACTTCCCCAACGCCGCCGCCCGCAGCCTGATCACCGGCCGCACCGGCGTCGTCGCCATGGTGATCCCGGACCTCGCGAACACCTACTACGGGGTGATCGCCCAGTCCGCCCAGGCGGCGGCGCGCCGACGTGACCGCGACGTCTTCATCGTCGACACCGGGTTCGACCCCGACCGTGAAGAGGCGGTGGTCGAGTCGGTGTCACGCTGGGCCGACGGGGTCATCGTCTGCACCGCCCAACGGCGTCACGCCCCCACCCGCGAGGGCATGCCCATCGTGTACGTCAACAGGATGGTTCGCGGCCACCACGCCGTGGTCGTCGACCCCCACTGGGTGCTCGAGACCCAGGTCGACCACCTCCTCGAACTCGGGCACGAGCGGATCCTCGTCGCCTGCGGCCCCGAGGGCTTCTGGATGTCGGAGGTCCGCAACCGCCACGCCGAGCGCCTGGCGTCGCGTATCCCCGCACTCCGCCTCGATCCGTTCCGGGCCCCGAGCTTCGACGGCGGTCGGCTGATCGTCGACCACCTCGACTCCGCCGTCACGGCGATCGCCGCCCTCACCGATCGTCAGGCGATCGGCATCGTGAGCCGCTGCACCGAGCTCGGCATCACGATCCCCGAGGACCTCAGCATCGTGGGCTGCGACGACGTGCCGAGCGCCGCGTACGTGACCCCCGGACTCACCACCGTGCGCATGCCCAAGGAGGAGATCGGCCGCGCCGCCGTCAGCCTCCTCCTCGACCACCTGACCGAGGGTGGTCCGGTGATCGCCGAACAGCTCACCGGCGACCTCGTGGAGCGGGCCTCCAGCGCCGCACCCCGCACGCGAGCCAGCCTGCGGGTCGCCGGCACCGCCTGAGCACGCCTGAGCACGCCGGTGCACGCCGGTGCGCCCGAGCATGCCGGTGCGCCCGAGCCGCCCGGTCGGGCCCACCGCGGTCGGCGTCCCCTAGCATCAGCCCCGATGGACATCGAAGAGTTCTACGAGGCCGACGCCCGCCGCCAGACCTCCGACGAGGTCAAGTACGGCACCGACTGGACCGACGCCGCGGGCGGACGGTACGAGGCGATCTGGATCGCCGACACCGGCGAGGTGTACGCGATGTTCGAGCCGATCGAACCGCTCGTCTCCGACGCGGTCGGCGACATCGTGGTCCAGCACCTGCCCACCAAGGCGCTGACCGTCGAGGTCCTGGGCCATTTCCCCACCCGCGACGCGGCCGAAGCCGCGCTGGCGGGCTGGGAGGCGGCCATGGCGGAGCCGGGCAGCATCGCCTGGCTCCGCGACCGCGTCAGCTGAGGAAACCCGCCGTCGGGTCTCGAGGGCCCGCCACCCCGGCGGCGACCAGCGCGTCGACGGTCGCGTCGTCGTACCCGAGTTCGGCGAGCACCTCCCGGGTGTCCGCCCCCTCCGGCCGGGGGCCCAACCGGATCGCGGTCGGCGTCTCCGTGAGGGTCACCGGATGGCGGAGCAGCGCGACCTCGGTGCCGTCGGCGCCCGGGCGCCGATCGACCAGGTCGAGGTGGAGCACCTGCGGGTCGGCGAACACGCGGTCGACCGAATGGACCGGCCCGACCGGGATGTCGAGCGCCGTGAGCCGTTCGACGCACTCCTCGACGCCCAGCGTGGCCAGGGCGGCCTCGCACGCCGCATTGAACTCCGCCCGGTGCTCCGCACGGGCGGTAGGGGTCGCGAACCGCTCGTCGTGGAGCAGGTCGGCGATGCCCAGCGCGCCGAGGAACGCGTCGACCGCCTTGAGGCCGGCGATGTTGACGTACCCGTCGGCGCAGCGGTAGGTCCCCATCGGGAAGAACGTGGGGTGGTCGTTGCCCTGCTGGAGCGGCACCTCACCGTCGGTGAGCCACCGGCAGGCCTGGAAGTCCATGAAGTTCACCATCGCCTCCAGCAGCGACGTGTGGACCCACTGCCCGCGGCCGCTGCGCTCACGGGCGAACAGGGCCGCCAGCACCCCCTGGGCGAGGAACGTGCCCGAGGCGGTGTCGCTGATCGCGATGCCGGTGCGCCACGGTCCGGTTCCGGGTGGACCGGTGACGCTCATCACGCCTCCCATCCCCTGGGCGATCTGGTCGAGGCCGCCGCGCGCCGCGTACGGCCCCGTCTGGCCGAAGCCCGAGATGCTGGCGTAGACGAGGCGCGGGTTTCGGGTGCAGCACACCTCGGGCCCGATCCCGAGCCGGTGCTTCACCGCTGGACGGAAGTTCTCCACCAGCACGTCGGCGCGGTCAGCGAGCGCCAGGAACGCGGCCAGCCCGTCGGGATGACGCAGGTCGAGGGCCACCGACCGCTTGCCGCGGAGGAGGTTGGCGCCGTCGGAACCGCCGAGGTCGGCTCGCCGCGGGTCGACCACCCGGATCACGTCGGCGCCGAGGTCGGCGAGCTGGCGGGTGCAGGTCGGACCCGACCGGGCCAGGGTGAGGTCGACCACCCGCACACCGGCGAGCCGACCTCGGC
>JBAXBB010000041.1:0-21901 GCA_037142235.1 Actinomycetes bacterium
CGACCGCCGCCCCTCGGGAGCGGACGAGCTCGACGCTGCGGTTGGTGTCGGTGGTCGTGCCGCTCTGACTGATGGCGACCACGAGCGTGTCGGACATGTCGGCCCGCATCCCGAAGCCCGAGAGCTCCGTGGCCAGCACCGCCTCGGCGAAGATCCGGTCGCCGACCAGGTCGCGCACCGCCGCGGCGAGGGCGGCTCCGGCCACCGCCGCCGTACCCTGACCGATCGCCAGCACCCGGTGGATCGAGCCGTCAGCCAGGCGGCGGCCCAGGTCGTCGGGCAGGGTGCTGGCCGGGAGGGCCACCGACAGGCGGCCCCCGTGGTCAGCCACCTTGCCCCGCAGCGTCTTGCGGAACGAGTCGGGTGCCTCGCTGATCTCCTTGAGCAAGAAGTGCGGGTGGTCGCCGCGATCGATGTCGCGGGTGGTGATCTGGGCCTCCACCAGGTCGGCGGCGGAAAGGGGGAGCGGCGTGCCGTCGTAGGCACAGCGGGTCAGGCCGGCCGGCGTCCCGGCGCCTGCCGCGTCGATCACCACCACCTGCCCCCGGGTCGCGCCCGGGCGCTCGGGGTCGGCGGGGGTCTCGCCGTCGAGCCGCAGGTAGGTCGAGGTCTCCTCGACCAGGCCGTAGGGCTCGCTGGCGACGACGAAGGCGTCCTCGGCCATCCCGACGTAGAGCGCCTGACCACTGCCCCGCAGGGCCAGGAAGAGCGCATCGGGCCGCTGGGCGAGGGCGGTCGCCACGGCCACCGAACCCTCCAGGGTCGCCATGGTGCCGCGGAACGCGTCGAGCGGGGGGCGACCGGCCGCGAGCCGACGGGCGACGAGCGCCGGGATGACCTTGGCGTCGGTCGTGATCTCGGCGGCGGTGACCAGACCCTCCGAGGCTTCGAGGTCGGTGTAGTTGTCGACGTCGCCGTTGAGCACGCCGAGCGTGAGCGGACGGACGACCGCGTCGACCTCGGCCTGGTCGAGCGGGTGGGCGTTGGGCTCGGAGATGATCCCGACGCTGGCCCAGCGCGTGTGGCCGAGCACGATCGCCTCGGCGGTCGGGGCCGAGACGGCGAGATGGAGCAGCTCGTCGGACCGGATGGCCGCGCGCAGCACGGACGAATTGTCGCCGAGCTCGCCGATCTCGGCGGCGGCCTTGTAGACGAAGGCGAGCACATCGCCGTCGACGCGCACCGCCCCGCTGGTGAAGAGCGGATCAGCCGCGCGAGCCTCGACCAGTCGTGCGACCGCCGGGTCGTCGAGCCTCAAGCCGTGACCGCGCACGACGACCGCGAGGCCAGCAGAGTCACGGCCGCGGACCTCGAGGCGGTCGAGCGCGCAGAGCGCGGTCTGGACGGAGGTGAACGCCGCGAGCGACGCCACCGGTGCGCCGGCGCCGGCCAGGTCACCGACCGCCCGGGCGTTGCGCAGGCGGTCGTGCCCGACCGCCCACACGACGTCGCGGGCGCGCACCAGCGCGGCGTCGAGCCGCTCCAACCCGGCGTGATCGGGACCGTGGGCGTCGAGCGTGCGCTCGACCCCGGAGAGCGCTTCGGTCAGCCGGACGACCCGGTCCTCGACCGCCACCGCCGACGCCCGGTCGTCGAGCAGGGTCCGCACCCCGGGCACCCCGCGAAGGAGTTCGTCGACCCCGCCGATCCGATCGGCGGCGGCCTGCACCCGCTCGGCGGTGACGTCGTCCCCGAGGAGGCCCAGGGCGACGTCGAGGGCGGCCACGAGCTCGGCGCCGACCGGCGGTTCCCGACGGCTGGGACGCCGCACGACGCCGACGATGCCACACATGGAGCCCAGGTTACGGGGTGGTCCGCGCCGAGGACCCCGGCCCGGCCGGACCGTTCACCGGCCCGGCGCCCCGCAGGCCACGAGCACGGCCTCCGAGAGGCGCTCGACGGCCGCGACCGCCCCCGCCTCGCTGTCGGCCTCGACCATGACCCGGACCACCGGCTCGGTCCCCGAGGGACGCACGAGCACCCGGCCGTCGCCGAGGGTGTCGCCGACCTCCTGGGCGACCCGCCAGAACGCCCGGTCGGTCTCGAGGGCGGCCTTGTCGGCGACGGGCACCGACCGCAGGATCTGGGGCATCCGGCGCACGATGGACGCCAGGGCGGAGAGCGGTCGGCCCGTGCCGCAGCAGACGTCGAGCAGGAGGGCCCCGGCCAGCAGACCGTCACCGGTGGTGGACAGGTCGGGGTAGATGAGATGACCAGACTGCTCGCCGCCCAGCGACAGATCGTGGTGACGGAGCGCCTCGAGCACGTTGCGATCGCCCACATCGACCTCCACCACGCCGATCCCGGCGTTGCGCAGGGTCCGGTGGAGACCACCGTTGGCCATCTGGGTGACCACCACGGCCTCGTGGCGCAGCCGCCCGCGCTCGAGCAGGTCGAAGGCCGCGACGGCGAGGAGCTGATCGCCGTCGACGACCTCCCCCCGTTCGTCGACGGCGATCAGGCGGTCGCCGTCGCCGTCGAAGGCCAGGCCGACGTCGGCCGCGGTCGCGACCACGGCCCGGGCCAGGTCCGACGGGTCGGTGGATCCGCAGTGGTCGTTGATGTTGGTGCCGTCGGGGGCGGCATGGAGCACCTCGACCTGCGCACCGAGCGCAGCCAGCGCGCGTGGCGCAGCGCGGAAGGTGGCTCCATTGCCGCAGTCGATCACGACCCGGACGCCGTCGAGCCGACGACCCTCGAGCACGCGCTCGAGGTGGTCGACGTACTCGTCGAGCGCGTCGCGCAACTCGGCGGCGATCCCCACGCCCATGCCCTCGGGGCCCGACGCCACCGCCGTCAGCAGTGGGCGCATCGCCGACTCGATCGCGTGCTCCTGGTCGTCGGTGAGTTTGTGACCTCCCGGCGCGAAGATCTTCACGCCGTTGTCGGGGAACGGGTTGTGACTGGCCGTGAGCATCGCGGCGGGCGCACCGCGCGCGTGGGCCAACTGCGCGACCGCAGGCGTGGGGAGCACCCCGACCAACTGGACGTCGGCTCCCTCGGCGCAGAACCCCGCCACCAGCGCGGCCTCGAGCATCGGACCCGACCGACGGGTGTCGCGGCCGACGACGAACGGACGATCATGGCCGAACACCCGGGCCGCGGCGCGCGCCACCACCGTGACGAGTTCCGGTGTGAGGTCCCGATTGGCGACCCCACGGATCCCGTCCGTGCCGAAGCGCAAGGTCATGACGACGGGTGCCGCCGCCGGATCAGCGCTTGGAGTACTGCGGCGCCTTACGGGCCTTCTTGAGCCCGTACTTGCGCCGCTCCTTCTCACGCGCGTCGCGGGTGAGCAGGCCGGCCTTCTTCAGCGGCGGTCGCATCTCTTCGTCGAGCGCGACGAGCGCACGCGCGACACCGAGCCGGAGCGCACCCGCTTGCCCGCTCACTCCACCACCGTCGATCGTCGCGTCGACGTCGTAGACGTCGGCGGTCTGGGTGATGCGGAGCGCCTCGGTCGCCGCCTGACGGTGCGAGGCGATCGTGAAGTAGGCGTCGATCGGGCGGCCATTGACCGTGACCTGACCGGTACCCGGGCGCAGCCGGACGCGCGCAACGGCCTCCTTACGCCGTCCCGTCGTCTGGATGAGCGGCTTGGGCACGCGGACTCCTCTCGTGACCGGGTGCGTCAGCGCGCCCGGTTGGACGGCAGCGCCCGCATGGTGGGCTGCTGCGCGATGTGCGGGTGGGTCGGGCCGGGGTAGACGCGCAGCCGCTTGAGCTGGCGACGACCGAGCGCTCCCTTGGGGAGCATGCCCTTGACAGCAAGTCGGACGACCCGCTCGGGGTTGCGGGCGAGCAGGTGCTCGAGGCTCTCGGACTTGATCCCGCCCGGGTAGCCCGAGTGGCGGTAGTAGGTCTTGTCCGCAAGCTTGCGGGGGCTGATCGAGAGCGCCGAGGCGTTGATGACCACGATGTGGTCACCCCCGTCGAAGTGGGGCGCCCAGGTGGGCTTGTGCTTCCCCCGCAGGAGGTGGGCGGCCTCGGTAGCGACCCTCCCCAGCACCAGTCCTTCGGCGTCGATGATGTGCCAGGCGTGGGTGACGTCGGCGGGTGTGGGTGTGAACGTGCGCATAAGAACGGAGATCCTACTTCCCCATGGCCGAGACCGGCAATCCGAGCATCGGCGACCCCGGGGCGTCGGGTCCGGGCAGGTCCGGGTAGTCGACCGACCACAGGCACAGCCCCTCGGGCGGCGCCAGCCGCGAAGCCCGCGAGCGGTCCCGGGACCGCAAGATGGTCAGGACGTCTCCGGGGGTGAGCCGGCCCCGCCCGATCTCCACCAGCGTGCCCACGACGGAGCGGACCATCTGCCAGCAAAAGGCCGTCCCCCGGATCTCGTAGCGCAGGATCCCGTCGGGCAAGACGTCCCAGTGCGACCGCTGGACCCGTCGCACGCTCGTGGAGCCCTCCGGGCCCCGACGACAAAAGGCGGTGAAGTCGTGCTCCCCCACGAACGGATCCGCTCCGAGTCGGAGTCGGTTGAGGTCCAGGGGCTCGGGAACCCACCAGGCCGTCCGGCCGAGAAATGGGTCGGGAGCCGGCCGGTTCACCACCGTGTAGCGATAGGTCCGGGACCCGGCGGAGTGTCGGGCGTTGAAGTCGTCGTCGACCACCCGGGCGTCGCGCACCACGATCTCGGGTCCTAGGCGGCGGGTGAGCCCCGCAGCGAGACGGACCGGGTCGAGGTCGATGGCGGTCGTGAAGGATATGACCTGCCCCCAGGCGTGGACCCCGGCGTCCGTACGGCCCGCGCACGCGACGTCGTCAACGTCGTCACACAGGTGCTGGCGCAGGGCCGCCACGAGCTCGCCGGCGACGGTGCGCTGCTCCGGCTGCGCGGCGAAGCCGTGGAAGCCCGACCCGTCGTAGGCCACTGTGAGCGCGACATGCGTGCGCCCGCCCACGGGAGGTTCAGACCAGCTCAATGCGCGCCATCGGCGCGTTGTCCCCCGGACGGGGACCGAGCTTCAAGATGCGCAGATAGCCACCCGGGCGCTGCTGGTAGCGGGGTCCGATGTCGGCGAAGAGCTTGTGCGTGACGTCCTGGTCGTGGATCGTCGCGATCACCTGGCGCCGCTGGTGCACGCCACCCTTCTTGGCCTTCGTGATGAGCTTCTCGGCGTAGGGGCGCAGCGCCTTGGCCTTGGCCTCGGTGGTGACGATCCCCTCCGCCGCGAACAGGCTCGCAGCGAGGTTGGCCATCATCAGGCGCTGGTGGGCGGGGTCGCGGCCGAACCGCGGGCCCTTCTTCGGCGTGGGCATCTCGTTACTCCTTCACCCTCAGCGAAAGGCCCCGCTCGTCGAGCTTCTGAAGCACCTCGTCGAGGCTCTTCGAACCGAAGTTCGTGATAGCGAGGAGATCGTCCTCGGTCTTCTGGACGAGCTGGCCGATGGTGTCGACCCGGGCGCGCTTGAGGCAGTTGCGCGGCCGCTCCGAGAGGTCGAGGTCTTCGATCGCCAACTCGAGATCGGGCGACGACGACAAGGCCGGAGCGACCTCGCCGAGCTCGAGCCCGCGGGGCTCGTCGGAGAGGTCGGCGACCAGACCCACCAGCGCCCGGAGGGTGTCGGCGGCCGAGGCGAGGGCGTCACGGGGAGAGATGGAGCCATCGGTCTCGATCTCGACGGTGAGCCGGTCGTAGTTCGTGGCCTGCTCGACGCGGGTCGGAGCGACCGAGAACGCCACCCGACGCACCGGCGAGAAGATGGCGTCGATCGGGATCACGCCGATCTGGGCGGTGCGCTTGTTGCGGTCGGCGGAGAGGTAGCCCCGACCCTGCTCGACCGTGAGGTCGGCAGCGAGGAGCCCCTTGGCGTTCACCGACGCGATGTGCAGAGCCGGGTTGAGGATCTCCACGTCGGAAGTCGTCTGGATGTCGCCGGCGGCGATGTCACCAGGGCCGCGGGAGTCCAGGCGCAGGGTCACCGGCTCCTCGGACGTGCTCGTGAGGACGATGTCCTTGAAGTTCAGCACGAGGTCGGTCACGTCTTCCTTGACGCCGGGGATCGTGTCGAACTCGTGCAAGGCCTCGTCGAATCGGACCTGGGTGATGGCCGCGCCCGGGATCGACGACAGCAGTGCACGCCGAAGGCTGTTGCCGAGTGTGTGACCGAAACCGGGCTCGAGGGGCGAGATGACGAACGACTGCGTGTTGCCGTCGGCTTCGCCAACCTCGACCTCGGGACGCTGGATGATGAGCATGGCGCTTCCCTCGCTCGGGGTGCAGGAGGAGGATCCTGCGGACTACTTGGAGTAGAGCTCGACGATCAACTGTTCGCGCACGGGCACGTCGATCTGCTCGCGCAACGGGAGGTCCCTCACCGTGACCTTGAGCTCGCCGCCGGTGGCCTCGAGCCACATCGGAACCTCACGGTCGATCGTGTCGGAGTTGTGCCGCACGACGATGAAGTTGCTCGCCTTGGTCGAGATCTCGACGACATCGCCACGACGGACCATGTACGACGGGATCGTCACCCGCTTGCCGTTGACCACCACGTGGCCGTGACGCACGAACTGGCGGGCCTGGTTGCGGCTGGCCGCGAAGTTACCGCGGAACACCACGTTGTCGAGGCGCTGCTCGAGCATCCGGAGGAGGTTCTCGCCCGTGATGCCGGCCTGGCGGTTGGCCTCGGCGTAGAGGTTGCGGAACTGCTTCTCGAGCACGCCGTAGATCCGGCGGGCCTTCTGCTTCTCACGCAACTGCAGCATGTACTCGCTGTCGCGCACCCGACCACGCCCGTGCTGACCCGGCGGGTAGGGCTTGCGCTCGATCGGGCACTTCATGGTGTCGCACTTCGAGCCCTTGAGGAACAGCTTCATCCGTTCCCGGCGGCAGAGCCGACACACGCCTTTGGTGTAACGCGCCATCTCGTCCTACTTCTCGCGGTCAGACCCGGCGCCGCTTGGCCGGGCGGCAGCCGTTGTGGGGGATCGGGGTGACATCCTTGATGCCCACGACCTCGATCCCGGTGTTCTGGATCGTGCGGATCGCGGTCTCGCGACCCGAACCCGGGCCCTTCACCATGACGTCGACCTTGCGGACGCCGTGCTCCATGGCCCGACGAGCCACCGTCTCGGCCGCGAGCTGCGCCGCGAACGGCGTGCTCTTGCGCGAGCCCTTGAACCCGACGTTCCCCGCCGACGCCCAGGCAATGGTGTTTCCCTGTTGGTCGGTGATGGTGATGATCGTGTTGTTGAACGACGATTTGATGTGTACGACGCCGTACGCGACGTTCTTGCGTTCGCGTCGCTTCGGTCGCCGCCCACCGGCGGAAGGCTTGGCCATTACCCCTACTCCAACTCTGCTTACTTGCGGGCCCGCTTCTTCCCGGCGACCGTCTTCTTCGGTCCCTTCCGGGTGCGGGCATTGGTCCGGGTGCGCTGACCGTGAACGGGGAGACCGCGCCGGTGGCGCAGCCCCTGGTAGGTCCCGATCTCCATCTTGCGCTTGATATTGGCAGCGACCTCGCGACGGAGGTCACCCTCGACCTTGACGTTGCCGTCGATGAAGGTGCGCAGTCGCGCGACTTCGTCTTCGGTGAGCTCCCGCACGCGCGTGTCGCGCGGCAGGTTCGTCTGGTCGCAGATGAGCTGCGCGGTCGTTCGACCCACACCGAAGATGTAGGTCAAGGAAATCTCCAACCGCTTCTCGCGGGGGATGTCGACACCGGCGATACGAGCCATGGAACCCCTCAGCCCTGACGCTGCTTGTGGCGCGGGTTTTCGCAGATGACCCGGACCCGGCCATGCCGGCGGATCACCTTGCACTTCTCGCACATCTTCTTCACGGACGGTCGTACCTTCATCGTTCCCGATCGATTCTCGTACTCGATGCTTGGTGGAATACCCGGTCGACGTTTCCGCCACCGGGGCGAGGGACTACTTGTAGCGGTAGGTGATGCGTCCCCGACTGAGGTCGTAGGGGGTGAGCTCCACCTGGACCCGGTCTCCCGGGAGGATGCGGATGTAGTGCATTCGCATCTTTCCCGAGATGTGGGCCAACACCTTGTGCCCGTTCTCGAGTTCGACCCGGAACATGGCGTTGGGCAACGGCTCTACCACCGTTCCCTCGACCAGAATCGTGTCGTCCTTGGGCTTTGCCAGTGCTCGACCACCTACTCGACCGCCGCGCCGGAGCACGGGAGGTCCCACTCGGACATCCTCGGAAGAACAGGCCCCCGTCTCCGGCACTGCCGGACCCGGGGGCTCCCCTCCGAAGCAGGCCACCGCAGCCGCCCAAGGGCGGCGCAGGGCCGACGGGGAAGGCTACACGGATCCCCCGACATCTGGAAATCCGGGCCCCGGGGCCCCTGCCCACCTCACGGGAGGGTCAGGATCTCGGGACCGTGGTCCGTGACGGCGATGGTGTGCTCGAAGTGCGCCGAGCGGGCACCGTCACGGGTGATGACGGTCCAGCCGTCTGCCAGGGTCTCGGTCTCGGGGCCCCCGGCGTTGACCATGGGCTCGATGGCCAAGACGATCCCCTCCCGGAGTTTGAGTCCCCGGCCGGCCGGGCCGTAGTTCGGGACCTGAGGCTCCTCGTGCATGGCGGTGCCGATCCCGTGGCCCACGTACTCCCGCACCACCGTGAACCCGGCCGCCTCCGCCAGACCCTCGACCGCCGCCCCGATGTCCCCCAGCCGGCGACCTGCCACGACCTCCTCGATCGCGGCGTAGAGCGAAGCCTCGGTGACCTCGATCAGGCGCTGCGAGGCGGCGTCGATCAGGCCGATGGGCACGGTCAGGGCGGCATCGGCGTGCCAGCCCTCGATGATGGCGCCGCAGTCGATGGAGAGGATGTCCCCCTCTTCGAGCACCACGTCGGCGGAAGGGATCCCGTGGACGATCACGTCGTTGGGAGACGTACAGACCACCGCAGGGAAGCCGTGGTAGCCCAGGAAGTTGGAACGTGCTCCCCGGCGCTCGATGACCTCTCGGGCCACCCGGTCGACGTCGAGGGTGGTGGCACCGACCCGAGCCGCCTTCCGACACACCTCGTGCATCTCGGCGACGACCCGTCCGGCCCGCCGCATCAGGGCGATCTGCTCCGGCGTCTTCCGGGTGATCATCGACCCGGGCCCACGATCATGCGGTCGACGGCTGCCACCACGAGGCCGAACACCACGTCGCTGTCACCCTGACCATCGATGCTGACCAGCTTCCCGGTCCGCCGGTAATACTGGATCACCGGCAGCGTCTGGATCTCGTACAGCTCGAGCCGGCGCAGGACGGCGTCTTCGATGTCGTCGTCCCGCTGGACCACTTGGCCACCGCAGACGTCGCAGTTCCAGGGTTCCTTCGGTGGAGCATCGACGTGGTAATTGGTCCCGCACCCAACGCATACCCGTCGACCCGCGATCCGGGCAATGACGATCTCGGTCGGGACGTCGAGGTTCACCACGACGTCGAGGGGTCCGTGGCCGAGGGCCCGGTCGAGCTCCTCGGCCTGGAACCGGGTGCGCGGGAAGCCGTCGAGCACGAACCCGGCACGCACCAGGTCGTGATCGCCGCCGGTGAGGTGCTCGTGGACGACGCCGATGACGATCTCGTCGGGCACCAGCTCCCCGCGATCGATAAACGAGCGGGCGGTGAGACCGAGCTCCGTACCGTCGCGGGCCGCGGCCCGGAAGATGTCGCCGGTCGCGACGTGCTCGACGGCGTAGTGGGACGCCACCCGGACCGCTTGGGTCCCCTTGCCGGCACCTTGCTTGCCCAGCAGCACGACGCGCGGACCGCGTTGCATCATCGTCATGCCCTCAGGCGAGGAAGCCCTCGTAGTTCCGCATCATCAGCTGGCTGTCGATCTGCTTCATCGTCTCGAGCGCCACGCCCACCGTGATGAGCAGTGCCGTTCCCCCGAACGGGAACTGGCTGATGTTCCAGAGCGCGAAGACCAGGAGCGGGGTGATTGCGATGCCCGCGAGGAACAGGGATCCCGGCAGCGTGATGCGGTTCAAGATCTTGGCAAGGTATTTCTCGGTGGGCGGACCCGGCCGGATGCCCGGGATGAATCCACCCTGCTTCCGGATGATGTCTGCCTGCTGTTGCGGGTTGAAGGCGATGGCGGTGTAGAAGTAGGAGAAGAAGATGATGAGCAGCGTGTAGAAGATGATGTAGAACCAGCTCTGGCGCGCGACCAGATTGTCGTTGATCCACTTCTGCAAGCCACCCGCGCTGCTTCCCAGCGCCGAGGCGATGAGCGCCGGGAACGCCAGGATCGAGCTCGCGAAGATGACCGGGATCACCCCCGACTGGTTGACCTTCAGCGGGATGTACGTGCTCTGACCGCCGTACATGCGGCGGCCGACCACGCGCTTGGCGAACTGCACGGGGATGCGCCGCTGACCCGACTCGACGAAGACGATGCCGACGATCATCCCGAGCCCGATGAGGAGGATCGTGAAGAACTGAGCCTTCGATCCCTGGCTCCAGACCGCACCGCCCTGGGCCGGCAGCCGCGACACCACCGACGCGAAGATCAGGATCGACATGCCGTTGCCGATCCCTCGCTGGGTGATGAGCTCGGCCAGCCACATCACGAGTGCGGTGCCGGCGGTCCAGGTGAGGATGATCAGCGCGGCGGTGCCGGTATTGAACTGGGGAATGAGATTCTTGCCCTGGAACCCGGCGAACCCGAGCAGACCACTGCGGCCCTCGTGGAGCGCGAACACGAACCCGGTCGACTGAATGATGGCCAGGCCGATCGTGAGGTACCGGGTCCACTGGGTGATCTTCTTCTGCCCGACCTGGCCCTCGTTCTGCCACTGCTCGAGCTTCGGGATCACCACGCCGAGGAGCTGCATGATGATCGACGCCGTGATGTACGGCATGATCCCGAGGAAGAAGATCGCGACGTTGGTGATCGCACCACCCGCGAAGAGGTCGAGGAACCCGACCACACCGGCGTTGTTGGCCTGGTTCTGGAGATCTTTGACTGCGCCGAAGTCCACGTACGGGACGGGCAGATGCGCCCCCACGCGGTAGACCGCGATGATCAGCAGCGTGAACAGGATCTTGTTCCGCAGGTCGGCGACCCGGAACATGTTGCGCAGGCGGGACAACATCGGAGTGGCCTCAGCGGTTGGTCAGCGCGTTGTTGGAGCCGGCCGGCGGACGGCGGTCGCCCCACGGCGGCGGGATGACCTCGACCGTGCCTCCGGCCGCGGTGATCGCTTCGCGTGCGGACCCGGAGAAGGCGTGGGCCTTGACCGTGTAGGCCGCGTTGACCTCACCCCGACCGAGGATCTTGACGAGGCCCCGCTTGGCCACCAGGCCCCGGTCCCGCAACGTCTCGGGGTCTACGACGGAACCCTCCGGAAAGCCCTCGAGCGTGTCGAGGTTCACGACGTGGTACTCGACCCGGAACGGGTTCCGGAAGCCCTTGGCCTTGGGGATCCGGCGGTGGAGCGGTGTCTGGCCACCCTCGAAGCCGGGCTTGACCGTATTGCGGGCCCCGGTGCCCTTGTGGCCCCGGCCGGCGGTCTTGCCGCCCTTGCCGCCGATGCCTCGCCCCACACGACGCGCGGCGCGCTTGGCGCCGGGGGCCGGCTTGAGATCGTGGATCTTGATCGTCATGTCAGGAGACCTCTTCCACCTGCACCAGGTGCGGGACCTTGGCGATCATGCCGCGGATCTCGGGCCGGTCGGGGAGCTCGACCGACTGGTCGATCTTCCGCAGGCCGAGAGCACGCAGCGTGCCGCGCTGCTTGGGCTTGGAGCCGATCTTCGACTTCACCAGGGTGATGCGCAAGGTCGCCATGTCAGGCCACCTCGGCGGGCTCGCCGTGCCGAGCGGCCGCGGCGCGCTCGCGGTAGGCCCGCAGCATCCCGGCCGACGACACCTCTTCCGGCGACTTGCCGCGCAGCTTCGCAACCTCTTCGGGTCGCCGCAGCGAGCGGAGGCCGTCGATGGTCGCCCGGGAGACGTTGATCGCGTTCGACGAGCCCAGCGACTTCGCCAGCACGTCGTGGACCCCGGCTGCCTCGAGGATCGCTCGAGCCGCGCCACCTGCGATCACGCCGGTACCCGGAGCCGCCGGCTTCAACAGCACGCGGGCGGCGTCGTGCTCGCCGATGATCTGGTGGGTGATCGTGGACCCGGCCAGGGGCACCGAGAAGAGGTTCTTGCGCGCTTCCTCCATGCCCTTTTGGATCGCGGCCGGTACTTCCTTGGCCTTGCCGTAGCCGAGGCCGACGTTGCCGTCGCCGTCGCCCACGACGACGAGCGCCGTGAACGAGAACCGGCGACCGCCCTTGACCACCTTGGCCACGCGGTTGATCGTGATCACTCGCTCTTCGAGCTGTCCATCAGCCATTGGGAAACCTCTCTCGGCGATCAGAACTCGAGGCCGGCGGCGCGGGCCCCGTCGGCCACGGCGGCGATCCGCCCGTGGTAACTGAAACCGCCGCGGTCGAAGACGGCGGTGGTCACGCCGGCGGCCTTGGCCCGCTCACCGATGCGCTCACCGACGTCCTTGGCAGCGGCGACGGTGGCGCCCGAACCGGTCAGACCCTGCTCGGTGGTCGAGGCCGACGCGATCGTGCGACCGGCGACGTCGTCGATGAGCTGAGCATAGATGTGCTTGTTCGAGCGGAACACGGCGAGGCGCGGCCGCGCGGCCGTACCGCGGACCTTCTTGCGCACCCGGCGGTGGCGCCGCTCGCGGAGTTCGACCTTGTGGAGTGTCATCGCGTGGTCCTCGTCGTCACTTCGCCGACTTGCCGGCCTTGCGCAGGACGCGCTCGTCGGAGTAGCGGATGCCCTTGCCCTTGTAGGGCTCGGGCTTGCGGATCTTGCGGATGTCGGCCGCGACCTGGCCGACGAGCTGCTTGTCGGCACCCAGGACCGTGATGCGGGTCGGCTGCGGGACGTCGAAGGTGATGCCGTCCGGAGCGTCGACGAACACCGGGTGGGAGAAGCCCAGCTGCAACTCGATCTTGGACGGGCCCTGCGGCAGGGCCCGGTAGCCGACGCCGACGATCTCGAGATCACGGGTGAAGCCCTGCGACACCCCCGTGACCATGTTGGACACCAGGGTGCGGGTCAGCCCGTGGAGCGAGCGGTTGGCCCGCTCGTCGTCGGGGCGGGTGACGACGAGGTCGTCGCCCTCGCGAGACACCGTGATGGTCTCGGGGACCTCGTGCTCGAGGGTCCCCTTGGGTCCCTTCACCACGACGCGACGTCCGTCGATCGAGACGTCGACCCCGGAAGGCACGTTGATGGGCTGCTTGCCGATTCGAGACATGTTGGGTTACCAGACGTGGCAGAGGATCTCGCCGCCCACGCGGCGCTGACGCGCCTCGCGGTCGGTCATCAGACCCTGGTTCGTCGACAGGATGGCGATCCCCATGCCCCCCAGCACGCGGGGGACATCGGTCGCCTTGGAGTAGACCCGCAGGCCCGGCTTCGACACCCGGCGCAGGCCGGAGATCGTGCGCTTACGGTCCTGGGTGTACTTGAGCACGATGCGCAGGCGGGGCGACGGGCGCTCCGGTTCCTGCTCCACCGAGTAGCTCTCGACGTAGCCCTCGCTCACGAGGATCTTCGCCAGGGCTTCTTTCACCTTCGAGCTGGGCATGAGCACCTCGTCGTGGAACGCCATGTTGGCATTCCGCAGACGCGTGAGCATGTCCGCGATCGGGTCGGTCATCGTCACCGGTCGACCCCCTCTACCACGATGCCTTGGTCACGCCCGGAATCTCACCGGCGTGTGCCATTTTGCGGAAGCAGATTCGGCAAAGGCCGAACTTGCGGTACACCGAGCGCGGCCGACCGCACCGGCGGCAGCGGGTGTAGGCGCGAACCTGGAACTTCGGTTCCCGCTGCTGCTTCTGGATGAGTGCCTTCTTGGCCATCTCGACCTCTACTGGTTGTCTCGACGGAACGGGAAGCCGAGCACTCGGAGGAGCGCCCGACCCTGCTCGTCGGTCATCGCGGTGGTCACGATCGTGACGTCCATGCCACGCACCGTGTCGATCTTGTCGTAGTCGATCTCCGGGAAGATCAGCTGCTCGGTGATACCGAAGGTGTAGTTCCCCCGGCCGTCGAACGACTTCGGGTTGAGCCCCCGGAAGTCACGGATGCGGGGAATGGCAATGCTCACGAGCCGGTCGTAGAACTCCCACATCCGTGCGCCACGCAGCGTGACCTTGGCGCCGATCGCGTTGCCCTCACGCAGTTTGAACGTGGCGATCGACTTCTTGGCCTTGGTCACCAGCGGCTTCTGACCGGTGATCTGGGTGAGGTCGGTGATCGCGCCGTCGAGCAGGGACGCCTGCTGCGTGGCCTTGCCGACCCCGCAGTTCAGAACGATCTTCTCGAGCCGCGGAACCTCCATCACGTTGGCAAGGCCGAGCTCCTGCTGGAGCGCCGACCGCACCTCGGTGAGATACCGGGTCTTGAGACGGGCTTGCGTACCGGTCTCCATCAGAGGTCCTTCCCGCACTTGCGGCAGACGCGGATCTTCGCCGCACCCTCGCCCTGGTAGCCGACCCGGGTCGGGCCACACTTCGAGCAGACGATCGCGACGTTGGACATCTGAATCGGCATGTCCTTGTCGATGATCCCCCCCTGGGTGGTGGCGTTGGTCGCCCGCTGGTGACGCTTGGCCACGTTGACCCCGTCGACGATCACGCGACCCCGCTCCGGGATCACCTTCGACACCCGGCCACGCTTGCCGCGGTCCTTGCCGGCGAGCACCTGCACCTCGTCGTCCTTCCGGATCTTCATCACAGCACCTCCGGTGCCAGCGACACGATGCGCATGAACTTCCGGTCCCGCAGTTCGCGGCCCACCGGGCCGAAGATGCGGGTGCCTCGGGGCTGCATCTGGTCGTTGATCAGGACGGCCGCATTCTCGTCGAAGCGGATGTAGCTGCCGTCGGGACGACGGCGCTCCTTCTTCGTACGGACGACCACGCACTTGACGACGTCGCCCTTCTTGACCGCGGCACCCGGCGTGGCGTCCTTGACGGTGGCCACGAAGACATCGCCGATGCCCGCGTAGCGCCGCCGGCTGCCACCGAGCACCTTGATGCACAGGACTTCTTTGGCCCCCGAGTTGTCGGCGACCCTGAGTCGGCTCTCCTGCTGGATCATCTCGTCACCGTGCCCGTTCGAGAACTTCGATGACGCGCCAGCGCTTCTGCTTCGAGAGCGGGCGGGTCTCGGTCACGCGGACCCGGTCGCCCTCACGCGCCTCGTTGGCGTCGTCGTGGGCATAGAGCCGCTTCGTGCGCTGCAGCGTCTTGCCGTAGCGCCGGTGCTGGACACGGTCCACGACGGCCACCACAACGGTCTTGTCCATCTTCGCCGACACCACGATCCCCTCGCGGACCTTGCGGCCGTTGGGACGGGTCTCGGTCGCGCTCTGATCAGCCATGGTCAACCTTCCTCGGCGCCCATGAGCGCCTCGGCCGCTTCGATCTCACGGGCGCGCAGCAGGGTTTCGCAGCGCGCGATGCCTCGCCGGACCCGGGGGATCCGTGCAGTGTTCTCGAGCTGCCCGGTCGCGTTCTGGAACCGGAGGTTGAACAGCTCTTCTTTGAACTGACGGAGCCGGTTGGAGAGCTCGGCGTCGTTGAGTTCGACCAGTTCGCTTGCCGTGTTGGCGTCGCTCACGCTTCCTCCTGACGGACGATGAAGCGGGTCTTGATCGGCAGCTTGTGCTGCGCGAGCCGCATGGCCTCACGGGCGAGCGGCTCGGCCACACCGGAGAGCTCGAACATGACCCGTCCGGGCTTGACGACGGCGACCCAACGCTCCGGGTTGCCCTTGCCCGAGCCCATGCGGGTCTCGGCCGGCTTCTGGGTGACGGGCTTGTCCGGGAAGATGTTGATCCACACCTTCCCGCCACGCTTGATGTGACGCGTCATGGCGATTCGGGCAGCCTCGATCTGCCGGTTGGTGATCCAGCCCGGCTCGAGCGCCTGGATGCCGAAGTCACCGAAGTTGATCTTGGTACCGCCCTTCGAAGCACCGGTCATACGACCGCGCTGCTGCTTCCGGTGACGGACCTTGCGGGGCATCAACATGTCGGATCCTCGTCAGTCCTCGTCGCCGTGGAACTTCGGCGCCTCGTGATGCTCGCGGGTGCGGCGCTCGATCTCTTCCTCCTCGGCGAGGAGTCGTTCGAACTCGGGATCCGCCTCCTTGACCAGCGGCGCAGCCTCTTCCACGACCTCGTCGGTCGCACCTTCGACCGGCACCGCCACCGACTCGTCGGCCCGACGGCGACCGCCGCCGGCGCTCACGACCCGGCGACGCGGCGCCGTGCCCGGCGCCTCGCCGACGGCCATGGCCGCCTCGCGGGAGATCTTGTCCTCGGCCGCCGACTTGTAGGGAAGGATCTCACCCTTGTAGATCCAGACCTTCACCCCGATGCGGCCGAACGTGGTCCGGGCCTCGGCGTCGCCGTAGTCGATGTCGGCGCGCAGAGTGTGCAGCGGGACCCGACCCTCGCGGTACCACTCCCGCCGCGACATCTCAGCGCCACCCAGACGGCCGCTGCACTGGACCCGGATCCCCAGGGCCCCGGCCTTGGTGGCGGTCTGGACGGCACGCTTCATCGCTCGGCGGAACGAGACCCGTCCGGCGAGCTGGTCGGCGACACCCTGCGCGATGAGGGTGGCGTCGAGCTCGGGCTGCTTGATCTCCTGGATGTTGAAGTGGATCTTCGGGTTCCCCGTGATCTTGAGCAGCCCGGCACGGAGGCGGTCGGCCTCGGCGCCGCGGCGGCCGATCACGATGCCCGGACGGGCGGTGTAGACGTCGACTCGGAGGCGATCACGGGTGCGCTCGATCTCGACCCGGCTCACCGCGGCGCGCTCGAGCTCGCGCTTCAGGTAGTCGCGGATGCGCCAGTCCTCGATGAGGCTGTCCTTGTACTCCTGCCCGTCGGCGAACCAACGCGACTTCCAGTCGGTGGTGATGCCGAGGCGGAACCCGTACGGGTTGACCTTCTGGCCCATCAGGACTCCTCTGCGGCGTCATCGCCGTGGTCATGGTCGTGATCGTGATCGTGGTCGTGGTCGTGATCGTGGTCGTGCGCCTCTTCGCGGGCCGCAGCACGCTCGGCGGCACGCGGCGGGCGGGCCCGTCGACGACTCGCCCGTCCCCGGGTCGGCCCCGCGGCCTCCTCGGCGCGGCGACGACGCTGGAGCTCCTCGTCCTCGAAGCGAGCCACCACGATGGTGATGTGGCTGGTCCGCTTCCGGATCCGAGTGCCCCGGCCCCGGGCTCGGGGCCGCCACCGCTTGGACGTCGGGCCCTCGTCGGCGAACGCCCCCGAGACGAAGAGCTCGTCGGACGGGATCTGGTCGTTGTTCTCGGCGTTGGCCACCGCGGAGTCGAGCAGCTTCGCCAGTGCCACCGCGATCTCGCGCTCACACAGGGTGAGCGTGTTGCGCGCCGATTCGATGTCTTGGCCCACGATCAAACGCAGTACCGGACGCACCTTGGTGGGTGAGGTCCGGAGGTGGCGCAGACGGGCAACGGTGCCGGTAGTGCTCATCGCCGCGACGACTTCTCCTGGCCAGCGTGGTAACGGAACGTGCGGGTCGGCGCGAACTCGCCGAGCTTGCAGCCGACCATCGCTTCGCTGATGAAAACGGGGACGTGCTTGCGACCATCGTGCACCGCGATGGTGTGACCCACCATCTCGGGCGTGACGGTCGAGCGACGCGACCACGTCTTGATGACCTTGCGCTCTCCAGCCTCGTTCTGCGCGTCCACCTTCTTCATGAGGTGGTCGTCGACGAACGGGCCCTTCTTCAGACTCCGCGGCATGGTGGTCCTTCCTAGCGCCGGCTGCCGCGCGTCCGGCGGCGGCGCACGATCATCTCGTCGGACTTCTTGCCCTTCTTGCGGGTACGGCCCTCGGGCTTGCCCCAGGGCGACACCGGGTGACGACCACCCGAGGTCTTGCCCTCGCCACCGCCGAGGGGGTGGTCGACCGGGTTCATCGCCACTCCCCGCACGTGCGGACGCTTGCCCTTCCAGCGGTTGCGACCGGCCTTGCCAACCTTGACCAGCGAAGCCTCGGCGTTGCCGACCGAACCCACGGTGGCCCGACAGTCGATGGGGACCCGGCGCATCTCGGTGGACGGCAGCCGCAGCGTGGCGAACTGACCCTCTTTCGCGACGAGCTGGATCGCCGCACCGGCGCCCCGGCCCATCTTCCCGCCCGCTCCCGGCTTGAGCTCCACGTTGTGGACCACCGTCCCGACGGGGATGTAACGCAGCGGCAGAGCGTTGCCCGGCCGGATCTCCGATCCGTGCCCACTCTGGAGCATGTCACCGACGGCCACCAGCGACGGAGCGATGATGTAGCGCTTCTCGCCGTCGAGGTAGTGGAGCAAGGCGATGCGGGCGTTGCGGTTCGGGTCGTACTCGATCGCGGCGACCTTCGCGGGCACGCCGTCCTTCTCGCGACGGAAGTCGACGACGCGGTACTTCTGCTTGTGCCCGCCGCCCCGGTGACGAGACGTCATGCGTCCGTAGGAGTTGCGGCCACCGGTCTTGGGCTTCGGCTTGGTCAGGGACCGCTCGGGACGGTCGCGCGTGATCTCGGCGAAGTCGGAGACGGTCTGGAACCGTCGTCCGGGGCTGGTCGGCTTGCGCTTGCGAATGGCCACGGTCAGCTCCCGAAGATCTCGATCCGGTCACCCTCGGCGAGGGTGACGATCGCCCGCTTCGATCCCGGTCGGCTCCCGAATCCGCCGGTGCGGCGGTTCCGCTTGCGCTTGCCGGAACGGTTGAGGGTGTTCACGTTCGTGACGCGGACGTCGAAGATGGACTCCACCGCGTGGCGGATCTCGATCTTGTTCGCGTCGGGCGCGACGACGAACGTGTAGACGTTCGCGTCGTAGGCCGTGTACGACTTCTCCGAGACGACCGGCCGAATGATGATGTCGCGAGGGTCGCGCGCGCTCACTGGGAAACCTCGGCCTTCTCCGCGTAGCGCTCGACCGTCTCGGTGAGCGTCGCCTTGCTGAAGACGATGTAGTCGTTGAGGATCACGTCGTAGGTGTTGAGCTCCTCGGGCAGAACGATCTGGACCCGGACCCCGAGGTTGCGCAGTGACTTCCACACGGCGTCCTCGTGGCGGGTGAGGACCACGAGCACCCGGGGCGGACGCTCTCCCGCCGGACGCAGGCCCAGCGATCCAAGTACCTCGATGCCGCGCTTGGTGCTCGGGGTGTCGATGCCCCAGTCGTCGACGATCTTCACGCGCTCGTTCGTCGCTCGGTCGGAGAGCGCCGAACGCAGGGCGAGGCGGACCATCTTCTTGGGGGTCCGCTGGGTGTAGTCACGCGGCTTCGGCCCGTGGGCCACGCCGCCGCCCCGCCAGTGCGGAGCGCGGATCGAACCCTGGCGGGCCCGACCGGTGCCCTTCTGACGCCAGGGCTTGGCTCCACCACCGGAGACCTCGGCGCGGGTCTTGGTCGAGTGCGTGCCAGCCCGCTTGTGTGCGAGCTGCGCCGTCACGACCTGGTGCATCACCGGGACATTCGGCTCGATGCCGAACAGGTTGTCGGGAGCCTCGACCGAACCCGCGGTTGCGCCCCCTGTGGTGATCACGTCGAACTTCATGCCTCACCACTTTCGGTCTCGTCGGTCGTGGCGTCCACGACGACCTCGTCGGGGGCATCGGTGGCGTCGTCGGCCACGATCCCTCCGAAGACCGGTGCCGCGACCGGGCCGCCCTTCACGGCATTGCGCACGAAGACCAGCGCGCCGTTGGGCCCGGGGATCGATCCCCGCACGAGGAGCAGGCCACGCTCCGCGTCACCCTCGACGACCTCGAGGTTGAGCGTGGTGGTCCGCGCGTTGCCGTGCTGTCCGGCCATGCGCATGCCCTTGAAGACACGGGACGGAGTGGCGCAGGCGCCGATGGAGCCAGGAGCGCGATGCTTCTTGTGGTTACCGTGGCTCGCGCCCTGCCCCTTGAAGTTGTGGCGCTGCATCACACCGGTGAAGCCCTTGCCCTTGGAGATACCAGTCACGTCGACGCGCTCACCGGTGAGGAACACCGCGGCATCGATGACCTGCCCGACCTCGTAGGGCGAGAGGTCGTCGACCCGGAGCTCGGCGAGGTGCTTGCTCGGCCCGGTCCCGCTCTTTTTGAGGTGACCGAGTTCGGGACGGTTGAGCCGCTGCTCCTTGACCGAGCCGAAGGCGATCTGCACCGCCGAGTATCCGTCGCGCTCGGGCGTCTTGAGTTGGGCTACGCGACAGGGCCCGGCCTGGATCACCGTCACCGGAACGACCCGGTTGTCGGCGTCCCAGAGCTGGGTCATGCCGAGCTTGCGCCCGAGGATCCCCTTCACCGCAGCCATGGTTCGTACTCTCCTGATCGAGCGACACCGTCCGACGGACGCTCGCTGCATGCCTCACGCGAACGCTCCCCTGGTCAGACTTCCGGGCGAACCCGGCGACCAGCGGAGCGTTCTTCGGTTGTGCTGCTTGGTTCCCCAGGCCGGGCCCGGGGCCTTCGCAGACGTCGGTTGGCGGACGGAAGATGTTCTGCACCGAGCCCAAAGGTCCGGCAGCAAGGACTAGTCAATCTAGCCGGTCGGTGGCGCCGCGCCCAATGGGCCATCTCCCGTGACTCCCAGGACCAGTGCGGTGTGGTCCAAACCGCCGCCACCGGCGGCGTCGAGGGCTTCGAGCAGCCGCCCCACGGACTCGCCGACCGGAACGGCCACCCCGAGGTCGCGGGCCGTGTCGGTCGCGATCCGCAGGTCCTTGGCGTGGAGGTCCACCCGGAAGCCCGGCTCGAAGGACCGCTCGATCATCTGGGGACCCTTGCGCTCCAGGATCCGGCTCTGGGCCATTCCCGCGCCGAGGACCTCCAGCGCCTCGGTCGGGTCCACGCCGGCGGCCTCCAGCAGGCCGATGGCCTCGCCCAGGACCGCCAGGGTGCCCCCCACCAGGAGCTGGTTGGCGGCCTTGACCGTCTGGCCGGCTCCGGCCGGACCCACCCGCCGCACGGTGGTCCCCAGGACCTCCAGGAGGGGCAGGGCGGCCGTGAAGGCCGCCGCGTCACCCCCCACCATGATCGCCAGGGTCCCGGCGGCGGCACCCACGTCACCGCCGCTCACGGGGGCGTCGAGGGCCCGACAGCCCCGGGAGGCGGCCTCCCGGGCCAGCGCCCGGGCTGTGGACGGGTGGACGGTAGACATGTCGATGAGCAGGGTCCCGGGGTCGGCGTGGTCGAGCACCCCACCCGGGCCCAGGACCACGGCCTCGACATCGGTCGAGTCGGGGAGCATCGTGACGACGGCGTCGCGGCCCGCAGCGAGCTCGGCGAGGCCCTCGGCGGCCACCGCCCCTTCCACCACCAGTTCGGCTACGGGCCCCGGGGAACGACTGACCACGGTGACGGAGTGGCCGGCCGCCAGGAGGTTCCGGGCCATGGGTCGACCCATGATCCCGAGCCCGACGAATCCGATGTCCATGCCGCTCCCCGGACGCGCCATCGGCGCCCGGAGGCGCCGATGCGGGTCAGACCTGCTGGATCTTGATCTCGATGTCGACCCCGGCGGGGAGGTCGAGGCGCTGGAGCGACTCGACCGTCTTGCCGGTGGGCTCGACGATGTCGAGCAGGCGCTTGTGGATCCGCATCTCGAAATGCTCGCGGGAGTCCTTGTCGACGTGGGGCGAACGCACCACGCAGTAGCGCCGGATCTCCGTCGGGAGCGGGACCGGGCCCCGGACCTTCGCCTGCGTCCGGACCACCGTCTCGACGATCTTCTTCGTCGACTGATCGATGATCTCGTGGTCGTAGGCCTTCAGCCGGATGCGGATCTTCTGACCCTTGCTCTCTGCCATGTCAATGCCTACTTGAGGATCTTGGTGACTCGGCCCGCACCCACGGTACGGCCACCCTCACGG
>JBAXBB010000042.1:0-21874 GCA_037142235.1 Actinomycetes bacterium
GACCCGGTCGGCGGAGGGAGTGGGATTCGAACCCACGGAGACTCGCGCCTCAACGGTTTTCAAGACCGTCCCGTTCGTCCACTCCGGCATCCCTCCCGGGACCCGAGACCTTAGGCGCGACCCGTTCCGGCTCGTTGATCAGCCGGTGCCGCTGACGGCTGAGGACGATCCGGTGGTTCGGTTCCGCGAACTCGACCCCGATGTGGGCCATGAACCCGTCGCACACGGCCCGGTCGTGGAGCAGGTGGTCGTGGTGGTTCGTCGAGCAGCCGACCGCGCGTCGTGCCGTCACCGCCTGACGTGATCGAAGCCGCAGAAGGGCCGGAGGACCTCGGGAACGACGAAGGTGTCGCCGTCCTGGCCGTGCTCCCAGAGGAACACCAGAGTCCGGCCCACGGCGCAGGCCGTGCCGTTGAGGGTGTGGACCAGCCGGTTGCCGCCCTCGCCGCGCACCCGCGTGCCGAGGCGACGGGCCGAGAAGTCGCGGTAGTTCGAGCACGAGGTGAGTTCGCGGTAGCGCCCTTCGGACGGGAGCCAGACCTCCAGGTCGAACTTCCGGGCCGCCGCCGGGCCGAGGTCGCCGGCGGCGATGTCGACGACCCGGTACGGCAGGCCGAGCGCGCCCACGATCGCCTCCTCAAGAGCCAGGATGCGCTCGTGCTCGGCGTCGGACTCCTCCGGCGAGGAGTACGCGAACATCTCGACCTTGTCGAACTGGTGCACCCGGAAGATGCCGCGGGTGTCTTTGCCGTAGGTCCCGGCTTCGCGACGGAAGCAGGTGGAGATCCCGGCGTAGCGCAGCGGCAACTCCTCGACCGCCAGGATCTCGCCGCGGTGCAACGTGGAGAGCGAGATCTCGCTGGTGCCGACCAGGAACAGCTCGCCGCCGTCGACCTCGTAGACCTGCGAACGGTCGGTGGGGAAGAACCCGGCCTCCTCCATCGCCTGCTCGCGCACCAGCACCGGAGGCACCACCGGCACGAACCCGTCGGCCACGAGCTTCCCGACGACCCAGTTCACCAGCGCCAACTCGACCAGCACCGCCTCACGGGTGAGGGAGGCGAACCGCGAACCGCTCGCCTCGACCGCGCGCTCGGTCTCGAGGAAGCCCAAGAGCTCGGCGAACTCGGCGTGGTCGTGCGCGGGCGGAGGGGTGCGCGCCCCGACCTCGCGCACCACGATGCCGTCGTCCTCGCCGCCAGAGGGCACGATGTCGTCGGCAGGATTGGGGACGCGGAGGGCCAGATCGCGCAGGGTGGCGTCGGCGGCCCCGAGCGCCGCCTCCAGACCGACGAGCTCGTCCTTGAGCGCGCCGGCTGCGGCGATCCGAGACGGCCGCTCCTCGGGCGAGGCCTTCCCGATCTCCTTCGACGCGACGTTCTGCCGAGCGCGCAACTCCTCGACCCCGGTCAGCAACCGGCGCCGGGCGTCGTCGGCGGCGAGAACGTCGTCGACGAGCCCGGGGGCGACCCGCTTGCGCTCGATACCGGCCCGGTACCCGGGCTCGTCTCGGAGGCGACGGAGATCGATCATGCGAAGGTCTCGTCGGGACGCACCTGGGCGCGCAGGTCGTCGATCCAGGCGCTCGCGGACCGCCAGGCTTCCGAGGCCTGCGAACGACGCTCGTGTGCCTCACCCTCGCCGGCGACGGGGAATGAACCGAGGAACTTGACGTCGGCGTGCTTGGCGGCGATGTTGCGCAGGGCGTCGGCGACCAGTTCGTCAGAGACGTGTCCCCCGCAGTCGATGAAGAAGCAGTAGTGCCCGAGGCCCCGCTTGGTCGGCCGGGACTCGACCTTCGTGAGATTGATCGACCGGGCGGCGAACTCCTGGAGGATCGCGAGGAGCGTGCCGGGCCGGTCTTCGCGCTGGACGCAGACCATCGAGGTCTTGTCGTGGCCGGTCCGCCCCGGAATGCCGTGGCCCACGACCACGAACCGGGTCTCGCTGGCGTGGTCCTCGATGGCGTGCTCGAGGGCGTCGAGCCCGTAGAGGGCGAGGGCGCCGGCGTTGGCGATGGCCGCGTCGCCACCGACCGGGCTGTAGGCGACCTGGCGGGCCGCCTCGGCCGTGGAGCTGGCCACCCGGGTCTCGGCGTCGGGGAGGCGCTCGGCGAGCCAGCGCCGGCACTGCCCGAGCGGGTTGGGGTGCGAGATGACCACCGTGATGTCGGCGAGGGCCGTGCCCGGCTTCACTCCCAGGCTCAACGAGACGGGGAGATCGACCTCGCGCTGGATGAGGAGGTCGGTGTCGAAGGCCAAGGTGTCGAGGGTGGCGGTGACCGACCCCTCGACGGAGTTCTCCAGCGGGACGAGACCGAGGTCCACCTGGCCCGCCTCCACCGCCGAGATCACCTGGGGGACCGATCCCAGTGGGACCGCTTCAGCCGCGACGAGATCCGCCTGCGAGGCGAGGGCCTCCTGCGCGAACGTGCCGCGAGGCCCGAGGTAGCCGACCCGGTTCACCCACCGATGGTACCGGCGGGCTCGCGCTCCCTGCCGCCCTATCCTCCTTCCATGACCGCCCGCTCCGACGCGCTCGTGTTCTTCGGGATGACGGGAGACCTGGCGTACAAGAAGATCTTCCCGGCGCTGTACCAGATGGCCCTCCGCGACGATCTCGGGGTCCCGGTCGTCGGTGTCGCCCAGACCGAGTTCACGTGCGACGACCTCCGCGACCGCGCCCGGGCCAGCATCGAGGAGCACGGGGGTGGAGTCCACGACGAAGCCGCCTTCGCTCACCTCTCGGACTGCCTCGAATTCGTCCAGGGCGACTACGCCGACTTCGGGACGTTCACAGACCTGCGGCGTCACCTCGGCGACGCACGACGTCCCGCCCATTACCTCGCCATTCCCCCGAGCCTGTTCCCCACGGTCGTCGAGAGTCTGGGCTCCAGCGGCTGCGCCAAGGATGCGCGCCTCATCATCGAAAAGCCGTTCGGCCGCGACGGCGCGAGCGCCCACGAGCTCAACCGGGTGGTCCACTCCGTCTTCCCCGAGGACAGCGTGTTCCGCATCGACCACTACCTCGGGAAGGAGGCGATCCAGAACATCACGTACTTCCGGTTCGCCAACTCCTTCCTCGAGCCGATCTGGAACCGCAACTACGTACGCCTGATCCAGATCACGATGGCCGAGTCGTTCGACGTGGAGGGCCGGGGGAAGTTCTACGAAGAGGTGGGCACGTTGCGCGACGTCGTGCAGAACCATCTCCTCCAAGTGGTGGCGCTCCTCGCGATGGAGGCACCGATGGGCCCGGGAGCCCGGGCTCTGCGCGACGAGAAGGAGTCGCTCTTCCGGGCGATCCGCACCCTGGAGCCGGCCGACCTCGTACGCGGCCAGTACCGCGGCTATCGCGACGAGGACGGCGTCGCCCCCGACTCCGACGTCGAGACGTTCGCCGCGTTGCGCTGCCACATCGACTCGTGGCGCTGGGCCGACGTCCCCTTCTACATCCGAGCGGGCAAGGCACTTCCCACCACCTGTACCGAGGTCCGCGTCGAACTCCACCGGCCACCCCAGCATGTGTTCGACGATGGACAGCCCTTGGCCCACGACAACAACTACCTCCGCTTCCGCCTCAGCCCCGACGTGGTGCTGGCGATCGGGGCGATGGCGAAAGAACCCGGCGACGAGTTCGTGGGCCGACCGGTCGAACTGTTCCTGGCCAACGACATTCCCAACGAGCGCTCCGCCTACGACCGCCTCCTCAGCGACGCCCTGGACGGCGAGCATCTGCTCTTCGCACGCGAAGACGGGGTGGAGTCGGCGTGGCGGGTCGTCGACCGGGTGCTCACCGACCACGGACCCGCGTTCCCCTACGATCCGGGCACCTGGGGACCGGCGGCGGCCGACGAGATGATCGACGACGTCCACGGCTGGCACGCTCCCGGTGCGGGCACCGGGCTCCACGGCCACCACCTCCACACCCACCAAGGAACTCCATGACCGCCCGACCCGTGCCCACCCCGAGCGCTCCGCCGGTCGCCGGTCCGTACTCTCCCGCCGTGCGCGGCGGCGAGCTGATCTTCTGCGCCGGTCAGATCGGCATCGACCACGGTGGCGCGATCGTGGACGGCGGCATCGGACCCCAGACCGACCAGGTGCTCGCCAACATCGCCGCGGTGCTCGCCGACTGCGGTGCCTCGTGGGCCGACGTGGTCAAGACCACCATCTTCCTCGCCGGCTCGATGGAGCACTTCGCGACGGTCAACGAGCGCTACGCCGGGGCCATCGGCGAGCACCGCCCCGCCCGCAGCACGGTGGCGGTGGCCGCCCTGCCACTCGGCGCGCTGGTCGAGATCGAGATCGTCATCCACCGCCCGTAACACACCGAGACCGGAGGAGCACCCATGGGATACGAGGTCGAGAAGCCCGACGACGAGTGGCGCAGCGCCCTCACGCCGGAGCAGTTCGAGGTCCTGCGCCAGGCCGGCACGGAGCGCGCCTTCACCGGGCAGTACTGGGACTGCCACGACGACGGCACGTACCACTGCGCCGGGTGCGGCATCGCCCTGTTCGACGCCTCGACCAAGTTCGACTCCGGCACCGGCTGGCCCAGTTTCACGGAGCCGATGGTCGCCGACGCCGTGGAACTCGTCGCCGACCACGGCCACGGCATGGTCCGGACCGAGGTCCGGTGCCGACAGTGCGGTGGGCACCTCGGCCACGTCTTCCCCGACGGTCCGGGTCCCGGTGGTCAGCGCTACTGCATGAACTCGGTGTCGCTGGACCTCCGCCCGAAGTCCTGAGTCGGCACCGCGTGCGGCGCACGGCTCTCCTCCTGGCGTGGTGCATCGCGCTGGTCGCAGTGCTGACCGCGGCCCCGGCCGGGGCTGCCGAGCTCGACCGGGCCCGACTCGACCGGGCCGTGCGCAGCGCGATCACCCCGGTGCTGACGGGTCTGACGGTCACCCGGGTGGCGTGCCCGGCGCACGTGCGGGCACGCGCCGGCTCCTCCGCCGTCTGCGAAGTGACGGCGTCCGGCCTGACGCTGCTCATGCGGGTGACGGCGACCGACCGCCGCGGTGGTATCCGGATCGAATCGACCCAGGCCGTGATCGCCAAGGGTCGGGCCGAAGACTTCGTGCGCAACAACGCCACCCTGCCCGCTCGGGCCGACTGCGGGGAGGCTCCCTACATCGTGCGGATCCCCGGCGCGCCGTTTGCGTGCACGGCCACGTTCGACGACGGAACGGTCCAGCAGGTGCTCGTCACCGTCGACGACATCGCCGGCAACGTGCACATCAGCGCGGTGTCGTGACGATCCCCTCGATCCGCGAGAGCGTCTTTTCCATCGACTCCCTCGCCTTCTTGCGCATGGGCTCGACCGCCTTCTTGTGGCGTTCCTCCGAGATGTCCCAGATCTCGCGCACGCGGGTCCCGCCGTCGACCGGTTCGAGTTCGTAGCGCCAGATCCGGCCACCGATGAACTTGCCGAGCAGCGCTCCCGGCGGACGGGTCTGCCACGCGATGCGCCGACCCGGCTCGAACTCGATGATGGTGTTGACCATGGAGTACGGGACACCGAGCTTCATGCCCATGGTGAAGGTCGATCCCTTGCCGACCGGGCCCGACGAGACCTTGGCTCGGCGAACGGTGCCGGAGCCGTCGAACTGGTGATGGCGCGCCGGGTCCGAGACGAGGGCGAAGATCGCCTCCGCTGGTGCCGCGATGACCCGTTCGACCGATTCGCGATCTGCGTCGTCCGCCATGCCCGTCCGTCCTCTCGTGAGCGAACCCCGCCCGAGGCGAGGGTTCAGCGCTTGGGTGCCGCCAGCTCCACGCTGACCGCCGGTTGTCCGATGGTGCCCGTCCCGCCCGGTGCCACCGTGGGCCGGATCAGAACGGCGAAGAAGTCGCGAGCGTAGGGGCTGAGATAGAGGCCCGCCGGTCCGCCCGTGCCCATCACCCGTCGACCCGACACCGATCCGTCGGCCGCGGCGTCGTAGACCACGAGGGCCGTCCAAGTGGGATTGATGTCGAGTTGCATCCCCCGCACGGCTCCGGCGGCCACCAGGGCGTCGGCGAGGCCCGCCGGGCTCACCCGTGCCTGGGCCAGGATCACGCCTCCACGGGCGTCGACGCCGATCGCGGAGCGGGCCGTGGCGATCCCGGCCACCGACCCTCCCCAGTTGGTGGAGGCGGCCGCCGGGGTCGGGCGCCCGTCGTCGACGAGGAGCCCCAGATTCTGACGGACCGAGACCACGTCGGGTGTGAGCTCGACCTGGCGACCCCATTCCCCCACGTCGAGGTGCCCGTCGCGGTAGACCACCACCGACGCCTGACCCGGCACCAGGGCCTTGTTGACCCGGCCGTCGGTGTACCACCCGCCAGGGAGGTCACCGAGCTTGAACCCTCCGTTGAACGCGGCCACGAGGCGGCTCCGCACCTCCGGCGCCACCTGCCCGCCCCCGGGCCACGGGCCACCCGGATCTCCGGTCCCGGCCACGAAGACCGTGGTCACCAGGTTCGAATCGAGCCAGGCGACCTCCACGCCGCCGGTGCTGCCCCGGAAGATCGCGGGGCGGCCCAGGACCGAGCGCCCCTCGCCACTCCACTGGACCGAGCCCCCTGGCGCCACCGCCCCGACCGCGCCCGCGGATGGCGCCACCCCGACGGCGGTGATCCCGCCGCCAATGGCGACGAGCACCGCCAGCACGAGCCTCCGGACCGGTTCCACGACCACCATTGTGGCCCGGATTCCAGCGGATCGGCGCCTAGCGGGCTTTGGGCAGACCCAGGTGGCGTTCGGCCACGTTGTTGCGGTTGATCTCCCCGGTACCGCCGTAGATGGTGGTGACCGGGGAGTGGCGGGCGTCGTACTCGACCCAGCCCTCGGCGGCCGCTGCCGGCTCCCCGAACCGGAGCAGCCCCGCCGGACCCGCAAGTCGCGAGAACCATCTCGACGCCTTCTGGTACGCGTCGGTGGCGAACACCTTGACCATCGAGCCCTCGAGCCCCGGAAGACCACCCAGGGCGGCGAGGTAGGCCGCCCGGAGGGTCATGAGGCTGGCGACCTCGTTGTCGATCGCGACGCGCACCATCTGCTCGCGCACGATCGGGTCGTCGATCAGCCTCCGGCCGTCGTCGTCGCGGGCGCTCGCCGCCCAGTCGCGGAAGTGGTGGAGCAGCGGCACCCCCATCGCGGTGCCCCCCATCACGCCGCGCTCGAACGCCAGCGCCACGCCCATCACCTTCCAGCCGCCGTCGACCTCGCCGATCCGGTAGCGGTCGTCGACCCGCACGTCGTCGTAGAAGGTGGCGTTCGTCCGCTCGGTACCCATCGTGTGGACCGCCTCGACCGTGATCCCCGGCAGGTCGAGGGGGATCAGGAACATCGTCAGTCCCTTGTGCTTGGGCACGTCGGGGTTGGTGCGGGTGAGCAGCAGGATCCACTTCGCGACGTGGCCCATCGTCGTCCACATCTTGGCGCCGTTGATGACCCATTCGTCGCCGTCGCGCACGGCGCGGGTCGCGGCCGCGGCGACGTCGCTCCCGGTCTCGGGCTCGCTGTAGCCGAGCGAGACCAGCACCTCACCGGAGAGGAGCTGAGGGAGGATCATCTCCTGCTGCTCCTCCGTGCCGACGTGGGCGACCACCCCGGCGATCATCATCGCCATCGAGATGCCGTCGACGGGTGCGGAGACCTTCTCCAACTCGTTGAAGAGCATCCAGAGCTCGATCGGGTCGCCCTTCCCGAGTCCCGGGACCGACCGCTCCAGGAACCCGGCGTCGGCGAGCGCCCGGTTGATCTCGGGGCTGTTGAACGTTCCGCTGGTGTGTTGACGCTCGACGATCTCGGGGGTGAGCGTGTCGCGGGCGATCGCGCGGATCTGGTCGCGGAACTCGAGCTGCTCGGGGCTCAGCGAGAAGTCCACGTCAGACCACCTCCTCGACGGGGCCGAACATCGCGTCGGCGAGGGATCGGCACTCGCGGGCCGGATCACCGGCGATCAGCGACCAACCGCGGGCCCGCCGGTAGTAGAGCTGGATGTCGTACTCCTCCGAGAAGCCGTACCCGCCGTGCACGTGGAGACTGCGGTCGGTGGCGAGGGTCGCGGTGTCGCTCGTGTAGAGGAACGCCATCGCGGCCAGCGCGGTGAAGTCGGTGATGTCGCAGGTGTCGATGCTGACGAGGCCCGGAGTCCTGCGGTCGCCGGCCCAGGCCGCCTTCGCCGCGAGGAGCCCGGCGCCCTCGAGCGCGATCGGAAGGTCGGCGAGTTGGTGCTGGACGGCCTGGAAGGCACCGATCGGGCGGTCGAACTGGTGGCGCTCGTTCACGTACACGAGCGCCAGGTCGAGGGCGCTCCGGGCGATGCCGACCAGGGCCGCCGCGGTGAGGGTCTGCCACTCCGCCCGGGCGACCGCGAAGGCGCCGTGGGCGGCGGCGCCCGACGCCAGGACCGTGGCTCCCTCGACGGAGCGATCGGCGATCGGCATGCAGGCGTGGTTGGACGGCGCCGATCCCGGAGCGTCCGACCGGACCGCCACGAGGTCGTCGCCGACCATGCCCACCACGGTGGAGGCCACCGCTCCCGCGGGCACCAGCGGCCAGCGGTCGGTGCGCACCGGACCCAGCGCCACCGTGGCGATCTCGACACCGTCGCGCAGGGCGTCGGTGACGGCACCGCAGGCGTCGAGGAGGCGGAGGGCGGTGACGTGCTCGACGAAGGGCACCGGGGCGATCGACCGCCCCACGTGCTCGGCCACGATCGCCAGGTCCGTGAGGGTCGCGCCCCCTCCGCCCCGGGCCTCGGACAGGCCCATCGCCGGAGCCCCCAGTTCGGTCAGGCGGGCCCAGAGACCCCGGTCGAAGCCGAGGGGCTCGGCTGCCCGAACGAGTGCCGTGGGGCATTCGTTGCGGAAGAATCCGCCGAACACCTCCTCGATCGTCCGTTCGTCATCGGTGAGTTCGAGCCGCATGGGCAGCACGCTATGCGATCAGGGAAGAATGGACACGATCGTCCGAGGGGAGAACTCCAGATGCTGGCCCGCGAGAACCTGCTGCCCAACGCCGTCGCCCGCTGGGCGACCGAGACGCCCGACGCCGTGGCGCTCGAGATCGTCGGCGGCGCCCGGCACACCTACGCCGAACTCCACGGGATCGGCCTGCGGTGGGCGGCGGCGCTGATCCGGGTGGGCGTGACCCGCGGGACGCACGTCGCCACGATGGTCGCCCACGAAGAGTGGGCGCAGTTCACGATGCTCGGGGTCGGCTGGACCGGAGCGGTGGAGGTGCCGCTCAACCTGGCGTACCAAGGGTCGATGCTCCGCTACGCCGTCGACCTCACCGACGCCACCGCCATCGTGTGCACCTCCCAGCACGTCGAGGCCCTGGCGGCGGTCGTCCCCGACCTCCCGAAGGTGACGACGGTCGTGGTGGTCGACGGCGAGGTGCCCGACGGCACCTTCCCGTGCCGGACCGTGGGGGCCGCGGCACTCTTCGCCGGGGTCGAGCCGGCCACCGACCTCCCCGGACCCGAGTACCACGAGACCTCGACCCTGCTCCTGACCTCCGGCACGACCGGTCCGTCGAAGGCCGTGGTGGTCCCGTGGGCCGCCGTGTTCCAGATGTGGTCGTGGACCCCGGCCGACGGACTCGGGGCGGGCGAGGGCCTGTTCCAGGCCATGCCCATGTTCCACAACTCCGGACGATCGGGGTTCAACTCCTGCATGGCCCGCGGTGGTCGCTACGTCACGCGCGCCAAGTTCAGCGGCACGTCGTTCTGGGACGACGTCCGCAGCACCGGTTGCGTCCTCGGCGCCCTCGTGGGACCGATGACGCAGCTCCTCCACAACGCGCCGCCCTCACCCGACGACGCCGACAACCCGTTGCGCGCCGTCATCATCGGCCCGATGATCCCGGAGATGGCCGAGTTCGAGCAGCGCTTCGGCGTGAAGGTGGGCACCTGCTACGGGCAGACCGAGATCGGAGCGCCACTGGCCACGGGCTGGGACCACGGCCCCTGGGCCGGGTGTGGGCGACCGCGCACCGACTATCCCTGGACCGAAGTGGCCCTGGTCGACGAGTTCGACGAGCCGGTGCCCGCGGGCGAGGTCGGGGAGCTGGTCGTGCGCTCGCGCGAACCCTGGTCGCTGAACGCGGGGTACTACAAGATGCCCGAGGCCACCGCCGAGGCATGGCGCAACGGCTGGTTCCACACCGGTGACGCCTTCCGGTGCGACGAGGAGGGGTGGTTCTACTTCGTCGACCGGATGCGCGACACGATCCGCCGGCGCGGCGAGAACATCTCCAGCTTCGAGGTGGAGAACGCCGTGCTCGAGTACCCCGACGTGCTCGAGTGTGCGGCGGTCGGCATCCGTACCCCCCTCGGTGACGACGAGGTCCTGGCGGGAGTGATCGTGCGCGACCCCGCGACGTTCGAACCGGCGGCGCTGCACGCGTTCCTCGCCGACCGGATGCCGAAGTTCATGGTCCCGCGCTACGTGGAGGTCATGGACGACTTCCCGCGCAACGCAACCACCGGCCGGGTCCGCAAGCACGAGATGCGCGAACGCGGTCTCACGGAGCGCACCTGGGACCGCGACGCCTGACCCGCGGGCGTCGTCGCCCGGCTAGCCCTGACCGAAGACGGGGTCGCGCTTCTCCAGGAACGCCTGAACCGCCTCACGGTGGTCGGCGGTCTCGAAGGTGAGCCCCTCGAGCGCCAGGGCCAGGTCGTAGATCTTGTTGACGCGGTCCTCGACTTCCTTGTTGACGAGGCGCTTGTTGAAGCGGATCGCGATCTGGGCGCCGGCGGCGAGTTTGCGGGCCATGGCCATGGCGTCGTCGAGCACCTGCTCGCCCGGCACCACGTGGTTCACCAGGCCGATGCGGTCGGCCTCGGCCGCCGTGAGGAGGTCCCCGGTCATGAGGTACTCCTTGGCGCGGTTCATCCCCACGAGCATCGGCCAGAGCACCGGACCGCCGTCGCCGGCGACGATGCCGGCCTTCACGTGCGGATCACCGATCCGGGCCCCCTCCGCCATGTAGACGACGTCGCAGAACAGGGCGAGCGTGGCGCCGAGGCCGATGGCGTGGCCGTTGACGGCGGCGATCATCGGCTGACGCACCGCCAGGATCGAACGGGCCATGCGCACCGAGCCGGTGAGCAGGTCGGGGTGGCCGTCTTCGTAACCCCCGCGGGCGAGGTTGGCCTCCATCTGGTCGAAGTCGGCGCCCACACAGAAGGCCTTGCCCGCTCCGGTGAGGACGACCACGTCGACGTCGTCGTCACGCTCGATCTTCGCGTAGAGCTCTCCGAGCTCGTCGTGCATGGTCAGGTTCAGCGCGTTCAGGCGATCCGGTCGGTTCAGCGTGACGGTCAGGATGCGGTCCGCCAGCTCGGTCGCGATCGTCTGGAAGCCGTAGCGGTCGGCCATGGTGTCCTCCTCGGAGCAGTCGTTCGGTCAGAACGGAGCGGGCAGTCGGGGGATCGGACAGGCCACCAGGCTCGGTCGGCCCGACGCCACCGCGTCGGCAACCGCATCGCCCAGCTGGTCCGGGCCCGGGATGGCCACGGCGTCGACCCCGAACGAGCCGGCGAGCTGGACCCAGTCGGGATTGCGCAAGGCGGTGCCGATCTCACGACCACCGAAACGCTCCCGCTGGTCGCGATTGGAGTTGCCGTAGGCGCCGTCGTCGAAGACCACCGTGACCGTGGCGATGTCTTCCTGGACGGCGGTGGCCATCTCCATCGCCGTGAACAAGAACCCTCCGTCGCCCACCACCGCCACGACCGGTCGATCGGGTCGGGCCACCTTGGCGCCCAGCGCGGTGGGGTAGGCGAAGCCCAAGGTGCCCATGAACGAAGAAGGCAGGTAGGTCCGCCCCTCGTACACCGGGTAGTGCATGTGGCACATGTAGCCCATGGTCGCGGTGTCGGGGACCAGGATCGCGTCGTCGGGGAGGGCCGCGCGCAGCGTGTCGACGATCTCGGCGGCCGGACCGATGGCGTGGAGCTGCTCGTCGACGGAGGCCCGGAAGGCGTAGGCCTCGTCGGCCCGCGACGACCGCTCGGTGACGATGGCGTCGAGCTCGTCACGGAGGAGCTCGAGCGTGAGCCGGGCGTCGCCCGGGACGGCGAGTTCGACCGGCGCGTTGCGACCGATCTGGTCGGCGTCGGCGTCGATCTGCACGATGCGGGTGCCCGGAGGGAACCCGAAGCCCTGGACCCGGGTGCCGACGGCGAGCACGACATCGGCGTCGTCGAGGACGGGACGCATCCGGGGGTTGTTCCACATGGTGCCGACCGACAAGACGTTGCGGTCGTCGATCGCGCCCTTGCCCTCGCGGGTGGTGACGACGAAGGCCTGCAGGATCTCGGCGACGGCGGTGCACTCGGGCCCCGCGTCGGCGAGGACCACTCCACCGCCGGCCACGATCACGGGACGCTCGGCCGCGGCGACGATCCGGGCCGCCCGTGCCACGAGCTCAGGGTCGGGCACCGTGGGCGCGGCCGGGGCGGGCGCGACGGTGTCGACGGTCGTGGCGTCCATGAACGCCTCGGGGGGAGCCTCGACGTGCGTCGGGCGGGCGCGTCCGGTCCGCATCTGCACGAACGCCTCGTGGATCGCCCCGGGGAGTTCGTCGGCCCCGAGCACGCGGGTCGCCCACTTGGTCACCGGGCGGACGACGTCGAGCTGGTCGTGGAGGTCGTGGAGCAGACCGAGGTCACGACCGATCCCGGCGCGGTTGACCTGGCCGGCGAGGAGGAGCACGGGCGACGAGCACGCCCACGCCGTGGCGAGGCCGGACGCCGCGTTGTAGACGCCCACCCCGGGCACCACGCAGGCGACGCCGGGCCGAGCGCCGGCGCGCGCGTAGCCGTCGGCCATATAGGTTGTGGCCTGCTCGTGGCGCGTGGTGATCCAACGCAGCTCCGAGCCGTGGAAGGCGTCGAGCAGGTGCATGGTCTGGTCGCCGGGGAGGCCGAACACGACCTCCACGCCCTCGCGCACCAGCTGTGCGACCGTCGCCCGACCCCCCGTGGACATCTTTGATAAATTAGCGCCCCATGGGCCGCATCGCCACTCCCCGGGTCTCGAGCAGCCTCTCCGACCGACTCGACGCCGACACCAGGAGCGAGGCCGGGAACGGACGCCCGGGCTCCGGACGACGCTCCACCGGCGAGATCGTGGCCGAGCACGTCCGCCAGCTCGTCTTCGACGGAGTGCTGCGACCCGGCGACCGGATCCCCCAGGGCGCGTTGGCCCTCGAGCTCGGCGTCAGCCGGCTCCCCGTGCGCGAAGCGGTGATCGAGCTCGCCCGCGACGGCCTCGTGACCGTCACTCCCCACGCCGGCGCCTTCGTCGGACCCTTCGACGCCGGCGTCCTGCGCGAGCACTTCGAGATCGTGGGCCTCGTGCAGGGCCTCGCCGCCCGCGACCTTTGCAACGCCCCCGACCCAACCGCGCTCGACGCCATGGACGAAGCCCTCGCCGAGATCGATGCGGCGGCTGCGGCCGGCGACCCGGTCACGACCCACACTGCGACCATGCGGTTCCTGCGGACCCTCAACCTCGCCGGCGGCTCGGCCCGCCAGCAGGCCGTGCTGCGCGCGCTGGCCCGGATGCTGCCCACCGGGTTCTTCGCCGAGGTCCCCGGGGCGGCCGAGGCCGAGCGCCTCGGGTCGCACCGGATCCTGGACGCGATCCGGTCCGGCCATCCGTCGGCCGCCCAGAGGGCGTGCGTGGAGGTGCAGCGGGCGCACGGCGAGCTCGTGGTCACCCACCAACGGGCACGCGGCGTGTTCGCCCCCGGGGTCTGAGCCGTGGACCTCCGGTTCCCGCCCGAGGTCGAGACGTTCCGGGCCGAGGTGCGCGAGTTCCTCGCCGAAGCCATGGACCCGGCCGACGTCGACGGCCACGCCGATCCGAGTGACCTCACCGGACTCGACGAGGACTTCGAGCGATCGCTGCTCCGCCGGGCCGGGGCGCGCGGCTGGCTGGCGCTCCACTGGCCGGTCGAGGAGGGCGGGCTCGGGCTCACCCTGGCGCATCGGGCCGCCTTCGGTCGAGAGGCCGCCGCGGCCGAGGCGCCGCTGATCGACACCGCCGTCACGCTCGCCGGTGCGCCGATCCTGCGCCACGCCTCTGCCGAGCAGCGCTCGACGCTGCTCCCGGCCATGGTCGCCGGCGAGACCATCGTGTGCATCGGCTACACCGAGGCCGGGGCCGGCAGCGACCTCTCGGCCGTGGCCACCACCGCCACCCGCGTCACCACCGCGCCTGACGCCGACTGGATCCTCAGCGGGGAGAAGGTGCTCGTGACCGGCGCCCACAAGGCCGACTGGTGCCTGGTCGTGGCCCGGACCGACCCGGTCGCCCCCGCCCGCGACGCCATGAGCATGTTCCTCGTGCGCCTCGACGCCAGCGGCGTCGTCGTGACTCGGACCCGCACGGCCAACGACTGGACCCTCGGGACGATCACCTTCACCGACGTCCGGGTCCCCGCCTCGTCACTCCTCGGCGAGGAGGGTCGGGGCTTCGCCCAGATGGCGGCCGCCTTGGCCGACGAGCGCTCCGGCTTCTTCTGGGTCGGGTGGGCCGAGCAGCGCCTCGAGGACCTGCTCGGGCACGTGCGCGCCGCCGGGATCGACGATCTGGCGGTGCCCGGAGGCGTGGCGCGCGACCTCCTCGCGCGCTGCTGGACCGACACCGCGCTGGCGCGCGCCCTCGCCCTCCGGGTCGTGGCGGCGCAGGCCGACGGCACCGACCCCACCGTGATCGCCGCGCTCAGCAAGGTGTTCGTGACGGAGCTGCTCCAGCGCATCGCCTCCACGGGGATCGCGCTCCTCGGCCCCGCCGGTCTGCTCACGGCGCCCCTGTTCGGTCCGGCCGACCCCGGCGCACCGCTGCGCGGTCGCTTCGCCTACGACTGCGTCGAGCGGCTCCACCCCACCATCAGCGTCGGGTCGAACCAGATCCAACGCGACGTCCTGGCCCACCGGGGCCTCGGCCTCCCCACGCACTGAACCCGACCGATTCGCCCGATCCACCACGAGAGGATCCCCATGACCCCCACCTTCGAGATCACCCGCCAGGAGCCGGCCGCCGGTGGAGTCGTGACCGGCCTCGACCTCGCCGGCCTCGACGACGCCACGTTTGCCGCGGTGCACGCGGCCTTCCTCGAGCACCACGTGCTCGCGTTCCGGGACCAGCACCTCACCCCGGAGCAGCAACTCGAGTTCGCCGCCCGGTGGGGGACCATCTCCCACCACCCGTACGTACCTCCGCTCGAGGGCTATCCGGGGATCATGGAGATCTTCCAGGTGACGGGCATCACCGAGACCTGGCACGCCGACACCACCCAGGTCGCGAGCCCGCCGAAGATCACGATGCTGCTCGCCCGTGAGCTCCCCGAGAACGGCGGCGACACCATGTTCGCCAACATGCACCTGGCGTGGGACGGCCTCTCCGACGGACTGCGCGCGGCACTGTCGGACCTCCGCGCCGTGCACTACGGGACCGAGCTCGCCCAGCAGTCCGGGGTCGACGCCAGCGTCGTGACCCACGCTCACCCGGTCGGGATCCACCACCCGGAGACCGGCCGGCGCACGCTCTACGTCAACGCCGACTACGTGCGGCACTTCGAGGGCTGGACTCCCGAAGAGAGCCGGCCCGTCCTCGAGTACCTCTTCGCCCGGGCCGAGCGACCCGAGTACCAGTACCGGCACCGCTGGCAGGTGGGCGACCTCGTGATGTGGGACAACCGCTCCGTCCAGCACCGCGTCGTGCACGACTACGGCGACGCCCGGCGCTACCTGCACCGGGTCACCCTCGAGGGCGACCCGCTGGGTTGAGCCGGTTGCCCCGCTACGAGCGGGTGGGGAGCTGGTGGAGGCCGCGATCCTCCTCGCGAGGCTGACGACCCGTCCGCAGCGGCGAGAGCGGGGAGTCCACCAGGAGGAACCGGTCGAGCCGCTCCACGAACGGCTCCGCGGCACGGGTCCAGTCGACCAGACGCGGATCGTCGAGCTGACCAGCCTCGAAGTCGGACCAGGTGCGCCACGACGGGATCGCCCACATCACGATCACCTCCGACTCGCCGACCATCGCCGTGCGCCACGCGGCCACGAGGTCGAGGCCGTGCGCCCGGTAGGAGTCGACGGCGAGGTCACGCACGGCGTCGAGGTACGTCGTGGCGGTGCCCGCCCGGACCCGAACCAGTTCGTGTGCGTACGCGACGCCCGAGACGCCGTCGGCGCAGAGTTCGTCGATGGTGCGCGTCCAGGGCGCGGCCACGAGGATCCGGTCGACACCGCGACTGCGGAAGTTCGCGGCCTCGGCCCACCATTCGGCCAGCGCGGGGTCCTGGAGGGTGGGGTGGGAGAACTCGTGCTCGAAGTTGTCGGCGAGGTCGCCCCAGTCGGCGTGCTCCCAGATGTTGACGACCTCGGGCCAGACCCGTGTCGAGCCGACCGTGCCGTAGACGCCGAAGCACTTCTGGTTGCGCTCGCGCTGGCCGATCGGGCTCCAGTTCGCGGTGATGTGGTGCATGTAGTTCGCGCGGTTGTGGCCGATGATGTCGATGAACTCGTGGATGTAGACGCAGCGGTTCATGGGGTCTCCTGGTGCCGGTCGGTGGTCGAGGTCGGGGTGGGCGTTGGAAGTGGGCGTTGGGGTGGCGATCAGGCCGGGAACGGGCCGGCCCCGGTGTCGGCCCCCAGCCGACTCAGTTCCTCGACCAACGCGGGCGCCAGCGGGATGCCGTGCTCGAGGCGGTCGATCCGTCGGTGGTGCTCGAGCTCGCCGGGCACCAGGACCCGCTCGACCCCCTCCGCGGGCGTCGAGGCGTGGATGTCGGCCACGAGACGGTCGACGTCGGCCCGGAACGCATCCATCGGCCCGTAGTGCGACGGGTCGAGGGCGACGAACAGGTAACCACGGGTGACGCGGTCGAAGCCGCGGAGCGCACCCGGCTCGCGGTCGACCAGGCCGAACGAGGCGCCCGTCAGCACACCGGCCAGCACTTCGATCAGCAGGGCGATGCCGTAGCCCTTGTAGCCGCCGAACCACTGCAGGTGCTTCACCGATGCCTGGGCCGGGTCGGTGGTCGGGCGGCCCTGGGCGTCGTTGGCCCAACCCTCGGGGATGGTGGCATCGCCGCGCTTCTGCGCCAGGAGGACCCGGTTGCCGGCCACCGCCGTGGTGGCCATGTCGAGCACGAGCATCGGTTCGGCCCCGGCCGGCACGGCGTACGACATCGGGTTGGTGGAGAAGACCCCGTCGATGCTCCCAAACGGGGGCACGAACGGGGGACCGTTCTGGGCCGCGAGCGTCACGCAGCCGGCCTCGGCGCCGCGCATCGTGTACCAGCCGAGGGCGCCGAGGTGGCTGGAGTTGCGCACCGCCACCGACCCCACGCCGAACGCTCGGGCCTTGGCCACCGCCAGGTCGACCGCGGCCCGCCCCGAGATCTGGCCGAGTCCCTGACCACCGTCGAGGAGGGCCGAGGCGCCTTCGTCGCGCAGGACCGTGACCTCCGTGTGCGGGAGGAGGTGCCCGCCACGCAGGCGGTCGGCGTAGAGCACCATGAGGTGCACCCCGTGGCTCTCCACGCCGCGCAGGTCGGCCTCGATCAACGATTCGGCGACCACCCCGGCCTGGTCGGGTGGCACCCCGAGTCCCTCGAGGATGCGGGCGCAGTAGTCACGCAGGGCGGCGGCGGGGACGAGGGTGAGGTCGGGCACCCCGAATGTTTATCAATTCCGTCGGCTCGAAGGCACCCGGACGCGACTCGGCCCCGGGATCGCTCCCGGGGCCGAAGCCGCAGTGCCGGTGATCCGAACGGATCAGGTCACTTGGCCGCCGTGGTGGCAGTCGCACCGGCCACGGTGGTCACCGCACCGACGATGTCCGCCGGCGGGATGTACTCGTTGACGTACCGCTTCAGCAGCTTGGGCGTACCGTCGGCGTTCCACTTGAAGGCGGTCACCGACCGGCCGAGGACGTTGTTCTTGTCGGCCTTGTTCTCGCAGACCCCGTTGTAGGCGTTCTGCGAGATCCACTTGACGATCGCCGCGTGGTCGTGACCCACGGCCTGAGTCGCCTTGGCGGTCATGAAGAAGGCGTCATAGACCTGAGCGGCGGCGTAGTTCGGCAGGTAGCCGTACTTCGCCTTGTAGGCCTTGGTGAACTTCTTCGCAAATGCCGAGGTCTCGAGCGCCGGCACGCAGTCGTCAACGCCGATCAGGTTCGTCGTGTTGGTGATCGCCTTGCTGGCCACTGCGATGCCGAGGCTGGCACCACCGATGATCGGCACGTTGACGCCGTTGTCCTGCATGTTCTTGGCGAACACACCGAAGGGCACGGGGTAGTCGAAGCCGATCACTCCGTCGACGCCGGCGTTCTTGAACGCCAGCACCTGCTGGGTGAGGTCGGCGTCGGCGTAGCCGTTGGTCTGCGTGGTGACGAGCTGGCAGCTCGGCGTCTCGGCCGCATGCTTCTTGGCCGTGGTGATCGAGTCGGTGCCGAACGGCAGGTTCACCGCCAGGACACCCACCTTCTTCAGCTTGAGCACCTTGCAGGCGTAGTCGGTGATCGCGGCCGCCGTCGTGTCGTTCAGCGGACGCATCAGGAAGATGTTGTCACCACCCTGCGGACCCGACTTGATGCCCGTGGCCGGCGCGGCCAGGGCGAAGGTCGGGATGCCCGAGGCCACGACCGTCGGGCCGATGGCGAAGAGCTGGCTCGCCGTCAGACCGATCATGGAGTCGGGGTTGGCGGCCTTGACCTTTTCGAAGGCCACCTGCTCCGGCGGGACCGCGACGCTCTGGCCTGGGTACCGCTCGTACTTGACGGTGTAGCCCTGCTTGGTGAGATCGGCGACGGCGAGCTGGGCGCCGTCCTCGAACTGCGGGACGGCCTGGGCCGACTCGCCGGTCTTCTCGTAGTTGCCCACGACGAAGACGTTCTTGTCACCGGACTTCTTGGCGGCCCCAGCGGAACCAGTCATGACTGCGAGCGATCCAGCAGCGGCTGTTACCGCAACTGCGATCGCTACGAACCTGAGTTTCCTCAAGGTGTGCTCACCCCCTGTTGATCTCGCCGGTCCTTCCCGCCGAGTGATGCGCCTTCTTAGCAGAAATTGATGTACCCGGGGCAACGCGGCCCAAAATTTGAACGCGATTCGGATCCCCGGGTGCGGTGCAGCGAGTCGCCTCAGGAACCGTCGGCGGGCCGATGGAGGGCGACCTCCTCGGCCGCCAGGGCCGGTTCCTCTCCCAGATACGACGCCACCAGAGCTTCGCGGTCGGCCAGGTCGGCGGCCGTGCCCTCGAGCACGATCCGGCCACCCACCATCACCGCCGCCCGGGTGCAGTGCCGCAGGGCCACCACGGTGTTCTGCTCGACCAGCAGCATCGGGATGCGGTCCTTGATGGTGGCGAGGGCCGAATAGACGGCCTGGACGTACTTCGGTGAGAGCCCGAGCGACGGCTCGTCGAGGAGCAGCATCCGCGGCTGCGCCACCAGGGCCCGGCCGATCGCGACCATCTGCTGCTCGCCACCCGAGAGCGCCCAGCCGTCGCGCTTGCGCAGCGGCTGGAGCGGCGAGAAGACGTCGTAGACGTCGTCGATGGTGAACATCGACTCCCGTCCGGCCGCCGCCGTGGTGCCCACCTGGAGGTTCTCGTGCACCGTGAGCGACGGGAAGACGTGACGACCTTCGGGCACGTGGATGAGCCCGAGGCGGGCCAGGCCCTCGATGGAGAGCTGCGCGCTCTCCTGGCCGTCGAAGGTGACGCTGCCCCCGTAGCCGACCATGCCGGAGACCGCCCGCAGCGTGGAGGTCTTGCCCGCCCCGTTCGGACCGATCATCGCCACGACCTCCCCCACCCCGACGGCGAGGTCGATCCCGCGTACGGCCCGGACGGGGCCGTACGACACTTCGAGTCCGTGGATCTCCAGCACGATCAGTCGACCTCCGCCACACCGAGGTAGGCGTCGACGACGCGCTGGTCCTCGAACACCGTCGCCGCATCGCCCACGGCCACCAGGTGGCCCTGCTCGAGCACCGCCACCCGGTCGCACAGATGGGTGATGAAGTCGAGCTTGTGGTCGATGACGAGCAAGGAAACTCCCTCGCGCCGCAACTGGTGCAGGTAGACCCCCAGTTGCTCGGTCTCGGACTGGTCGAGGCCGGCCGAGGGCTCGTCGAGCAGGAGCACGCTCGGACCGGCCGCGATCGCCCGGGCCAACTCGAGGAGACGGCGCTGCCCGTAGGTGAGGCGGGCGGCGGGCGTCTCGGCGAACTCGACCAGACCGACCCGCTCGAGGGCGTCGACCGCAACCCCCCAGCGCACCCGCTCACGACCCCGCACGAACGGGCGCAGGAGCCAGGCCGCGGCGATGCCGGTGAGGCGCCGGTCCGAGGTGGACACGAGCACGTCTTCGAGGCACGACAGGTGGTCATAGGTCTGGGGAGCCTGGTAAGTGCGCAGGAGGCCGAACGCCCGGGCCCGACCCGGGATGCCGAGGCGCACGTCGCGACCCGCGACCTCGAGGCGGCCCGAGGCGGGCACCACGCCGGTGAGGGCGTTGAGGAACGTGGTCTTGCCGCTGCCGTTGGGCCCGACCAATCCGAGGATCTCGCCGTGACGCAGGTCGAGGGTCACGCCGTCGACCGCCTTGACGCCTCCGAAGCGCACCCTGAGGTCGGTGGCCTGGAGGATGACGTCGCCCTCGACCTTCCCGGCCGAGACCACCGCCCGGGCGCGCGCCTCGGCGCTCACCGCCGGCAGCACCGCCTCGTCGACGACCGGCACCGGTTCGGGAGCGGGCCGGGTGATGCCGAACGCGTCGGTGAACCAGGTGCGCCGCTCCGGCGGCGTCCGGCCCTGCACCTTGGCCTTCAGCGCGTGGAACGCCCCGATCAGGCCCGACGGCATGAACACCATAGTCACGAGCAGCGCGACGCCGTAGATGATCTGGTTGTACTCCCGGAGCTGGTGCCCGAACACCGAGACGTTCAGCGACTGGAGCACGAACGGGACCCAGACGTAGAACGCCGCACCGAGGATCGGGCCCCAGAGCGACCCGGCGCCGCCGACGATCAGCATGACGAAGATGCCCAGTGCCAGCTCGACCGTGAAGTCACCCGGCTGGCCGTAGCCGTTGCCGTGGATGTAGAGGGCCCCGGCGAAGGCGCCCACGCCCGAGCCCATGACGAACATCATCAGCCGCACGCGCAAGGTGGGGACCCCCACGGTGGTCGCCACCGTGGGCTGGTCGCGCATGGCGATCGCCTCGCGTTGGGCCGGCGAGCGCGCCAGCCAGATCCCGAGCAGGAGCACCAGGCCCAGGGCGGCCAGGTAGACCCAGAACACGTGCTTCGTGTTGCCCGCGGTGTCACCGACCTTGGTGGCGGTCCAGCCGAAGATCACGATGGGCTTGACCCCCACGAGTTCGCCGCCGGAGTTGCCGGTGAACTGGGTCCACTGCTGGACGACGACGTTGAGGATCTCCGAGAGCGCCAGCGTGGCGATCGCGAGGAAGAACAAGTTGGCCCTCCGGGCCAGGACCGCGAAGAACAAGGCGATGACGCACGCCACCGCGACCCCGATGCACACGGCGAGGAGGAACGTGACTCCCTGGCGCGTCGCCCAGTTCGACACGTACCCACCGACCATCGCGAACGCGGCCTGGGAGAAGGCGAACTGCCCCGAGACGCCGAACACGAAGTAGAAGCCGACGACCATGACCGTGTAGATCATCCAGAAGTTGAACGTCAGCGCACCGTCATTGGCCCAGTTCGGGATGAACCTCAGAGCGATCATGAAGGCGAGGAACACCACGAGCCACGGGTAGGGGTACCCGCGCATGGCGGGCGGGCGGGCCGAGAGCCGCGTCCGCAGACCCGATCCGATCCC
>JBAXBB010000043.1:0-21745 GCA_037142235.1 Actinomycetes bacterium
ACACGCGCGGGAAGGTGACCCACGGGTCGAGGTGCCGCGCCGCCAGGCGCCCGTAGACGGCGTACATCCAGACGTCGCTCGAGACACGCGGGACGAGGGCCACCGCCACCACTGCGACGGTTGCCGTCGCCACGACCACCTGCCGGAGGCGCAGGCCGCCTCCCCGACGCTGCGCCACCAACATCACGAGGTACGCGACGCCAGCAAAGGAGGCGAGTGCAACGAACGGCGACGACGGCGAACCCTCCCGACCGTGGACGAGGAGCGCACCGACGGTAGAGATCGCGGCCAGCCCGAGTGCGGCCGGTGCGTGCCACTGCCGGGGTCCGGGCGCTGTCATTCCTCCGACGATGCCGGACCTGCGCTGAACGAAGCCTGAATCTGCTCTCGCGCTCCGGGCGCGCCCGGAGCCCCGCCTGCGGGGAGGACCACGCGAAAGCGCGTCTCGGGACCATCGTCGATCCAGATCGTGCCGGCATGGGCCAGCACGATCTCGCGGACGATCGCCAGACCGAGACCGGTTCCCCCGGTGTCTGCGGTCCGGGAATCGTCGAGGCGCGCGAAGCGCTCGAAGACCCGCAACCGGTCCTCGACGGGGATGGTGGGGCCATCGTTGCCCACGACCAGGACCGCCCGGTCGCCCACTTCCTCGAGGGTGACAAAGACGACCGACTCGGCGTGGCGGGCCGCGTTGTCGAGGAGGTTCCTCACCATCCGGCGGAGCTGCCCACGATCACCGAGCACCTGGGCCCCCGAGACCCGCGCAGCATCGACGGGGACGTCGGCCGTGAGCCGGATGCGTGCGACCTCGTCCAGGACGACGTCGTCGACGTCTACCGATTCCCGGGGCGCCGGGGAACGGGGATCCTGCTCCATCCGGGCGAGCGCGAGCAGATCGGACACGAGGTCCTGCATCTCGATCGCGTCGTCGAGCACCCCCGCCGCCGTGGTAGGCCAGTCCGCCCGGCCGGGGTGCGCCAGATCCACCTCCAACTGCGCGCGGATGCTGGTGAGTGGGGTGCGCAGCTCGTGGCTGGCGTCCTCCACGAATCGGCGCTGGCGCCGGTCCGACACCTGGAGCCGTCCGAGCATGGCGTTCATCGTGTCGGCGAGCCGGGCGATCTCGTCGTTCGCATCAGGGCGCGGCACCCGACGATCGAGGTCGCCCCCACCGATGGCGTCGACCTCACGCCGGATCTCCTCGACCGGGCGCAGGGCCCGGCCCGTCACGAACCAGGTGATGAGGCCGACGACGAGCAGGAGGAACGGGAGCCCGGCGGCGAGGAGCTCGGCGAGTCGTTGGGTGCTGTCGGCGGCGGCCTCGAGGCTCCGGGCCACGTACACCGTGAACACGGTGCCGTCGACCAATGCCGACTCGGCCACGACCCGGAACGGCGAATGGTGATCGCGCAGTCCCGTGATCGTGACGGCCTGAACCATCCCGACCCGAGGGTGCAAGGTGCTGATCGCCGGCTGCCCCCGGAGGTTCGGCGACGACGTCACGACCCGCCCCCCGACGTCGACCACTTGAGCCAGGTTGGCGTCCGCGGTAGCAACGTCGAGATCGGGGACGCCGCCACTGCGGTCGAGCCCGTCGGCAATGGTGTCGGCCCGCAACCGGGCGGCAGCCTGGATGTCACGCTCGAGCCGCACCCGGTGCATCTCCACGAGCAGAGCGCCGCCCCCGGCAAGCGTCAGGCCGACCACTACGACCGCACCGACGGTCACCCGCACTCGCACGGTCGCCAGGAGCTTCACCGTTCAGCCACCGGCGGGATCGAGGCGGTACCCGGCTCCCCGGATCGTCTCGATCGACCGACGGCCGAAGGGCTCGTCGATCTTGCGCCGCAGGTGCCGGATGTACACCTCGACGATGTTCGGGTCCCCCTCGAAGGCGAAGTCCCAGACGTTCTCGAGGATCTCGAGTTTGGGCACCACGTGACCCAGCCGGCGAAAGAGGAACTCCAGGACCGCGAGCTCCCGGGCCGTGAGAGGAATGTCGACGTCGCCCCGGGCGCAGCGATGTGCTGCAGGCTCCAGCACGAGGTCGCCCGCACGGTGGGTCACCGCCGTGGTCCGTTCGACGCGCCGGAGCAGCGCCCGTAACTTGGCCAGTAGGACCACGAACGAGAAGGGCTTCGAGAGGAAGTCGTCGGCGCCGGTGTCGAGGGCCTCAGCCTGGTCGTACTCGCCGCCCTTCGCCGTGAGCATCAGGATCGGCGTCCAGTTGCCCTCGTCGCGGAGCCGCTCACAGACCTTGTAGCCGTTGAGGCCCGGCAGCAGGATGTCGAGCAGGATCGCGTCGTAGTCGCCGTCGTGGGCCCGCTGGTACCCGTCGGTGCCGTCGAGGGCCACGTCAACCGCGAAACCTTCCGCTTCCAGGCCGCGCCGGACCGCCGCCGCCACCCGCTTCTCGTCCTCGACCACCAGGATCCGCACAGGCACCTCTCGTCGGTCATCCGCCGCGGCGGCGATGATTGCCCCGAATGGCTGAAGCACCGCTGAACCCATTCTGACCGGCGGCGGGCCACGGGCGGAGGCGGGCCGTCTGTCCGGCTCCGGTAGGGTCCGCCGGCATGGGAACCGACCTGTCGATCAAGGACCGGACGGCGATCGTCGGCATCGGCCAGACCCCGTTCGGCAAGGGGCTGGTCGACTCCGAGCTGTCCCTGGCCTGCCAGGCGATCAGCGCCGCCCTCGACGACGCGGGGATCGCGCCCGCCGAGGTCGACGGGCTGGTGTCGTTCACGATGGAGCCCGGCCGCGAGCAAGAGGTCGCCCGGAGTGTGGGCCTGGGTGATCTCAGTTTCTTCTCGCAGATCGGGTACGGGGGCGGGGCCGGGTGCGCCACCGTGCTCCACGCGGCCATGGCCGTGGCGTCGGGGCAGTGCAACGTGGCGGTGGCCTGGCGAGCCCGGAAGCGGGCCGACAAGTCGTCACGGGTGTGGGCGCAGACCCCCAAGCTCATCGACGACGAGTGGCAGTGGAGCCGACCGTTCGGCCTCGTCCGCCCGGTCGACGAGATCGCGATGCTCATGCGCCGCTACATGCACGAGTTCGGGGCCACGCGGGAGCACCTGGCCAACGTCGCCCTGGCCTGCCGCAAGCACGCCAACCGCAACCCGCGCGCCCAGATGCACGACCGGACCCTCACCCTGGACCAGTACCTGGAGTCCCGCTGGATCAGCGAGCCGCTGTGCCTCTACGACAACTGCCTGGAGACCGACGGTGCGCTGGCGGTCGTGGTGGTCCGGGCCGACCGGGCCGTCGACCTCCCCCACCGCCCCGTCTACGTCCACGCCGGCGCTCAGGGGCTGCCCCGCGAGCACCAGGCGATGGTCAACTACTTCGGGCCGGACCCGCTGCGCGGCCCATCCTGGGCCTCGGCGCCCACGCTGTGGCGCACCGCCGATTTCGGACCCGCCGACGTCTCGTGCGCACAAATCTACGACGCCTTCACCCCCCTGATCCCCCTCACCCTGGAGGGACTCGGATTCTGCGAACGGGGCGAGGGGGCCGCCTTCACCGAGGGCGGAGCCTTGGAGTGGCCCAACGGCCGCCTTCCCCTCAACACCTCGGGCGGCGGCCTGAGCGAGGCGTACGTCCACGGCTTCAACCTGGTGGTGGAGGGCGTGCGCCAGATGCGGGGCACCTCCACCAGTCAGGTCGCCGAGGCCACGAGCGTGCTGGTGACGAGCGGCGAGTGCGTCCCCACCAGCGTCCTGCTCCTCCGGAACTGACGACCGCTCCCCGATTCGCCGGCTCCCCCAACTAGATCCATCGAACCCCGTGCCGAACGGTATCCGGGACCTTCGCCAGTGGCCCGGAGCGGCCGGGCGTGGGTAACCTTGGGAACGAGGGGAAACCGGCCGGCAGCAAGGTGACCGGCCGCCGCGCCGGCCGTTCGGACGGCGCCCGACCAGGAGCGAGAACAGGGTCATCGTGCGCATCGCCCACGTCGCCGACTTCGCCCTGCCCCGCCTCGGCGGCATCGAGGTCCACGTCGCGACCTGCGCCGAGCACCAACGCGCCCGGGGCCACGACGTCGAGATCATCACCGCGCTGGCCGGGAACGGGAGCGGCCTGGCCCGGTCCCGCCCGTCGGTGATCCGTTCGGTCGCCGACGCAGTGCGCGCGGGCGGCTTCGACGTCGTCCACGTCCACGCCGGGGTCTTCACGCCGATCGCCTTCGGGGCCGCCGCCGCCGCCAGCCGGGCCGGGATCCCCACCGTGGTCACCGAACACTCGCTGCTCTCCAACGCCCATGCCCCGATGCGCGCCCTCGACGCCGCGATCGGCTGGACGCGGTATCCCATCGCCTGGACCGCCGTCAGCGAACCCGCCGCAGCTCCGCTGCGCCGCATCCTCGGCGACGACGCCGAGGTAGCCGTGCTCCCCAACGCGATCGACGCCGCCGACTGGTGGACCGAGCCGGTCCGACGGGTCCCCGGCGACGAGATCGTGATCGTCGGTGTGGGCCGGTTCACCGGACGCAAGCGCCCCCTCCCCCTCGTCCGCGCCCTCAGCCGAGTGCGCTCCGCCGTCGGGCCCGAGGTGCGCCTGTCGGCGGTGCTGGTGGGCGATGGTCCCAAGCGACCGAGCGTCGAGCGGCACGTCCGCCGGCGGAACCTCCACGACTGGGTTCACTTCACGGGCCGCCTGGGGCACGACGACATCCGCGAGCTCCACCAGCGGGCCGACATCTTCGTGGCTCCCTGCCGCCTCGAGTCGTTCGGGATCGCGGCCCTCGAGGCGCGCGCGGCGGGCGTTCCGGTCGTCGGGATGGGCGACTCGGGCGTGAGCACGTTCATCGAGCACGGCCGCGACGGTCTGCTCGCGGCCGACGACGACGAACTCGTCGCGGCGATCACGGCGCTCGTCACCGATCACGAGTTGCGCGACCGGATCACGGCCCACAACCGGAGCAACCCTCCACCCTTCGGCTGGTCCGACCAGATGGACCGGACCGAGCACGAGTACGCCCGCGCCGCCGCCGTGCAGCAAGGGCGCCGCCGGCGCGCCGACCCCCTCGGGGACGTGGTGTCGTCGCCATGAGCGGCTCGACCCTCGTGTCGTTCCACGCGCACCCCGACGACGAGGTGGCCCTGACCGGTGGCACCATCGCCAAGGCGCTCTCGGCCGGCCACCGCGTGGTGATCGTGGTCGCCACGCGCGGAGAGGCGGGCCTCACCGGCGAGGCCCTCGACCGCGAGCGACTCGCCGACCTCCGACTGAGCGAGCTCCGGAGCTCGGCGGCGGCCCTCGGCGGCGCCGAGGTGGTGTGGCTCGGCTACGCCGACTCCGGCCTCGACGACCCCACCGACCACCCCGACGCCTTCGTCGACACCGACCCGGAGGCGGCGGCCCATCGGCTCGCCGAACTCTTGCGCCGCGAAGACGCGACCGTGCTGACGACCTACGACCCGGCCGGTGGGTACGGGCACCCCGACCACGTGCAGGTCCACCGGGTCGGGCGCCGCGCCGCCACCCTCGCCGGCACACCCGTCGTGCTCGAAGCCACGGTCGACCGGGCGCCGTTGCTCTGCCTGGCCCGCCTCCTCCGGATCGTGCCCGGTCTCCCTCCGGGATTCCGGCCCAGGGCCCTGGAGCACTCCTTCAGCGATCCCCACGCGATCACACACGAGATCGACGTCCGCGCGTTCGTCGACCGGAAGCGGGCGGCCATGGCGGCCCACGGCTCGCAGTCGACCGGGGGCGAGACGCCCCGGTCACTCGCCGTGTTCCTCCGACTCCCCCGGTTCGTGTTCGACCGCCTGTTCGGACGCGAGTGGTTCGTCCGGCCCGAGCTCCCGGTCCCGTCACCGCGGCTCGACGACGTGTTCGCCGGCAAGCGCTCCGACGAACCGTTGCAGGAGGTCTGAGGTGGCGCGCCCGCCCGGACACGCGCGCACCCGGACCGTCGTCACGATCGCCGGGGGCGTCGTCGCCCTCCTGCTTCCTCTGGTCCTCGTGCCACTGATCACCGGCAGCAGCTGGCAGGAGATCTTCGGGGTGCTGGGCGACCTCACCGCCGCGCAGGTCGGCGTGCTCGGGCTGGTCTGGCTGGCGGGAATGTTCGTGCACACCTACGTCTCGACCGGAGCACTGCCCGGTCTGACCCACCGCAAGGCGTTGGTGCTGAACTTCAGCGGCAGCACGGTGTCGCACCTCGCTCCGTTCGGTGGTGTGCTCGGCATGGGACTCAACTACACGATGCTGCGCTCCTGGGGCTTCGACGGGATCGGCTTCAGTGTCCTGACGCTCATCACCAACGCCTGGAACGTGGTGGTGAAGTTGCTCCTGCCCGCGCTGGCGCTCGCGGTGATCCTCGCCTTCACCCAGCTCGGCGTCCACGGTCTCGTCACCACCTCGCTGGTGAGCCTGGCGTTGCTCGGCGCCATCGCGGCTCTGGTGTGGATTGCCCTGCGGCCCAAGAGCACCGACGAGACGGGTCGGATCCACCGCCTGGCCGCCGGGTTCCTCGAGCGCATCTCCGGCAGCCACGGCAGCACCGCCATCAGCACCCTGCGCGACGACGTGCGCCACCGGGTCCGGACGCAGTGGCTGCGCATGGCGCTGGGGATGTTCGGCTACGCCCTGCTCCAGGCATCGCTCCTCTGGCTCTGCGTGCGGGCGGTCGGAGGCGGCATCTCGCCGGCCGGGGTGTTCGCCGCCTACGCGATGGGGGCCGCGTTGACCCTCGTGCCGATCACGCCGGGCGGTGTGGGCTTCGCCGAGGCGGGCACAGCGGCACTGCTCGTGGCCTTCGGCGAGGCGCCTCCGGCAGCCGCGGCGGCCGTCTTGGTCTACGCGACGTTCACCCGCTGGATGGAGATCCCGTTCGGGGCCGCGGGAATGGCCTGGTGGTGGGCCCGGCGACCGCGCAGCATCGAGCTCTTCAGCGCGAAGTCCACGGAGGCGCGCGCCGATTGCCCGGAGCCCGACCTTCCCATAGGTTGAACGGGTCGTGTCCAGTTCCAGCCAGGAGCCCCGGTGACCGAGCCCACCTCCACGCCCGTCGACTTCGCCGCCGTCGACTTCTTCCGCACCCCGGACCTGTTCCAGGACCCGTACCCGTACCACGAGTGGTCACGGAGCCAGTGCCCGGTGCACCGCGAAGGGACCTACGGCGTGATGATGGTCTCGGGGTACGACGAAGCCATCGCCGTCTACCACGACCAGGAGACCTTCTCCAACTGCAACACCGTGGCCGGCCCCTGGTTCCCGTTCCCCGAACCGCTCGAGGGCGACGACATCACGGCGATCATCGAGCGCCACCGCGACGACCTGCCCTTCAGCGATCAACTCCCCTCGTTCGACCCGCCCAAGCACACCGAGCACCGCGGTCTGTTGATGCGGCTGATCACCCCGAAGCGTCTCCGGGAGAACGAGCAGTTCATGTGGGGTCTGTGCGACCGCACCATGGACGGATTCCTCGCCCGGGGCGAGTGCGAGTTCATCCACGACTTCGCCATTCCGTTCACCCTCATGGTGGTCGCCGACCTGCTGGGCGTCCCCGACGACGACCGCACCGACCTGCTCGAGCGGCTCGTCCACAAGGTCCGGCCCGCCAAACTCGAGCACCAGCCCCTCGGCCACCTTTACGAGCAGTTCGCGCGCTACATCGAGGAGCGTCGCGCCGAGCCCCGTGACGACATCATGACCGAGATGGCGCTCGCCACGTTCTCCGACGGCTCGCTCCCACCGGTCGACGACGTCATGAAGATCGCCGCCAACCTGTTCGCGGCGGGCGGCGAGACGACCGCGCGCCTGATGTCGACGTGCCTGCGGATCCTCGGCGACCGGCCCGACCTCCAGGCCCGGATCCGGGCCGACCGCAGCCTCGTTCCCGCCTTCATCGAGGAGGCCCTGCGGCTCGAGAGCCCGCTCCAGGGTCAGTTCCGCCTGGCGCGCGTCCCGACCACGGTGGGTGGGGTCGACCTCCCCGCCGGCACCTGCACCTACGTGATGGTCGGCGCCGCGAACCGCGATCCCCGACAGTTCGAGGACCCGGACGAGTTCCGCCTCGACCGGTCGAACGGCCGCCAGCACGTCGGCTTCGGACACGGCATCCACACCTGTGCCGGCGCCCCGCTCGCGCGTGCCGAGACGAAGGTCACGCTCGAGCGCTTCCTCGACCGGACCTCGGATCTGCGCGTGTCGGAGGCCCACCACGGACCCATCCACGACCGGAGTTACGCGTACGACCCCACCTACATGCTGCGGGGGTTGCGCGAGCTCCACCTCGAGTTCGACCCGGTCGACTGATCCCGGGCGCGGCTAGCGCCCCTTCCAGACCGGATCGCGCTTCTCGACGAAGGCGGTGGCCCCCTCGCGGGCGTCCTCGCTCGAGAAGATCCGCTCGTACCACTCCGCCTGGCGGGCCCAGCCGCCCGTCACGTCGGTGGCGCTCATCCGGACCAACTCCTTGGTGGCCTCCAGCGCCAACGGGCCGTTGCGGGCGATCCGGAGGGCGAGGTCGACGGCCGCGTCGAGCACCCGGTCGGCCGGGACCACCTGGTTCACGAGCCCGAGCTCGTACGCCCGCTGCGCGGTGATGGGGTCGCCGGTCAGGGTGAGTTCGAGAGCCACGGCCATGGGGATCCGCGCGGCCAGCATGGCACCGCCACCGGCCGGGAACAGGGCCCGCTTGACCTCGGGCAGCCCGAAACGGGCGCTCTCGGCGGCGACCACCACGTCACAGCCCAGGAGCACCTCGAACCCGCCGGCCACCGCCGTGGCGTTGGCGGCACCGACGAGGGGAACCGAGACCCCACCCTGCAAGAACCGCATGAAGGTCGAGAGGCCACCGTCGCCGCCCGAGGTCTGGGGCCCGTCAGCCGCGAAGTCCCGCAGGTCCATCCCGGCGCAGAACGCCCGGTCACCGGTCCCGGTCACCACCACGGCCCGGATCCCGGGGTCAGTCTCGGCCTCCACGATCGCGGCACCGAACGCCGCGATGAGCGCTCCGTTCAGGGCGTTGCGGGCCTCCGGTCGGTTCAGGCGGAGCACCAGGACGTTGTCGCGTCGCTCCTGCACCAGCACCGGTTCGGAGTCGGTCATGGTCGCTCCCCGTCGCGTCCGACACCCGCCGGATCTCCGACCGCCGACACTACCGACGCCAGGAGGCGGGAGCATGAGATCAGATTTGAGTCAGGTTTTGGAACGAGTCTCGTAATACCTCCCTCACACCGACGTCATCGGTCGTTCGTATCCTGACGTCGTTCGCATGAGGGCGGACCCGATGCCGGTCGTCCCGGCACCCGGCCACCGACACGGGGCTCGCCCCAGGGGAGGACGAACGTGAAGCTCGTGACTGCGGTGGTGAAGCCGCACCGGCTCGAGGAGGTGACTGACGCCTTGAAGGACATCGGCGTGCTCGGCATGACCGTCGACGACGTCCGGGGCTTCGGTCGCCAGGGCGGGCATTCGGAGACCTATCGGGGAGCCGAGTACCACATCGACTTCCTCCCGAAGGCCAAGGTGCAGGTAGTGGTCGACGACAGCACGGTCGACCGCGTGGTCGACACCATCGTCGGCGCCGCGCGCACCGGCAAGATCGGAGACGGCAAGGTCTGGGTGACCGACGTGGCTCGCGTCGTGCGGATCCGGACCGGTGAACTGGACGGAGACGCACTGTGAGTACCTCGACCCTCGCCGCCAACGCGTTCCAGCAGAACACGAACCTCCTGTGGATCATCGTGGCCGCCGCCCTGGTCATGTTCATGCAGGCCGGGTTCGCCATGCTCGAGACCGGTTTCGTGCGGGCCAAGAACGCGGCCCACACCATGGCCATGAACATCGCCGTCTTCACCACGGGAGCCACCGGCTTCTTCCTGGTCGGCTACGCCCTGATGTTCGGTGGCTACTACGCCAAGATCCCCGGCTTCGACTGGGGCTACGACCACGCCCTCGGTGGAGCACTGGTCGGTTCGGGCCACTGGGTCTTCCTCTGGAAGGGCGGTTGGCTCCTCACCGGCGGGAAGTACGCCACGTCGGGTGCGGTCGCCGGATACTTCCTCTACATGCTGGCATTCATGGACACCGCCGCGACCATCCCGACCGGCTCCATGGCCGAGCGCTGGAAGTTCAAGTCGTTCGTCCTCTGGGGCTTCTTCTGCGGGGCGCTCTATTACCCGCTCTTCGGTGCCTGGACCTGGGGCGGCGGCTGGCTCTCGCAGCTCGGCAACTCGCTCAAGTTGGGCAACGGGTACGTCGACTTCGCCGGGTCCGGGGTGGTGCACGCCGTCGGAGGTGTCGCCGCCCTCACCGGCGCGGCGGTCCTCGGTCCGCGGATCGGCAAGTACGGCAAGGACGGCAAGGCCCGGGGCATCCCCGGTCACAGCATCGCCATGGCCGGCGCCGGCACCCTGATCCTGTTTTTCGGGTGGTTCGGGTTCAACGCCGGCTCGACCCTCCAGATCGCCGACGGCCAGTTCGCCCTGGTCGCCACCAACACGGCGGTCTCGGCGGCGCTCGGCGGCCTGGTGGGCATGTTCTGGGTCTGGAAGCGGGTCGGCAAGCCCGACCCCGCGATGATCATGAACGGGCTGCTCGCAGGCCTCGTCGCCATCACGGCTCCCTGCGCCTTCGTCGATCCTTGGGCGGCGGCGGTCATCGGCGCCATCGCCGGCGTGCTCGTCGTCGAGGTGGTGTTCTTCGTCGACCAGAAGGTCAAGATCGACGACCCGGTCGGTGCCGTGGGCGTGCACTTCGCCAACGGTCTCTGGGGCGTCCTCGCTCTGGGCATCTTCGCCAACGGGCACTACGGCGTCGACGCCCTCGGCAAGGGGCTCGGGTGGAACGGCACCACGACCCACCTCGACCGGGCCGGTTCGGCGACCGGCGTCACCGGCATCCTCTACGGAGGCACGGGCTGGGGTCAGCTCGCCGCACAGGTCATCGGCTGCCTGGTCATCATCGTGGTGATGGGCGCCATCTCCTGGGGGTTCTTCCGGTTCTCGAAGGTGCTGTTCAAGGGCATCCGGACCGACCCCGAGGTCGAGGTGGCCGGTCTCGACGTGCCGGAGATGGGCGTTCTCGCCTACCCCGACTTCACCGGCACTCAGGAGAGCCTGGCCGAGACCAAGAACTGATCCGTCGGCCGGTCACCGGTCGTTGTGAAGGAGGAGGGCCGGGCCTGCGGGTCCGGCCCTCACCGCCTCCCTCGGCACGCTGACGGCGCCCCGATCCGTACAGGGTCAGGATCGGGCGAGGCTCGAACCCGGCTCAGGCGAGCAGGTACTGCTGGACCTGCTGGATGACGATCGAGCCTTCCCCCACCGCGGACGCCACCCGCTTCACGGAACGGGACCGCACGTCGCCAACGGCGAACACGCCGGGAAGACTCGTCTCGTAGGCGAAGGGAGCGCGGTCCGAGTCCCAGGTCCCCGGACCCTCAGGAGCGAGCACCTGAGCCCCCGTGAGCACGAAGCCGTGCTCGTCACGTGCGACCTCGGGAGGCAACCATCCGGTATGGGGTTGGGCGCCGATCAGGAGGAAGAGGCCGGCCGCGTCGACCCGCCGTTCGGCTCCGGTCTCCCGGTTCGCCAGAATCAGCCACTCGAGCCGCGACCCCCCGCCTCCGCCGACGACCGCCGTGGCATATTCCACCTCGACGTTCGGGGTCGCGTCGATCTCGTCGCGCAGATACTGCGACATGGAGGTCTGGATGCTCGGGCCGCGCACGATCAGGTGGACCCGACGAGCGTGCTTGCCGTGGTAGAGCGCAGCCTGACCGGCGGAGTTCCCGCCGCCCACCACGTAGACCTCGCCGCCCGCGCTCGCCTTGGCCTCGCCGACCGACGAGCCGTAGAACACCCCGGCGCCGAGGAACGCCTCGACCTCGGGCACGTCGAGGCGCCGATAATCGACCCCCGTGGCCAGGACCACCGCACCGGCCGAGATCTCGGCGCCATCCTCGAGGGTGACGATCCGGCGCTCCCCCTCGCTGCGGATCCCCGTCACCTGACGCATGATCAGGAACGAGGCGCCGAACACCCACGCCTGCTGATAGGCCCGCTGAGCGAGGTCGTTGCCGCTGATGCCGCGGGCGAACCCGAGGTAGTTGCGGATCCGAGAGCTCGTGCCCGCCTGACCCCCGATCGCCTCCCCCTCCACGACCAGGGCGTCGAAGCCTTCGGCTGCCGCGTAGACCCCGGCCGCCAATCCGGCCGGACCGGCGCCCACGATCACCACCTCGTAGTCGTGATGCTCCGACACCTCGGTCGTCACTCCGTACGCACTCGCCAACGCGGCGTTCGACGGATCGACCAGCACCCGCCCGTCGTGGAGAACCACCACGGGCACGGACGCCCCGGGTTGCCCGACCTCGACGAGCAGGGCGGCACCCTCGTCGGATTCGGTGGTGGAATAGACGTGCGGAAGGCCGTTGCGCACGAGCAAGTTGCGCAACTCGTGGCCACGAGGTGCATCGGCGGGCGCCACGAGCACGATCTCGCGGGTCTCGCGAGCCTCGTGGCGCGACCACTCGAAGAAGAACTCCGCGATCGTGCGGTGGAACAGTTCCTCGTGCTCGCGCCACGGCTTGAGCACGTAGTAGTCGATGTCGCCGACCGCCATGGCCGTCCGGATCGCGTCGGCGGTCGCCGGGTCGCCCCAGGCCCCGAAATCCACGAGGACGCCGCGCTTCGAGTGCGGGAAGCGGTCACGCACCCGGGCGAGCAACTCCACCCCGGTGATGCTCGGCATCCACTGGGCGGCCAGCACGATCGCCACGGCGCGACCTGCACCGGCGAGGTCGTCGAGCGTGCGCAGGGCCGCGTCCGGGTCGGCGAGCACCACCACCTCGTAGTCGTGCTCGTACCGGCCCAACTCGGCGCGCAGCCGCTCCCGGGCCGAGTCGTCGCTGTCGACGGCGAGCAGCACGGCGGGGGCGAGGGTGTTCGTCGTCATGGCGAGACCATACCCAGCAAGCGCCCGGAGCGGCTCCGCAGAGGGCGCGGCCCCAAGCGCGAGCGGCGCCCGGACCCACGCGCGGTCGGAACCCCAACTCGGCCCGGCCACCCTAGGCTGGCGGCATGGAGGGGATCGACGAATTCGTCGGCGTGTACGACGCCGACGCCGGGCTCCTCGGCGAGGTCTCGTACTGGGTCGGAACCCGCATCGGGCGCACGCACTGCTCCCTGTGCACCCTGACCCACGGGACCTTCACCGTGAAGCCCGCATGGCGCGAGGGTTCGCGTTCGCTCGGCGTGCCCTTCCGCACCTTCCACCGCAACGACGCTCCCGCCGACGTGTTGGCCACCGCCGCCGGGAGGTTCCCGGTCGTGTTGGCCCGGACCCCGGAGGGTCTTCGCCTGCTCCTCGACCCCGAGGGCCTCGAGCGATTCGGAGGCGTCACGTCACGGTTCCTGGAGTGGCTGAACGCCTGACCTCCCCGGTCACGCACGTCACCACCACGAGTGGCCCACGGGACCGCGGCCGGGGATAGGTTGGGCCGATGGCCGCGCATCCCGACGACGTCGTACCCGAGGTCCCGACCGTCACCACCTTGCGCCCCGTCGACGACATCGCCTGGACCCCCGTGCAGCGTCAGCGCAACGCTGACGGGAGCGAGTCGGTCATCCGGGAGCGCTGGCCCATCATCCGCCCCGGGTTCCTCTCGGCCTACGTCCACTACGAGCCTCACATGGTGGTTCGGCGCCACGGTCACCGCAGCAACCACGTCGTGATCCTCCTCGACGGAGACGCCGAGATCGCGGGTCGCCATTGCACCGCGGGCACCCACGTCCACGTACCCCTCGGCGCCGCGTTCGGTCCGTTGGTCGCCGGCCCGACCGGCGTCACCTGCTGGGAACTGAGTTTCGGCGAGTTCGGCGGCTGGGGCGACGAGGCCGAGCTGTTCGACGCCGCAGTCAGGGCCCGGGGCGTCACTCCGCTGCCCGACCCGCCCATCGACCTGGGCGACTGGTTCGTCGATCCCCGCGGTGACACGGGCGCAGTACGGCCCACCCCGCGGATCCCGGGCCTCGAGGAGGTCGTGACCCATTTCGACGACCTGCCGGACGAGGCGGCCCCTCCGGGTGCCAGGGTGGTGCACGCCGTCGCCGAGCCCGAGTTCACCTCGGCCCGGATCGACCTCGACCCGGGTGCGGTGCTCGACCTCGGTCGACCCGGATCCCACCGCCTGGTACTGGTCACCACCGGTGCGGTCGTCGTCGACGGACGGGTGCACCCGGCCGGGACCCACGTCGAGGTCCCGGTCGGCCAGACCTTCGGACCGATGACCGCCGGCCCCACCGGTGCCCGCCTGCTCACCCTCACCGACGGCTGATCTCGGGCACCGGAAGTACCGAGGAACGGCCGCGCGCGTGGAGGCGGTTCCGCGGAACCGCGGCAGTCACTCCGCCGCCGGGACCACCGTCTGGCCCCACGACGCGGCAATCTCCACGATCCGGACCCGTTCGGGATCCGGAGAAGAACCCGCCTCGTGGAAGGCCGCGTACATCTTCGACGCGTTCCCCGGCGACGTCACGGAGACCATCTCGCCACCATCCGGCCCGAACCGGTACCAGTGGGTGGCGCCGGCGGGGACGTGGATGAACGTTCCGGGTCCGGCGGTGGTCTCGGTCCCGTCGACGCCGCATTCCAACGTGCCCACCATGACGTAGAACGATTCGTCCCAGTCGTGGAAGTGCGGGCCCGGTCCGGTTCCGGCCGGTCCGGCCTGGAGGAACATCTCGAGACCGCCCGATTGGTCGCCACTGAGGATCGTCGTGATCTCGAAGCCCCCGATCCGCATGGGTTCCGGGCGGTCTTCGGGGCCGATGACGAGCGGAGTGGACATGCCCGGAACCCTACCGGCGGGTGTCGCCGGCGCCACCCGCGACACGCGTCGTCAACGACGTCGGGCACTCTGCCCCGCGGCGGCTCTCGGGTTCGCCGGTCCCGAGTGCGATGGCGTCATCGGCGAGGACCTCGCGCCAACCCGACCCCTGCGAGGACCGACTCGGGCACCGGCTTCAGGTCAGACACGATGCCGAGCCGGGCGAGGCCTCGCAGGAGCGCGTGCGTCGCGTCGAGCTGACCGGGGAAGAACCCGTGACGGGCGCTCGCCGGGTAGCGGTGGTGTGCGACGTGCCAGAGCACGACCGTCGACACGACGAAGCCCCAGACCAGCACCTGCGGGCCGTCGGCCCCGAGGCCCGGCGCCCACGCGTGCAGGCCCATCCCGACAGCCACGCCCGCGACTGCGAGGCTGATGGGGGCCACGTAGTGCCAGCGGTCGAGCCAGCGCAGCTCCGGGAAGGCGACGAGATCAAGAACCTGCTCGATCCGGGCGTCCCGGTTGGCCCGCTCGAACTGCCACCCGACGTGCGCCCGGCCGAAGCCGACCTGGACGGGTGAATGAGGATCGCCCGGATGGTCGGCCTTGCGGTGGTGCACCCGATGGTGCCCGACCCACCACAACGGCCCGCGCTGCGCCGCCGCAGTACCGACGAACGCGCCCACGAACTGCACCGGGCGCGACATCCGGTAGGCGCGGTGGCTGAGGCCCCGGTGGTACACGGCCGTGATCGCGAGCGCTCGGACCACGAACATGACCGCACCGACCCCGGCCCCGGACCGGGCCGGCCCACTCATGGGGGAGATGTTCGCAGCGCGAGAAGCCGCGTGACGACCCCGGCCGATGAATTCCCCGGTACGGACGGACATCGCTCCTCCCGGTTCGACCCTGACGGCCGTTCCAGCCACCACTCCGAGGAATGACCGACGAGGGTGCGCTGACCGTCGCGGCGTCCCCGCGCGGATCTCGTCCACCCGGAAGCAGAATCTGTCTTCCTCGGTTGCACCCGGTGTGAAACCCCGCCCCGCCCTCGATGACGGCGCCCCCGATGCGACCGGACTCGATCCGGCCTGCCCCCATCTGATCGCGCGGCCCTTCATGCGCCAACGGTGGGAGGACGTGGCCTTCGCCCATTGGCCGGTGCCGTCCGATCTGGTCGCCGAGATGCTGCCGGACCCTCTCGTCCCGGATCTTCGTTCCGGATCCGCGTGGGTGTCCCTGGTCGCGTTCCAGATGCGGTCGCTGCGCATCAGCCACCTTCCGCCGATCCCGACGACGAGCAACTTCGCCGAGGTGAACGTCCGGACCTACGTGATCGGTCCCGACGGCCCCGGGGTGTGGTTCTGCTCGCTCGACGCCGAGTCGTTCCTCCCGGTCCTCACCGCCCGCGCCCTGTATGGCCTTCCGTATTGCGTCGCCGACATCGACCACGGGCCGGACCCCGACCCGGACACCTGGACGATCGGGCGCCGTTGGCCCGATCACGCGACCGGGCGCCTGGCTCTCGAACCCCTCGACGCTCCCGCCGACGACGACCTCGCCGTCTTCTTGACCGCCCGGTGGCGGCTCTACGCCGGCACCCGGGTCACCCGTTTCGCCCGCATCCACCACGAGCCCTGGCCGTTGCGCCACGCCCGCGTGGTCGACCTCGACCCCGGACTCGTCCGGGCAGCCGGCTTCCCCGTCGACGGGACACCCATCGCACATTGGGCATCCGGCGTCTCGGTGCGGGCCGGCGTTGCGAAACGCCTCCGCCGGCCGCACCGGGCCACCGAGCTGCGCACCTCGGCGGTCTGACGTGGGCGATCGATCTCTCGTGGGTGCATCGATCGTGGTGGCGGGCGCTACCGGCGGCATCGGCCGACCGATCGCCCGTCAGCTCGCCCAACGCGGCGCGCGCCTGACGCTGACCTCTCGCGACCCGCAGGCCCTCGACGCACTCGGGATCGACGCAGTCCTCGTCCCGGCCGATCTGCGCGACTCGCGTGCGGGGACCAGGATCGTCGATGCCGCCCTCGCGGCGAACGGCCGCCTCGACGGCGTCGTGAACGCAGCCGGGATCGTCGCGTTCGGTCCCCTGATCGAGACCGACGATCTCGTGATCGAAGAGGTGTTCCTCACCAATGTCCTGGGGCCGCTCTGGCTCATCCGCGCCGCGCTCCCCGCGCTCACCGAGTCCCGGGGCTTTATCGCGAACATCAGCGCCGTGGTGGCCGAGCAGCCACTGGGCGGCATGGTCGCCTATGCCGCGTCCAAGGCCGCGCTCACTGCGGCGGACCGGGCGCTGACCCGCGAGCTGCGCAGCGCCGGCATCACGGTGACCGACGCCCGCCCGCCCCACACCGAGACCGGCCTCGCCGCCCGCCCGCTCGCCGGCACCGCGCCCCGGCTCCGCCGCGGGCTCGAGCCCGAGGCCGTCGCCCGCCGCATCATCGTCGGCATCGAAGCCGGCGAGCACGAGATCTCCGCCGACGCCTTCGGGTCCTGATGGAGGTCGCTCGCGTCATCCCCGCAACGGCGTCGACCGTGTGGGAGCTACTCGCACGACCCCATCGCTGGCCCGAGTGGGGACCCTCGGTGAGAGCCGTCGAGTGCAACGACGTCGAGGTCCGAGCCGGGACGCGCGGGCGGATCCGAACCCCCATCGGACTGTGGCTGCCCTTCACCATCACCGCCGTCGAGCCCAAACGAGCATGGCACTGGCGCGTGGCCGGGATCACTGGCACCGGGCACCGGATCGAACCCGTCGACGACCGCCACACTCGCATCGTCTTCGAGATTCCGGCGTGGGGACTCCCGTACGGCATCGTGGGTCACGTCGCCCTGCAGAACCTCTCCCGCAGAGCCACGAAGGTCTCCCCGGGCCGGCGTGGTGTCGTGGACAGCCAGCGCTGAACCGAGGCGCAGACGAATCCGGAGCCAGGCGAAGAGGACGCGCCGCGAAGTTAGGAAGGCCTGCGGGCCGGCCGGGTCAGCGCCCGAGGCCGGCCGATACACTCCAGACACCCCCGAGACCGTGCGCACGCCGCCGACTCCCCCGCCAAGAAGGACGCACCCATGCCCCACCACTTTCGCGTTGCCCTCTACGACCTGACCTCCGGCACGGCGCAGGAGTGCGTCGACATCGCCCGCAAGGGGATGATCCCGCTGTACGAGGCCCAGCCTGGGTTCGTCCGCTACGAGGTGGGCATCCTCGACGACGGGGGCATCTGCTCCTTCAGCATCTGGGAGACCGCCGACGAGGCCCACACCGCAGTGATGCTCGCCGCCGACTGGGTGCACGAGAACCTCGCCGACCGCTGCCAACTCCGCGATGAGCACACCGGCGACGTGGCCTGGGACGAAGCGCTGTAACCGTTCGCGTCCGGCCGGGGGCGTGGCCGTGCCGCGCTACCGCCCCCAACATCGTCGGCACTGCACCGCTCGGGTCGGGGAAGGCGTCTCCGAGAGAGAAGGGTCGGGCCCATCGGACCGCACCCCGGTCACCTTCACCGGCGGCCCGTGACCACCACCAGGTCGGCGTGTGCCTTGTTCAGCCCGGACGAACGCTCCCCCCGCCTCCGGACACGTGCGTCGCTACGATCACCGAAGCATGATGCGTGCCTCCCACGTGGCCATCGGGCTCCAAGCGCAGGCGCAGCGCACCCCCGACCGGATCGCGGTCCGCGATGCGTCCGGAGCGTGCACGTTCGCCGAGCTCGACGGGCTGGTCGGGACGCTCGCTCGGCGCCTGCTCGAGGTCGACCCTGGCGGTGGTCGTGTGGTCCCGGTGCTGGTGGGCCGCGATCGGTGGTCCGTCGTCGCCCTGCACGCCGGGTTCCGGGCCGGCGTGCCCTGCAGCCCAATCGACGCCGGCCTCCCGGTCGGGGTGATCGCCACCCTCTGCGCCCGGCTCGGGCGTCCGTCGACGGCAGTGGTCGCCGCGCCAGAGGCCATCGCCGCGCTCCCGAGCGGCACGGTCGGCATCGTCGTGCCGAGAGGAGTCGACGATCCCGTCGAGCCGCAGGTGACCGACCCGGCGACACCGGGCGTGATCGTCTTCACGTCGGGTTCGACCGGCCACCCGAAGGGCGTCGTCCTCGACTGGTCGTTGTTCGACGGGCACCCGGCGCACTATCTGACGACCCGCACGCCCGGTGAAGCCGCCGCCCGGATCGGAGTCGTGGGGCCGCTCCACTGGATCGTCGGGCTCCGCCGGGTCTTGGCCGTCGGTGGCGGCGCATCGATTTCCGTGCTGAACCGACCCACGGTCGACCCCGTCGACCTCCTCGCGTGGCTCGACGCCGAGGGGGTCACGCAGTTCGGCCTCGGCCCGGCGCTCGCCGCCCGCCTCGTCGGCGTGTGGCCGGACGGTCGTCGTCTGGAGCGGGTCGACCTGATCGTCCTCGGCGGTGACGCTGCGACGGCGGACCACGTACGGATCCTCCGGCGTCTCGGCGGCCCGGCGGCAACGATCCGGTACGGGTTCGGCGCGACCGAGACCGCCGGCACGACCATGCTGCACCGTTCGTTCGCCCCCGGCGAGGACCTGCCCACCGGGCCCCTCGCCCTCGGTCCGGTTCCGGAGTCCGGTCCCGTCCGGCTCGCCCCGGTCGGCGGGCCCGGCGGTCTCGCCGAGCTCGTCGCGGTCGGGACCGTGGCCCGGGGCTACCTCGACGACCCCGACCTGACCGCCGAGCGCTTCGGCGTCGATCCCGACGGCACGCGGTGGTGGCGCACCGGTGACCTCGTCCGCCGGGATCCCGACGGTGTCCTCCGGCCGGCCGGACGGGTCGACGACACGGTCACGATCAACGGTCGCCTGGTCGCACCCGCCGAGGCGGAGACCGCGCTTCGCGACCTCGACGGGGTGCGCCAGGTCGCGGTCGTCGCCCACCGCGGTTCCCGCCGCACCAGCCTGGTGGCGCACCTCGTGGTCGATCCCGCCGCCGACCTCACCCCGTCCGACGTCCGGGCCTTCTGCGGCGCCCGGCTCGCACCGCACCTGGTGCCGGGGTTACTGGTGCGTCTCGAGCACCTGCCCGTCCTCCCCTCGGGCAAGGTGGACCGCACCGCCCTCGCGACGGCACCCGTGCACCCTTGGCGGTCGGGGGAGCCGACGCCGCCTCCGACCGACCTCGACCGCTGGCTGCTCGCCGAGGTCCGGCGGGTGCTCGAGCTCGACGACGTAGCGGTCAACGACGACCTGCGCACCGTCGGGCTCGACTCCCTCGCCGCCGTCGACCTCTGCGCCGCGATCTCCGATGCCGGCCTCGGTGCGGTCGACCCGGGCCGGGTGTACGCCGCCGGATCGGTGACGGCGCTCACCCGCGTGATCGGGACCCCGAGCGCTCGTGACGACGTCGTCGTCGCCCACCCGGCCGGACGCCGGGTCCCGATCGTGGCCGTCCCGGGTGGAGGCGGGACCTCCGTGCGCTTCCGGTTCCTGGTCGACGCACTCGGAGACGATCAGCCGTTCCTCGTGGTCGAGCCCCGGGGGCTGCACCGTCGGGGCCGCCCCGACCGGACCGTTCCCGATTTCGCCGCCCACGTGCTGGACGCGTCGCAACGTCACCTCGTGCCCGACGGGCCGGTCGTCGTCCTCGGCTACTCAGCGAGCGGACCCGTGGCGTTCGAGGTCGCACTCCGGTGGCACACAGCGGGCCGGGCCGTCCATCTCGTCCTGCTCGACTCCGCGCCGACGCTCGCCGGGCAGTGGGTGGTCGACCCGGGATCGACGACCGTCCGGACCGCTCGCCCGGCCCAACTCCCGCTCGCGGTGGCGCGCTCCGCCGCCTACCGGATCCGGCGCCTCCCCAGCATGCTCCGCCGGTGGCGGCACGAACGCCGGCCGACTCCGGTCCGCTTCGACGTGGAGCGGTACCTCGCCTTCCAACGGAACCTCGTACGCGCCGCACGGGCGTACCGGCCGTCCCCAGCGCCGTTCGGCGCGACCCTGATGCTCGTGGGAACCCCGGCGCTGGCCGATGCGTGCCGGCGCAGCATCACCGACCTCGCGGTGATCCCGGTTGAAGGCGACCATGGTTCGATGCTCGAGCCACCGCACGTTGGGGGACTCGCCGCCGCGATCCGGACCGCGACCGACGCCGCGTTCAGGGGTTCGGTGCAGTGAGCGACACCACGTCGGTCGACCCGTCGCCCCGGTCGGTCGAGGCGGCGCCGGTGCACTTCCTCACCTGGGTCGACCCCGACGACCTGGCGACCTGGGATCCGGACCTCGAGCCCCGGCGTTTCTCCACCGGCCTCGGCCACCACCTCCTCGAGCCGTACGCCCGCCTGCGAGACCTCGGGCTCCACGTCAGCGTCGGGGTGGTGCCTCCCGCGACGACCGCCACCGTCGTCACGTCCTTGAACGATCTGTACACGTGGGAGGGTCGCCGCCGAGCCCGGGCTTCGTGGACGATCGACCGGGCGGCGTGGCGAGTCGGCCGACTGGTGGTGGTCACGGGCGACCACCCCCGTGCCGACCTCGTGCCCGGATTCGCCGGGACGGTGGTCGTCGCCAACCCGAGCGGGGCTGTGGGTCGTCACACCCGTTGGCTTCCCCTCCCGCTCCAGCGCGGCATGGTGCCGCGCCGCGCCGACCGAAGGGGTCGGGTCGCCACGCTCGCGCTCAAGACCGGCACCGAGAACGTGCCCGACGAGTACCGAGCGTCGGCGTTCCGTGACGCGCTCGCCGACCTCGGGGTGGCCTTCCGCATCGACGAACGCTCGGACCGGTGGCCCGACTTCGCGGACATCGATCTCGTGCTGTGCGCGCGGCGACACCACCCGGCATGGGACTGCGACCACCGGCACGCCCGCAAACCGCCGACCAAGCTCGTCAACGCCTGGGGAGCCGGGTGCGTCCCCCTGATCCACCCGGAGCAGGGCTACCTCGACCTGGCCGAGCCCGGCGCCGACGCCCTGGTCGTCCGTTCGCCCGATGACGTCATC
>JBAXBB010000044.1:0-21667 GCA_037142235.1 Actinomycetes bacterium
GGCCCCGACGAGTAGCCACCGCCGGCCGGGCTAGCCCCCCAGGTCCAACCGCCGGAACGCCTCGGCGAACCGCACCCCACCTGCCCGCCCGGCCTCCACGGCCGACGAGCGCAGGAACTCACGGAACCAGTCGCCGGTGTCGGCCAGTTGGCTGGCGTGGCAGTACAGCGCGTCGATCTTGCGCTCCAACGTGGCTTCGATGTCGACCCAGGTGTCGGGCTCGAGCGTGCCCGAGCAGTAGACCGCCGCCACGTGGTGGACGTCGAGACCTTCGGCCCGGTGCTCCGGGAAGTAGTGCGGATTACCGGCCGCTGGTGCCACGGCGTCGAGCGTCGCCCAACCGGTGGTCCGGTGGTCGCGGTGGTTGAAGTACGCACCACCGAAGAACGCCGCCGAGGGGTCGGGACACAGCACGACCTCGGGCCGCACCGTGCGCACCACCCGGACGATCTCGCCGCACAACGCCCGTTCGTCGGGGAGCTCTCCATCGCCGTGGTCGAGGTGGAACGACCGCTCCACCCCCAGCACGGCCGCGGCGGCCGCCGTCTCGTCGCGCCGCAGTGCAGCGAGGGCGTCGAGGTCGGCGTCCGGATCGGCGGTGCCCTTCTCGCCGCGCGTCGTGATCAGCACCGACACCCGACAGCCGGCGTCCGCCCAGCGCGCCAGCGTGCCGCCGCACGAGATCTCCGGATCGTCGGGATGGGCGTAGACGGCCAGGGCGCTCGCCGGCGCTTCGCCCGTCACGCGGCACCGCCCGGCGCCATCGCCACCGGTCGGATCAGCCCCTCCTGGATGACGGTCACGACGAGTGTCCCGTCGGACCGGAACACGTAGCCCTCGGCGAGGCCCCGGGCGCCCGAGGCCGACGGACTCACCTGGTGATAGAGGAGCCACTCGTCGGCCCGGAACGGCCGGTGGAACCACATGGCGTGGTCCAGGCTCGCCACCATGTACTGCTCGCCGAGCCCGATGGCGTGCGGCAGGGTGGCCGTGTCGATCAACGACATGTCGGAGGCGTACGCAACCACGCACGCGTGGAGCAGCGGATCGTCGGGCATCCGATCGTCGGCCCGGAACCAGATGTCCTGCACCGGCTCACGGCGGGTCGGCACCAGCCAGTGCGGGTCCTGGACCGGACGCGACTCGAGGGGCGTCGACTGCTGCAGCCACTCCAGCGCGTCCTCGCCGAAGCGGTCGGCGTGAGCGAGGATCCGCTCTCGCATCGTGGGGAGGTCGTCGGGTCGCGGCACCGTGGGCATCGCCATGGCGTGGTCGGGGCCGGGCTCGTCGACCTGGAACGACGCCGAGAGGTTGAAGATCGCCCGCCCGTGCTGGACCGCCACCACCCGGCGGGTGGTGAAGCTCCGACCGTCGCGGATCCGGTCGACCTCGAAGATGATCGGCACGGTCGGATCACCCGGACGCAAGAAATACGAGTGCAGCGAGTGCACTCGGCGGTCCTCTTCCTCGATGGTCCGACCCGCTGCGATCAGCGCCTGCGCTGCGACCTGCCCGCCGAAGACGCGCTGGTGGGGCGTCTCGGGGCTGAGACCGCGGAACAGGTCGACCTCGAGCACCTCGAGGTCGAGGAGTTCGAGCAGCGCGGCGAGCGACGTCGGCATCACCGCGACACCACCCCCACGAGTTCGCTGCGCACGAGGCGGACGCTACCCGACCCGGACCGCGAACCCACCCGGTGGAACCCCCGACGCCCGACCGGCGCGACCGTCACCCGACCAGGGAGGCGAACTGCCCGAGCAACGCGTCGGGCACCGTCCGGAGGGTGGCGACGGCGTCACCGATGGGCACGCGCACCACGTCGGGGCCGCGCAGCGCGACCATCACACCGACGTCACCCTCGTGCGCAGCGGCCGCGGCCTCCAGCCCGAACCGGGTTGCGAGCACGCGGTCGAAGGCCGTCGGGGTGCCCCCGCGCAGCACGTACCCGAGCACCACCGACCGCGTCTCGATCCCGGTCCGGGCCTCGATCTCGGGAGCGATGGCGGCGGCGATCCCACCGAGCCGGACGTGGCCGAACTCGTCGGGTCGGCCTTCCTGCACGGACCACGTCCCGGCGACGGGCAGCGCACCTTCGGCCACCACCACGACCGAGAATCCCGCTCCGGAGGCGTGGCGGGCCCGGAGGCGCTCCCCGACCTCGTCGAGGTCGAAGGGACGCTCGGGCACCAGCACCACGTCGGCACCACCTCCCACCGCCGACCACAGCGCGATCCAGCCGGCGTGACGCCCCATGACCTCCACCACGAAGATCCGGTCGTGGCTCTCCGCGGTCGTGTGGAGCCGGTCGATCGCGTCGACGGCGGTCTGGACCGCGGTGTCGAAGCCGAACGTGACGTCGGTGCCCGAGAGGTCGTTGTCGATGGTCTTGGGCACCCCGATCACGCCCACGCCCTCCCGGCCGAGCCGGTCGGCGACCCCGAGCGTGTCCTCGCCGCCGATGGCGACGAGCGCGTCGACGGCGTGGCGGGCCAGGGTCGCGTGGACCTTGGCGACGTCGATCCCACCGCGGTGGAACGGATTGGTGCGCGACGTCCCGAGGATCGTCCCGCCCCGGTGCAGGATGCCGCGGGTCGAGGCGACCGAGAGCGCCACCGCGTCGTCGTCGACGAGGCCGCGCCACCCGTGCCGAAACCCCACCACCTCGTGCCCGTGCTCCACCTCGGACCGCCGGACCAGCGCCCGCACCACCGCGTTGAGGCCGGGGCAGTCACCTCCCCCGGTCAAGACACCGATCCTCATGACCCCATTGTCACCAGGCCCGTCCCCAACGGACAGGGACGAACGGCTGAACTTCACACCCCGGACCGCCCGGATCCCCACGGTCGAGTTATGATCCTTTACTTCTTCGTGAGAGACCTTCACTTCCCCGGAGTGCTCACCGTGACCATCACCTCGCTCGTGGTGCTCGGCCTCGCCGTGATGGTTGGCGCCGGCTCACAACGCGCCACGGGCATCGGGTTCGGCCTCGTCGTGGCGCCGGCGTGCGCTCTCGTCCTCCCCGAAGGCGACGTCCTCGGCACCGTCGTCCGCCTGGGTCTCCTGGCCGACGTGCTCGTGTTCCTCGGCGACCGCGCCCACATCGACTGGCGTCAGCTCCTGCGCTACGCGTGGCCGGCGGCGCTGGCCCTGCCGTTCGCCTGGCTCACCACCCGCGCCGTGAGCCCGCCCATCCTCATCGGTTCCGCCACGCTCGCGACCCTCGCCGTGGCCACCGTCGTGGCGAGACCATCGCGCTGGCGCACCCGGACCGAGCGCGCGGACCGCGTGGGTGGCTCGATCGCCGGGTTCGCCTCCGGTTTCATGGGTGTCACCACGGGATTGAGCGGACCGCCCCTCGCCCTCCACGCCTCCTCGGGCACGCGGTCGATGGCCGCCAACCGCTCCACGATGGCCCTGTTCTTCCTGGTGGTCGACTTCGTCGCCATCCTCGTGCACCCCCACGCGGTCGGCACCCCCGTCCTCGGGCTCCTGGTCGTGACCCTCGCCGTCGGGATCCTCAGCGGACGGGCGCTCATCGGACGGGTCAGCGAGCACTCACTGCGCCGAGCGGTGCTCGCGATCGTGGCGATCAGCGCCGTGGCCGCGCTCGCAGGAGTCTTCGTCTGATGCCCGATCGTCGGACCCGCGCCACCGGGGGGCGCCGCGCCCGTTCCGGCCCCCTCGACCCCCAGCGGGTGACCCGGGTCGCCGCCACCGTGCTCGAACGCGACGGGCTCGATCGGTTCACCCTGGCCGCGGTGGCCGAGGAACTCGGCGTGACCCAGCCCGCCCTGTACCGGCACGTCGCGGGCTACGACGACCTACTCGCGCGCCTCGCCCTCGACGCCCGCCACCAACTCCTCGACGCGCTGCGCGAGTCCACGGTCGGACGGTCGGGTGACGACGCCCTGCGCGCGGCGGCGAACGCGTGGCGCGCCTTCGTGCGCGAGCATCCGCAGCAGTACGCCACGACCGACCGCTCTCCGCTGCCCGGCGACGCCGCGAACCAGGCGGCGGCCCGGGCGGTGGTCGACCTGCTCGCCCGGGTCCTGACGGGCTACGGGTCGACCCTGGCCGTCACCCAGCAGACCGCCTGGGCGCTGCGCTCCGCGCTCCACGGGTTCGCGGACCTCGAGGTCCGCCAGGGCTGGCCGTCCGCGAGCGAGCGCGACGCCACCTTCGACCGACTGATCGAGGTCCTGATCGCCGGCCTGCACGCCGGACCTTCCGCGTGAGCCGGCCGTAGCCTGCACCGGTGGACGTCGTGCTCGCCATCGACGCCGGGACCACCGGCGTGCGCACCCTCGCCATCGACGCGTCGGGGCTCCCGGGGGCGATGGCCTACCGGGAGTTCCCGCAGCACTTCCCCCGACCCGGCTGGGTCGAGCACGACGCCGACGAGATCCTCGCTGCCGTGCTCGCCACCCTCGACGAGGTCCACCGCGCTCTCGCCGGTGCCGGTCACCGGGTCGTCGCCCTCGGCATCACCGACCAGCGCGAGACGATCGTCGCGTGGGACCGCCGCACCGGCCGGCCGCGGCACCGGGCGATCGTCTGGCAGGACCGGCGTACCGCCGGCACCTGCGCGGCCCTCCGCGCCGCGGGCCACGAACCCTTCGTACGGGAGCGCACCGGCCTCCTGCTCGACCCGTACTTCAGCGCCACCAAACTCGCGTGGTTGTTCGCCGACGGTGGCGTGACCACCGACGACGACCTCCTGGTCGGCACCGTCGACACCTGGCTCATCTGGAACCTCACCGGCGGTCCCGACGGCGGCGTCCACGCCACCGAGCCGTCGAACGCGAGCCGCACGCTCCTCTACGACCTCACCACGCGCGACTGGTCCGACGACCTGTGCACGCTCTTCGGGGTGCCCCGCGCCTGCCTGCCGGACGTGCGGGCGAGTTCGGGGCGCTTCGGCACGACCCGCTCCGGGAGCGCCGCCGGCCTGACCGTGCCGATCAGCGGCGTTGCGGGCGATCAGCAGGCGTCGCTGTTCGGCCAGGCGTGCACCGAGCCGGGCATGACCAAGAACACCTACGGCACCGGGTCGTTCGTGCTGATGAACGTCGGCACCACGCTGCCCCCACCCTCCGACGGCGTGCTCACCACCGTGGCCTGGCAGCTCGGCGACACCGTGACGTACGCGCTGGAAGGTGCTGTCTTCGTCACCGGCGCCGCACTGCAGTGGCTCCGCGACGGCCTCGGGATCATCGCCGACGCCGAGGAGGCCGGGCCGCTCGCCGCCGGCGTGGCCGACACCGGCGGTGTGGTGTTCGTCCCCGCCCTCACCGGCCTGGGCGCACCGCACTGGGACCCGCACGCGCGCGGCACCATCGTCGGCATCACCCGCGGCACCACCCGCGCCCACGTGGTGCGCGCCGCGGTCGAGGCGATGGCGTGGCAGACCCGCGACGTCGTCGACGCCATGACCGCCGCGTCGGGGCGCGCCGTCACCGCACTGCGCGTCGACGGCGGCGCCAGCGCCATGGACTTCCTCTGCGCGTTCCAGGCCGACGTGCTCGGGGTCGAGGTGCGCCGGTCGGCGGTGCGTGAGACCACGGCGCTGGGAGCGGCGTACCTCGCCGGGATCGCGGAGGGCGTCTGGGACGGACCCGCCGACGTGGCCGCGCACTGGCACGACGACGGACGGTTCGCGCCGGGCGGCGACCCGGCGGACGTCGCCCGCGGGCTCGACCAGTGGCACCGCGCCGTGGAGCGCTCGCTCGGCTGGGCCGAGGACGCGGTCGACCGGGGCTGACCGATCAGACTTCGAGCTTGGGCAGGGCGCGGCGCAGACCCCGGATGGCCTGGTTGATGCGCTTCTCGTTCTCGATGAGGGCGAAGCGCACGTGCCCCTCACCACCGGGACCGAACCCGACGCCGGGCGACGCGGCGACCCGGGCCTCGCGCACCAGCATGGAGGCGAACTCCAGGCTGCCCATCTCCACGTAGGGCTCGGGGATCGGCGCCCAGACGAACATCGTCCCCTTGGGCTTCTCGATGTGCCAGCCGATGCGGTCGAGTCCGTCGACGAGGGCGTCGCGGCGGGCCTGGTAGATGGCGTTGGCCTCGAGCGGGTAGTCGGGGGCCTCGTTCATGGTGACGGTGGCGGCGATCTGGATCGGCTGGAAGGTGCCGTAGTCGAGGTACGACTTGATCTTGGCCAGGGCGCCGACCACCTCGGCGTTGCCGAGCAGGAACCCGACCCGCCAACCGGCCATGGAGAACGACTTGGTCATCGAGTAGAGCTCGACCGCCACGTCCTTGGCGCCGGGCACCTGCAGGATCGAAGGCGGCTGGTAGCCGTCGAAGCCGAGGTCGGCGTAGGCGAAGTCGTGGACGAGGACCACCTCGTGCTCACGGGCGAAGTCGACCATGCGCTGCATCCAGGCGAGGTCGACGGTGGCGGTCGTGGGGTTGTGCGGGAACGACAGCACGATCACCCGCGGCCGGGGCCAGGAGTTCTCCCAGGCCTCGATCAGGTTCTCGAAGAAGTCGTGCTCACCACCGAGGCGACAGTGGCGCACCTCGGCGCCAGCGAGGATCGGACCCCAGATGTGGATGGGGTACGACGGGCTCGGCACCAAGGCGGCGTCGCCGGGCCCGAGCAGCACCCACATGAGGTGCGAGAACCCCTCCTTGGCGCCGATGGAGGTGCAGACCTCGGTGTCGGGGTCGAGTTCGACCCCGAACTTGCGCCGGTAGAGGTCGGCGATGGCGATCCGGAGCTTGGGGATGCCCCGGCTCGCCGAGTAGCGGTGGTTGCGCGGGTTGCGGACGGCCTGGGCCAACTTGTCGACCGCGATGTCGGGGGACGGGAGGTCGGGGTTGCCGAAGCCCATGTCGACGACGTCCTGGCCGGCTCGCCGGGCCTCCATCTTGAGGCCGTCGATGACCCCGAAGACGTAGGGCGGCAGACCGTTGATCCGGCGGAACTCCATCACGGGACGGTATCAGGAGGGGTCGGCGGCACCGGTACGTTTCGGGCGTGACCCCCGCCGACCGACCCGAGCCCCGCGCGAGCGAACCGCATCCTGACCTGCCGGTGCCCGACCCCCTCCCGTGGACCCGCATCGACGCCGTGTGCCTCGATCTCGGGGGAGTCGTGTACCTCCCCGACCACGCCCGCATGCTCGCCGCGCTCGATCGGCTGGGTGTGGTCGCGGAGCCGCACGCCCTCGACCGGGCCCACTACGCCGGGGCGGCCGCCACCGACGACTTCACCTCCGATCACAGCGTGTGGCACGCCTACAACCTCGGCTACGCCCGGGCCCACGGCGTGCCCGACGAGCACCTCGACCGCGCCCGGGAGGTGCTGCTCGCGGCGTTCGAGGAGGGCGACGTCTGGACGCGCGAGATCGCCGGCGCCCGTGAGGCCATCGCCGCCCTCGCGGCGCGCGGGGTGACGATCGCGATCGTCTCCAACGCCGACGGCACCGTCGAGCGCCAATTGCGCGACGACGGCATCTGCCAGGTCGGCCCCGGCGCCGGCGTGGAGGTGGCCGCCGTGCTCGACTCCGGCGTGGTGGGCGTCGCCAAGCCCGACCCGGCGATCTTCCGCCTCGCCCTCGAACGCCTCGGTGCCGCCCCGGAGCACACCCTCCACGTGGGCGACACCCCGGCCGCCGACGTCGTGGGGGCCCGGGCCGCCGGGCTCCACCCCGTGCTCGTCGACCCCTACGACCACCACGCCCCCGACGCCCGGACCGTCCGGGTCCGTCACCTCCGCGACGTCGCCGGGTTGATCCCTCCCCGCCGATAGTCTCCGGTCATGACCGAGACGCTCCCCTTCTCCACCGAGCACTGCATCGTCGAGCGCGACGGTGGCGTCGTGATCATGACGCTCAATCGCCCCGAGAAGAAGAACGCCCTGAGCCCGTCGATGCTCGTGGGCCTCGTCGACGCCTACGACTACATCGACACCCACGACGACGTCTCCTGCGGCATCCTCACCGGCGCGGGTGGCACGTTCTGCTCGGGCATGGACCTGGTCTCGGCCGGTGCGCCGCAGAGCGAGTACGTCCAGCAGCGCCAGGCCGAGACGCCGAACCTGCACTGGAAGGCACTCCTGCGCGACTACCGCTGCTCGAAGCCGATCATCGCCGCGGTCGAGGGCTACGCGGTCGCCGGCGGCACCGAGATCCTGCAGGGCACCGACATCCGGGTCGCGGGCGACAGCGCGATCTTCGGCGTGTGGGAGGCCAAGCGCGGGCTGTTCCCGCTCGGCGGGTCAGCGTGCCGCCTCCCCCGCCAGATCCCCTACACCATCGCCATGGACATCCTGCTCACCGCCCGGCCGGTGAGCGCCGCCGAGGCACTCCAGATCGGGCTGATCGGCCGGGTCGTCCCCGACGGCGAGGCGCTCACCACCGCCAAGGGCATCGCCCGCCAGATCGCCGCCAACGGTCCGCTGTCGGTCAAGGCGATCCTGCGGGCCTGGCGCGAGACCGAGCACCTGTCCGACGCCGAGGCGATGGCCCACCAGGACCCGATCGGCTGGGAGGTCTTCGCCAGCGAAGACGCCCAGGAGGGCCCGCGAGCCTTCGCCGAGAAGCGACCACCGGTCTTCAAGGGCCGGTAGTGGCCTTCGACGCCACCGCCACCACCCAGCACGTCGGGCCCGGGCGGCTCCGGCTCACCCGCGCCACGCGCGACCTGCTCGACGCCGTCCTCGGCGCCGACACCGCCGACGACGCCGCCCTCGACCGGGCGGCTGCGACGCTGGAGGACCTCGCGGCCGACCTGCTCGGCCAGACTGGGCGGTCCGCCCACCAGCCGATCCCCCAGGGGCCGCGCGCCCGCTACGGCGACTACCTCCCGCGCAGCGTCCTGGTCGGACAGGTCCACCCCGTGTCGCCCGGCGCCGCGTGGTCGTACCGCGACGGCGTACTCGAGGTGCGGACGGTCCTCGGCCCGCTGTACGAGGGCCCGCCCGGCTCCGTCCACGGCGGGTTCGTCGCCCTCGCCTTCGACGAGCTCCTCGGCATGGCGACCGTGCTCGGCGGCCATCCCGGCCTCACGGGCCGGCTCACCGTGCGCTACCGGGCCCGCACCCCGCTGCACACCGAACTGCGGCTCACTGCCTGGGTGGAGCACCACGAGGGCCGCCGCACCGTCGCGCGCGGCGAGATCCACGCGGGCGAGCTCCTCACCGCCGAGGTCGAGGGGCTGTTCGTGGGGGTCCAGCCGGGCACCGCGGATCCGGTGCCCCGGGACTGAGCGCCGGCGCGCGTCAACCCAGGCGCGCCCGCACCGCTCCCAGGACCGCCGCGTTGGCGGGGTCACGCGCGTCGACCGGCCCGGCCACGATCCAGCCGGCACCGGCTGCCGCGAAGTCGGCGAACACCTCGGCCACCGACGCCGGGCCACCGACCACGGCGTGATCGGGCGCCCGCAGCGCCGCGGCCTTCTCGCTCGCCGCGGCGTCGTCGGGGGCGAGCACCACGAGCCCACCCCACGAGCAGGTGAACGGCGAGCGGACCGCCGCGGCCGCGACTTCGGCGGCCTGGAGCGCGAACCGTTCCACCGGACCTCCCCAGCGGTTCCACCCGTCGGCCTCCGCCGCAGCGAGCGCCCGCACCTCGCGGTGGAGCCCACCGACCCACACCGGGAACCCCTGGTCGCGCGTGGCCCGGACGGTGGCGCGCAACCGCGCGATCCGATCGGCGAAGGAGCCGAACGGCACCCCGAACTCCTCGTTCTCGCGCGCGCTCTCCTCGTCGCCGGCACCGACGGCACCGATGAGCCGACCGCCACTCACCCGGTGCGCGGTGGCGAACGTCAGTGCCGTGATCGCCGGCGGGCGCAGCGCCGCCCGCTCCACCAGGACGCCCACGTGCAGGCGGTCGGTCGCCGCGGCGACCGCACCCAGGAGCGCCGTGCTCTCCAACGCCGGCCGACGGCGACCGTCGGAGGCGAGCCGGAACAGGTGGTCGTAGACGAACACGCCGTCGAGCCCGGCGTCCTCGGCGGCCCGGACCACGCTGAGCACCTCGGCGGGGTCGGCCACGAACGACGGCAGGGTCAGGCCGATCTTCACGGGCCCGGTCACGACGGGTGTCGCGTGAGCACGGCGGCCCCCACCATCCCGGCGGCGTCGCCCAGTTCGGCGGCCACCACGGGCACCGCGGGCCGGAAGGCGTGACCCGCGAGGTGGAGCGGGATCCGGTCGCGAATCCGGTCGAGCAGCAGGTCCCCGAGCGCGACCAGCCCCCCGCTCACCACGATCCGCTCGGGGTCGAGCACCTGCATCAGCCCGGCACACCCGATCGCGACGTGATCGGCGTAACGGTCGAGCAGAGCGAGGGCATCGGGGGCACCCGCGCGGGCCGCATCACCGACCGCGAAGCCCGTGACCCGGTCCGGGTCGCCATCGGCGAGTGCGAGCACCGACGGTGCGTCACCCCGGCGCGCGGCCTCACGGGCCAGACGCCCGAGCGCGGTGCCCGAGCCGTGAGCCTCCCAGTGCCCCGCCTGACCGCAGGCGCAGGCCGGTCCGGCCGGGTCGTACTGCCAGTGCCCCACCTCGGCCGCGAAGCCGTGGGCACCGCGGTACACCCGGCCGTCGATGATGATCCCACCTCCGATGCCGGTGCCCAGCGTGATGACCAACGCGTTGCGGGTCCCGCGGGCAGCTCCGTGGACCAACTCGCCCCAGGCGGCGACGTTGGCATCGTTGTCGACCACCACCCTGAGGCCGGTGTCGTCGGCGAGCGCCGCCCGCAAGGGAGCATCCTTGACCCCGGGGAGGTTCGGCGCATACCGCGCGACCCCGTCGGGGTCGACCAGGGCCGCGATGCCGATCCCGACCGCATCGACCTCGTCGCCGCTCGCGGAGGCTTCGGCACGCACCGCCGCCACGGAGTCGGAGATGGTCGCCATCAGGTCGGTGAGCGAATGGGCGGGGGTCCGCGTCCTGCGCTCGTGGCGCAGCGCACCGTCGGGCCCGACCACCGCCACCCGGGTGTGGGTCCCGCCGAGATCGATCCCGATCGCGACGAGCTGACCGCTCACGAGGCGACGTCGTCGACGGACCGGAGATGCGTCGTCGGCCCGGATGCGGTGGCCGCCGCATCATCCGGGAGATCAGGGGCAGCAGCAGCGCCGGGGTCGGTGGCCGTGGCGGACTCGTCACGGATCCGCCGCTGCTCGGCCAGTCGACGCTCGGCGGCGCCCATCAGGGCCTGGGCCGCGAGGAGCAGCTCGTTGGCGGCGCGCACCAAGTGCTCGGCGACTTCGGGCCCGGCTTCGACCATCGCGGCGAGGAAGGTCTCGACCGTGGTGAGCGGCAGGACCTCGGCCCAGTCGGGGTTCCGGTGGCCGGCGCCGTGCGCGCCGGGCTCCGTGCTGTCGTCGACCATGATCGCCTCCTCGGTCCGATCCGGACGCTACCGGACCCCCGGCAGCGTCCGCCGGGGGTACTCCCCGTGCCGGGCGCCCCACAGCCCCACGAGACCCAGCGGGAGGAAGGGCACCAGCACCGAGAACGGATCGACCGGAGCGGTGACCGCCGTCACGGCGAGGCACACCGCCAAGGCTCCGTAGAGCGACCACCGGGCACGCGCCGGCACCCGGCCCTCCACCAGGAACAGGGTGGTCACGACGATGTGGTCGCCCCGGGCCGACCGGACGAACGCCGCGGCCAGGGCCCACACCCAGACCACCAGACCCGCCAGGAACAACACCAGCGCCGTGGCGGCCGCGACCGGCTTCATGGCCTCCACGCCGAGCGCGAACGGCACCGCGGTGCCGGCGAAGAGCACGTTCGCGACCCACGTCACGACCTCGATGGCGCGACCCCGGACCGGACCACCCGCTCCGGCACCGCTCCCGGTGCCCGCCGTTGCATCGTCCATCCGCGAAGGGTACCGAGCGGCCGCCACCGCGAGCCGGGTCAGCCCCAGGGGGTGAGCACGCTGAGGTCACCCGCGGCGAGCGGCGCGAGCCGGGCAGCGAGGACGTCGTACGACAGCTCGGTCACGGCGCGTCGGCGCGCCGCCGCGCCGAGTCGGTCCCGGAGGGCGTCGTCGCGCAGGAGGCGGTCGAGCGCAGCCCGGACCTCGGTCACCGCACGAGGGTCGACCACGAAGCCGGTCTCCCCGTCGACCACCGCTTCGTGGGCGCCACCGCTGCGCCCGGCGATCGCAGGCACTCCGCAGGCGGCGGCCTCCACGAAGACGATGCCGAATCCTTCGGCCTCCAACCCGCCCCAGCGGTCGCGGCACAGCATGGCGAAGACGTCGGCGCACCCGTAGAGCGCGGCCAGGTCGGGGTCGGGGACCTTGCCCAGCAGGCGGGCACGACCACCGAGGCGCGCCGCGAGCTCGGCGAGCCGCTCGCGGTCGCGGCCGGCCCCTGCGATGCCCACCTGCACGTCGGGCTCGAGTCCGGCCGCGGCCTCGAGCAGCACGTCGAAGCCCTTTCGGGGGACGAGTCGGCTGACCCCGACCACAAGGGGTCGGTCGGGATCGAAGCCGAAGCGCACCCGCGCGGCCCGCCGCTCCTCGACCGTGAGGGGCGCGAACCGGACCGGGTCGACTCCGGGCGGCACGACCAGGGTCGGAAGCGGTCGATCCGCGACCTCGGCGGCGATGCGCGCCACGTACTCCCCCGCGGCGACCAGGCCGGCCGCGCCACGCAGGACCGAGCGCGCCAGCGACCGTGTGCCGAGGACCCGGCCGTACCCCGTGACCTCCGCGCCGTGCCCGATGATCACGTGGGGCGCCGACCCCACGCGCCGTCCGATCCGACCGAGCGGCAGCATCGGGTCGAGGAACACCACGTCGGCGTCGATCGCCCGGGCCCGGTGCTCGACGTGGGCGGCCAGCGCCCTCGTCGGGAGCAGCACCCGCTCGGGGAAGCGCTCCACCGAGAAGCCCTGCGCGCGGTCGAACGCTCCCGCACCCGAGTACGTGGTGGTGAGGACGTGCGTCGACGGGGCGGGCAGACGCCGCCAGAGCTCGTGGAGGTAGGACTGGATCCCGCCGACCTTGGGCGGGAAATCGTTGGTGACGAGCAGCGAGGTGCCCACGCTCACGGCCCGTCCGTCACCCGAGGTCCTCGGTCACCGCGATGCGGTGACGGATCGGCACCACCACGCGCCACAGCAGGACCAGACCGATCAGGGCGGCGACGGCGCTCACCCCGAAGGCACCCCGGTACCCGATCACGGCCGCGGCGCCCCCCACGATCAGGGACCCGACCCCCTGCGAGAGGTCGAAGCAACTGCTCACGGTGCCGATCACGGCACCCCGCTCGGAGATACGGGAGTTCTCGAGCGCGAGGAGCAAGATGGCCGGGTAGAGGAAGGCCGAGCCCAGTCCGAACACCAGGACCCCCGCGAACAGTCCGAGGGCGCTCGCCCACACGGCGATGATCCCCATGCCGATCGCGGTCGCGATCAGCGCGATGGTGGCGGCCCGGACCCCACCGAGGATGTCGGGCAGACGCGCCCCGATCATCCGGATCAACAGGACCAGGCCACCGAACACGAAGAAGATGATCGCGACGTTCTCGATCCCCACGTCGGGGGAGTAGAGGGGGATGAAGGCTCCGAACCCAGCGGTCGCGATCAGCCCGCAGAACAGCACGATCCCCGGCACGAGTGCCCGCCGGTGGATCAACGGCGTCTTCTCCCCCGCGTACGCCGCCCGTGGCGCCTCCCGGGTGCACAGCCCCAAGAGCACCGCTCCCACCGCCAGCGCGCCCGCCACGAACCACGTGGTGGTGTAGCCGTAGGCCCGCTGCACGAGTTCGCCGATGGCAGGGCCGAAGGCGAACCCCGTGTAGACCGCGACCGACCAGTACGAGATCGCCTCACCCCGCCGTTCGACCGGAGCGAGGTCGGTGATCATGGTCGCCGCACCGACGAAGAACGCCGCCTCACCGAGACCGGTGAGCAGGCGGGCCGCCACCAGGGCGACGATGCTGTGCGCCAGGGCATACCCGAAGAGCGACACCGCCACGGTGGCGGCACCCCCGATCACCAGGATCCGGCGTCCGTAGCGGTCACCGATGCGCCCGGCGATCGGACGCAGGATCACCGCACCCACGAACAGGGTGCCGACGGCGATGCCGACCTCCACGCTCGAGCCCCCGAGCACGTGCTTGACGTAGCGCGGCACGTTGGGGAGCACCACGCCCAGGGCGAGGAAGTAGCAGACGCCACTGGCGACGACCAGGACGAAGCGGGCCGTGAGGAGGCGCGGACGGGTGCTCACCCGCCGCGGCGGGCCTGGGCCAGCGCGTCCTCGAAGGTCGCCCCCTCGACGATGAGGCGGCGGTACTGCATCACGAGTCGGGGTCGGCCGAAGCCCACGACGCCGGTCAGGCGGCCGCTCCGACCGAACAACGCCACGAACCGGCGCTCCTCGAGCGAGCCGTCGACGAGCTCGATCTGGTCGTCGCCCTGGACGTGGCCGGCGACCTGGATCTTCACGTCGTACTGGTCGGACCAGACGAACGGAACGGTCTCGAAGGGTGCGGCGTCGGCGGCGGGGGCGAGCACGCGCGCGGCGGCGGCCACCCCCATCTCGCTGGCATTGGTCCAGTGCTCGAGCCGCATCGACAACCCGCCGAACGCGCCGTTGGGCCAGCGCGCGACGTCGCCGGCGGCGACGACCCCGGGAGCCGCGGCGAGGGTGGCGTCGCAGACGACGCCGTCGGCGATGGTGAGCCCCGAACCCTCGAGCCAGTCGGTGGCCGGGACCACGCCGATGCCCACGACCACGACGTCGGCATCGACCGCACTGCCGTCGGTGAGCCGGACCCGCTCGACCCGCTCGGCTCCCTCGAGCCCGGCCACCCCGGCACCGAGCCGCAGGTCGACGCCGTGGTCGCGATGGAGTTCGCCGAGGGTCGAACCGAGCCGGTCGCCGATCCCCCGGGCCATCGGACTCGGTGCCGCCTCGAGCATGGTGACCGAGAGGCCGAGGCCCCGGCACGTGGCGGCGGTCTCGGCCCCGATGAACCCGGCCCCGACCACCACGACCCGCGGCGAGCGGGCGAGGTCGGACCGCAGGGCCAGCGCGTCGTCGAGCGTGCGCACCGTGTGGACCCCGGCGAGGCCGGCCGGGTCGGGCAGCCGCCGAGGGGTGGCACCGGTCGCGAGCACACAGGCGTCGTAGGGCACCTCGGTGCCGTCGTGGAGGTGGAGCACCCGAGCGACGGGGTCGAGGCTCGCTGCAGCGACCCCGAGGCGCAGATCGAGTCCGAGGTCGTCGTAGGAGGTGCGCCGCAGGGCGAGGTCGTCGGGGCCGCTCTGCCCGGCCAGGAAGGCCTTGGACAGCGGTGGGCGGTCGTAGGGCCGGTGGGGTTCGGCCCCGACGAGCACGACGTCGCCCTCGTGGCCCAGGCGGCGGACCTCCTCGACCGTTCGCAGACCCGCCAGCGATGCGCCGACGACCACGATCCGGTTCGGTGAAGCCATCCGGGCACGCTACCGCGGGCACCCCCGGGCACCGGGACCCGATCCGGACGCCGCCGGACATTGCGGACGCATCCGGTCGGGCCCGCGCCACCGGGTTGGGTCGGGCCCGGACGGCGTGTCATTGTTGGGCCCTCACCGACCCGGAGCCCCGATGCCGCGCACCTCCCCGGCCAGACCCGTGCCCTCCACCACCGACGGCCGGACGCTCGACGTGACCGGCCGTCCCCTGTCGCTCCGCGACGTCGATCTCGACACCTTCCTGCGCCCCCGGTCCGTCGCCGTGATCGGAGCGTCGGAGGCCCCGGGCAAGCCCAACACCAACATGACCGCCGCGCTCAAGGCCTTCTCCGACCGGCACGGCGCGGCGTTCTACCCGGTCCACCCGGTCCACGACGAGGTCATGGGCGCCCGCTGCTACCGGACGATCGCCGACCTGCCCGAGACCGTCGATCTCGCCGCAATCCTCACCGGTGCCGCGGTCGACACCTTCGAAGAGGTCCAGGCCGCCGGTGCCCGCTTCGCCGTGATCTTCGCCGCCGGGTTCTCCGAGGTCGGACGCGACGGCGAGCGCCTCGAGGCCCGCCTGCGCGACCTCGTGGCGGGCGGCGACACCCGTCTCCTCGGACCCAACACCAACCTCAACGCCTTCTCCGACTTCCGCGAGGACCTCACCGGTCCGTCGCTGGCCCTGATCACCCAGAGCGGGCACCAGGGTCGCCCGATCTTCCAGTGCCAGGAGCTCGGCGTGCGCATGACGCACTGGGCCCCCACCGGCAACGAGGTGGACCTCGAGTCCGCGGACTTCGTGCGCTACTTCACGGACCGACCCGAGGTCGGCGTGATCTGCGCGTACATCGAGGGCTTCAAGGACGGCCGCACCCTGATGCTCGCCGCCGACCACGCGGCCCGGGCCCGCAAGCCCCTCGTGGTGGTGAAGGTCGGCCGGACCGAGGCGGGGCGCGCCATGGCCAAGGCGCACACCGGGCACCTCACCGGCTCCGACGCCGTCACCAGCGCCGCGTTCCGCCAGACCGGGGTGATCCGCGTCGACGGTCTCGACGAGCTCCTCGAGACCTCCATGACCTTCGCGCGGACGAAGCCCCCCGCCGGCGAGGGCGTCTGCATCTACTCGGTCTCCGGCGGCACCACGGCCCACATGGCCGACATGGCCGCGGCGGCGGGGTTGCGCCTGCCCACCCTCACCAAGGAGACCCAGCGCCGCCTCCACGACGGGCTGATCCCGCCGTACCTGCGCGTCTCCAACCCCGTCGACTGCGGCGGGCCCCCGGTCGCCGACGAGCGGGGCCGCAAGATCCTCGAGGCGCTCGTGGCCGACCCCAAGGTCGCGGCGCTGATCGTGCCGTTGGCCGGCGCGGTCGACATGTTCTCCGAGGGCCTCACGCGTGACTGCATCGCGGTCCAGGCCACGACCGACAAGCCGATCTTCATGGTGTGGGGCGCGCCCCCCGGCACCGACGACACCTACTACCACCGCATGCTCGACGGTGGCCTCATGGTGTTCCGGACCTACGGGAACTGCGTGCGCGCCGTGAAGGCGTACTTCGACCACTGGGCGTTCGTGCGCCGCTACCGCACGACGTTCGCCGACGCGCCCACCGAGCCCCTCCCGGCCGCGAAGAAGGCCCGGAAGATCCTCGACGCCGCGCCCGCCGGTGAACCGCTGTCCGAGCACGCGTCCAAGGAGATCCTCCGGGCGTACGGGCTCCGCACCTCCCGCGACGTCCTGTGCCACAGCGCCGCCGAAGCGGTCCGGGCCGCCAAGGCGATCGGCTACCCGGTGGTGATGAAGCCGTCCAGCGGCGAGTTGTCGCACAAGTCCGACCACGGACTCGTGCGGCTCGGCGTGTCGACCGACGCCGAGGTCCGCGCGACCTACGCGGACCTCGAGCGTCGCACCCGCCGGCTGATCGGGCGCGACGGCGCGCTCGACGGCATCTTGGTGTGCGACCAGGTCGCCGGCGGCGTCGAGCTGGTCGTGGGCGTCTCCCACGACGAGCTCTTCGGTCCGGTCGTGATGGTCGGTCTCGGTGGCGTGTTCGTGGAGGTGCTGCGCGACGTCACCTTCCGGGTCCCGCCCTTCGGCCCCGCCGAGGCTCACCGGATGCTCCGTGAGCTCAAGGGCTTCCCCATCCTCGAAGGCGCGCGGGGCAACCAGCCCGCCGACCTCGACGCGCTCGTCGACGTCATCGTGAAGGTCGGGCGCCTCGCCCAGGACCTGCACGCCGAGGTCGCCGAACTCGACATCAATCCCCTTCTCGTCCGGCCCCGCGGCGCGGTGGCCCTCGATGCACTGGTGGTGAAACGGTGAGTGATGCCCCCGACGCCGAACAGGAACTGTTGGCGACGATCGAGCACCAGGTCCTCTGGCTGACGATCAACCGGCCCGAGGCCGGGAACGCGATCACCCCGGTGGTGCGCAACCGCATCATCGACCAGCTCCAGCGCGCGAGCACCGACTTCACCGTGCGGGCCGTGGTGCTCACCGCCGCGGGCGAGAAGCACTTCTGCACCGGCGCCGACCTCCGGGCCGGTGGAGTGGTCATGCCCGAGAAGCCCGCCGGTGCGCCCGACCGCATCGTCGGCGACGGGGCCCGCACCATCCGTGAGGGCATCCAACGACTCACCGCCTCCATCGCCGACTGCGAGAAGCCGGTCCTCTGCGCCCTCAACGGGACGGCGGCCGGCGGCGGGGCGTCGATGGTCCTCGCCTGCGACCTGGTGATCGCCGCCGACACCGCGCGCATCATCCAGGTGTTCGTCCGCCGGGGCCTCATCCCCGACGGCGGAGCCGTGTACTACCTGCCGCGCCTCGTCGGCCTGCAGAAGGCCAAGGAGCTGGTGTTCTTCGGCGACGACCTCTCTGCGGCCGACGCCGAGCGTCTCGGCCTCGTGAACAAGGTCGTCCCGTCCGCCGACCTCGCCGCGACGGCCCGCGAGTGGGCGGAGCGACTGGCCCAGGGTCCGACCAAGACGATCGGCTTCGCGAAGCGGCTCCTCAACCGCTCCCCCGACCAGGACCGGGCGACGATGTTCGAGGAGGAGTCGATGCTGGTGGAGTTGGTCACCGGCACCGGCGACTCCGCCGAGGGTGTGGCGAGCTTCCGGGAGCGCCGTCCCACCGAGTTCAAGGGCTGGTGAGCGATGATCACGCCGCTCAAGGACGCGACGGCGATCGTCGGCATCGGCCAGACCGCCTTCGGCAAGGGCCTCGAGGACTCCGAGCTCTCGCTGGCGTGCCAGGCGATCTCCCTCGCGCTCGACGACTGCGGCATTGCGCCGTCGGAGGTCGACGGGCTCGCCTCGTACACCCTCGAGTCCAACCGGGAGGTCGACGTCGCCCGCAACGTCGGGCTCGGTGACATCACCTGGTTCTCGCAGGTGGGCTACGGCGGCGGCGCCGGCTGCGGTGTGGTGACCCAAGCCGCCATGGCCGTGGCGACCGGTCAGGCCGAGGTGGTGGTCGCCTGGCGGGCCCGCAAGCGCGCCTCCAAGGCCAGTCGCCCGTGGGCCAACGTCGCCCAGCGCATCGAGGACTCCATGCAGTGGAGCCGTCCGTGGGGACTGTTGCGCCCGGTCGACGAGATCGCCATCCTCACCCGTCGGTACATGCACGAGTTCGGCGCGACCCGCGACCACCTTGCCAACGTGGCGCTGGCGTTCCGCAAGCACGCCAACCGCAATCCCGTCGCCACCATGTACGCCAAGCCGCTCACCCGCGAGCAGTACATGGAAGGGCGCTGGATCTCCGAGCCGCTGTGCCTCTTCGACAACTGCCTCGAGACCGACGGGGCGCTCGCGTGCGTCGTGGTCTCGGCCGAGCGCGCCAAGGACCTGCCCCAGGTGCCGGCGTACATCCACGCCGGGTCGCAGGGCATCCCACCCGAGCACAACACCATGACCAACTTCTACAACGCGGATCCGCTCCTCGGTCCGTCGTGGGCCGCGGCCAAGGCACTGTGGAGGTACTCGGACTTCGGGCCGGCCGACGTCAAGGTGGCGCAGCTCTACGACGCGTTCAGCCCGCTCGTTCCCCTCTCGCTCGAGGGCTACGGGTTCTGCGCCCGGGGCGAGGGGGCAGCCTTCACCGACGACGGTGCGCTCGAGTGGCCCCACGGACGCCTGCCCACCAACACCGCCGGCGGCGGCATGTCGGAGGCGTACGTGCACGGCTTCAACCTCGTCCTCGAGGGTGTGCGCCAGATCCGCGGGACCTCCACGTCCCAGGTGGACGGTGCCGACGTCAGCTTCGTGACCAGTGGGGAGGGCGTGCCCACGAGCGCGCTCCTCCTGCGCAAGTAGGGAGGTCCCGTGTCCGGATTTCTGCTCCCCGACGACTCCGATCCGCTCACCCACCCCTTCTGGGAGGGCGCGCGGCGGGGCGAGCTGCTGATGCAGCGGTTCACCGCCTCGGGGCACTACTGCTGGCCGCCGCGCCCCATGGACCCCGTGAGCCGCACCCTCGAGTACGAGTGGGTCCCGCTCTCGGGCCGGGGCACGGTGTGGTCGATCGCCATCCCCCACCCGCCGCTGCTCCCCGCTTACACCGACCTCGCCCCCTACAACGTCGTGGTGGTCGAGCTCGAGGAGGACCCGCACCTGCGGATGGTGGGCAACGTCGTGGCGTCGGCCGACGCGCCGCTCAACAGCGTCGACCCCCACAGCGTGCAGATCGGCGACCCGGTGCAAGTGGTGTTCGCCCCGGTCGAGGACATGGTCCTGCCCCGCTGGGTCAAGCGCTGACGTCACCGTGACGGTCGCCGCCCGCCGACGCGACCTCGACGCGGTGCACGCCGGGCTGCTGCGCTGGTTCCGCTCCCGCCACCCCGGCGAGGACGTCCGCCTCGGACCCCTCACCCAGCCGTCCACCGGCTACTCCAGCGAGACCCTGCTCCTGGAGGTCGTCCGCACCACCGGCGGCGTCGAGCGCACCGACGCGCTGGTCGCCCGATTGCCACCGGCCGGTGGGGGCATCTTCCCCGAGTACGACCTCGACCGGCAGGCCTGCGTCCAGGCCGCCCTGGCCACCACGTCGGTCCCCGTCGCCCGGCCGGTGGCGGTCGAGTCCGATGAGGACTGGATCGGCACACCGTTCTTCGTCATGACTCGGGTCGCCGGGTTCGTGCTCGCCGACACCCCGTCGTACGTGGTGACCGGCCCGCTCCACGACGCCACCCCCGCCGCACAGGGCCGCGTGCAGCGCGAGTTCATCGACGTGCTCGCGGCCGTCCACACCCTCGACTGGGAGGTCCTCGGGCTGGGCGGGTTGACCGATCCGGACGCCCGCGGGTGCACGGGATACCTCCGCGAGGCGCGCACCTTCGTGGAGTGGTCCTCCGACGGGAACGTCCCGGGCGTCATCGACGACGCACTCGAGTGGGGTCGCGCCAACCTCCCCGACCCGCAACCCGAGCCGTCGCTCCTGTGGGGGGACCCGCGCCTGGGCAACGTCGTGTTCGGCGGCGACTGGCATCAGGTCGCCCTCCTCGACTGGGAGATGGCCTCCATCGGTCCGGCCGAACTCGACCTGGCCTGGTTCCTCGGCCTCCACGCCGGGAGCGTGCGCAGCGCCGGCGCCGACCTCCCCGGGTTCGCCGACCCGGCCGACGTCGCCGCCCGCTGGTCAGCCGTCGTGGGACGACCGGTCGAGCACTACCCCTGGTACGAGATGCTCAGCCTCGTGCGGGCCGAGTCGATCTTCCTGCGCATCCGACGGATGCTCCTCGCCGCGGGCCTCGACCAGCCCTGGCTGCGGGCGACCACACCCGGCGAACTCCGGCTGGCCGAGATCGTCTCGAGCTGAACCGGGCCCGGACGCGCCAGAGCCCGGCCACCCCCCCCGGCCGGGCTCTGGGGTGGACGCGGGCCGGGGGACGGCCTACGGCGTCACATCTCTCGGTCGGGACTACGCGGCTGCGCGCACCGCGACCATCTCGGGGGTGCGACCCTCACGCAACTGGTCGAGGGTGCGCTCCCAGGTGAGCTGGCGGACGATCCAGGCGATGGCCCGCTGACGCTCGATCTGGCTGACTGCTTCCATGGTGACTCCTGTGGGTGGGTTCGAGATCACCGGCCCCCCAGGGGGGAGTTGGGGGGTCCGGTGCATTGAGTGAGAGAGTAATCGCTCGCAGAGTCATCGCGCAAGTGTTTTTGGTGTGACAATCGTCACTCTCCGAGCTTCCGCTACGGAATCCTCGGCGGACTCAGGGCAAGGCGAAA
>JBAXBB010000045.1:0-21434 GCA_037142235.1 Actinomycetes bacterium
GCCTGGGCGTGCGCGACGGCCGTCCTGGGGATCGCCCGGTTCGTGGGGAGTCGTCCGGTGCTGCTCGGGCCGGGCGCGCTCGCGGGGGCGCTGGTTGCCCTGGTGATGCTGGTGGTCGTGGCGAAGCTGATGGCGCACGCGCGCCGGACCGTCGCTCGCTCGGCGGGGATCAGACCTTCTTGACCAGCGGGATCTTGTAGAGGTCCGACCAGTTGGCACCGACGATCCGCGTCTTGCTCTCGTCGGTGAGGGGGAGCTTGTCGAAGGCGTCGACGGCATGGGGGAACTTCGAGTCCCCGTGTGGGTAGTCGGTCGAGAAGATCAGCTTCGAGTCACCGAAGGTCTCCACGAAGTGGGGCACGGTGATCTCGTCGGACTCGACCGAGATCCAGCAGTTGCGCTTGAAGTACTCCGACGGTGGCATGGTGAGGTCGGCGGCCTCGTACCAGCCGACCCACTCGTAGTGCTCGTCGAGGCGGTAGGTGAACCAGGGAGCCCACGAGCAGTTGCCCTCGAGGAGCGCGACCCGCAGGTCGGGGAACCGTTCGAGCACCCCGCCACCGCACAGGCATGCCGTGGCGAACTGGATGCCGAGCGGCTGGCTGAAGGTGTGCCACAGCATCATCCGGTCGAGGACCTCGAGCCCGAAGTCCGGCGTGAGGTAGGTCTGCCCGCCGCCGTGGAACGCGATGGGGACGTCGAGCCGCTCGATCTCGGCCCACAGCGGGTCGTACGCGGGGTGGTGCCACGGACGCCGGTTGACCGTGGCGGGGGGGAGGAAGATGGCCTTGAAGCCGAGTTCCTCGACGCAACGGCGGGCCTCCTCGACCGCGCCGCTCACGTCGTGGGGAGCGACCATGCCGGCGCCGTACATGCGGTCGGGCGCTTCGTCGCAGAAGTCGCGCATCCAGTCGTTGTAGGCCCGGGAGATGGCGGTGGCGAAGTCGGGCTCGAGGCCGCCGGACCCGATCTGGTCGACGGAGTCGATGCCGAGGACGAACAACCCCCGTGACGGGTACAGCACGGAGAGGTCGAGGCCTTCGGCGTCCATGGCGTCGACCTGGGAGCGGGAGTCCCAGTTCCGCGCCTCGGAGGCGGCGTAGACGTTGTCGTGCTCTTGGCGCCAGCCGGTCTTGCGGCCGTCGATCCGCTGGGGCCGCACCGGACCCGACCGGAGCAAGATGTGGTCCTTGACCCGGACCCGCATGTCGCGCTCCATCTCGGTGAGGCCGCGGGGCGCTGCGTGCGCGTACGACGGGTCGATGTAGCGCTCCCACAGGTCGGCGGGTTCCATCACGTGGAGGTCGCTGTCGCAGACGACGTGCTCTCGCAGGCCCATGGTCTCTCCAATGGTCGGCCCGAGCCGGGCGGATGGGGAGTGCTCGTTGCCCCAACCGTATCCCGGCCTACACTCCGCGTCCATGAGCCTCCCTGAGTTCGACCGCATCGAGGTCGGTGACGTCGTCGGGCCGTTCGTCCGGACCACCGACCTCGCCCACTGGAACCGCTACGCCGCGGTCAACGACGAGTTCATCCCGATCCACATGGACGACGCCGACGCCCGTGCCGTGGGGCAACCCGCTGCCTTCGGCATGGGCAACCTCCGGATCGCCTACCTGCACAACGCCCTGGAGGCCTGGGCCGGTGAGGCGGGTGGCATCGTGGAGTTCGCCTGCCAGTTCCGCGGGCTCAACTTCAAGGGCGACACCCTCGCCGCGGCCGCGACCGTGACCGGCACCGAGGTGCGCGACGGCGCCCGGCTGGTCCACGTCGCGCTGTCCGTGGTGAACCAGGACGGCGTCGACACCACGCCGGGCACCGCCACCGTGCACCTCTGGGGCGACGCGCCGTCGGTCCTGGCCGAGCCCGAACCGGCGGTGGCGACGGGGGACGCGGCACCGGGGGTCCACCTCACGCAGGCCGAGATCGACCAGATCGGCGCCACGACGGCTCCCATCACCGGTTGGGCGGTCGATGCCAACGACATCCGGAAGTGGGCGATCGCCACGCACTGGCCGGACCCGCCGCCCCCCGCCTTCGTCGACGAGACGGTGGCGGCGGCCGGGCCGTGGGGTGGGCTGGTCGCGCCCCGTGACCTCGACCCGTTCGCCTGGGGGCCTCGCCGCCCCTGGGGCGGACCCTGGTTGCGGGGCATGGGCGCCGAGCCCGGCCAGCGGGTGCTCAACGGGGGCCAACGGAGCCTCTACTTCGCCCCGATCCGGCCCGGCGACGTCATCACCGGAGTGTGCCGCCTGGTCGACGTGGTCGAAAAGGACATGAAGCTCGGCCCGACGTCGGTGTTCACCACCGAACAGCGCTGGACGAACCAGCACGGCGATCTCGTGCGGCTCGGGTTCATGACGTCGCTCTACTACTGAGACCGCGGGCGGAGCCCGGACGGTGGGGGGAACCATGCGCGTCGGGATGATCGGGCTCGGCAACATCGGGGGGCCCGTGGCGGCCAACCTCGTGGCCGACGGACACGAGGTGACGGTCTTCGACACCGACCCCGAACGCGCGCGCGCCGTCGTCGGTGCGACCGCGGCCGCGACGGTCGCCGAGGTCGCGCTCGCGTCGGAGGTGACGATCCTCTCCCTGCCCACCCCGGCCGTGGTGGAGTCGGTCGCCGCTGGGTGGGCGACCGCCGCTCCGGCGGGCTCGGTCCTGGTGGACCTGTCCACGAACAGCCCAGACGTGGTGCGGGCACTCGGAGCCCGTCTCGCGGCGAGCGGTCACCACCTCGTGGAGGCTCCACTCACCGGTGGCGCCCCCGGTGCTCAGCACCGGATGTTGGTGTTCATGGTGGGGGGCGACGACGACGCCGTCGCCCGGGTGCTGCCCGTGCTCGAACCGCTCGGCCGGGCGACGTTCCACCTCGGGGCACTGGGTCTGGGCAACACGATGAAGCTCGTCAACAGCCTGATCGCCTTCACCACCACCTGGGTGAGCCTCGAGGGGCTGTCGCTCGCGGCGAAGTCGGGGATCACCGTCCGCCAGGCCGTGGAGGTGCTCCGGACCGGAGGTGCGGGGAACTTCTTCCTGGAGCGCATGGTCGAGGGGATCGACGAGCGCGGGAGGGCCACGATGTTCGCCTTGGAGCTGGCGGCCAAGGACGCCGACCTGATCGTGGGGGTCGGCGAAGCGGTGGGCGTGCCGACGCCGGCCGGGATGGCGGTCCGCGGGGTCCTCGGCCGTGCGCTCGACGCGGGGTTGGGCGACCGTGACTGGAGCGAGCTGGTGGCGGTCGCCGAGCTCCTCGGCGACGTCACCCTGCGCTGGGCCGACTGACGGGCCGCGGCTCAGTCGGGGTCGCCGAGGACCTCGGCGGCGACCCGCAGGGCCGCCACCGCGGCCGGCACGCCGGCGTAGACCGCCGACTGCATCAGCACCTCGACCAGCTCGTCGCGCGACAGTCCGACGTTGCGGGCGCCGAGGAGGTGGACCCGCAGCTCCTCGGTCTGACCGAGCGCGGCGAGCATCGCCACGGTGATCATCGACCGGTCGCGCACGGCCAGGCCCTCCCGGGACCAGACCGAGCCGAAGGCGCTCTGCTGGACCCAGTCGAAGAACTCGGGGGCGAGCCGGGCGGCCGGGAACTGGCCGGTGCCACTCGCGGTGCGGGTGGCGGGCCACAACTGGCCCTGGATCTCGCGGCCGGCTGCCCGCAGTTCGTCGCTCGTGGTCATGGGATCCTCCTGGGTCGGCTCAAGGCGCAGCCTCGAGCAGGTTCACCGTGCAGACGCTGCCGCCGCCGACGAGGTGGCACAGGGCGACGCGTGCGTCGGCGACCTGGCGCCCCGTGGCCTCTCCTCGGAGTTGCAGGACGGACTCGTGGATCATGGCCAGTCCGGTCGGGCCTCCGGGATGACCCCGAGCGATCAGCCCACCGTCGGTGTTGAACGGAATGCGACCGCCCGGCCCGGTGGCGCCCTCCTCGACGAGCTTCTCGGCGTCACCTTCGGCGCAGAACCCGAGGAGTTCGTAGTACTCGAGCTCCTCGTTCACGAACGCGTCGTGGCAGAAGGCGACGCTCACGTCGTCGGGCCCGATCCCGGCGGCCTCGTAGCACTCCGCGGCGGTGTCGCGGGTCATCGTCGCCGGACCGACCACCGGGCCGACGAACGTGTGGCCGCGCGAATACGACTCCGACTGCAACGCGGAGGCCAGCGCCCGCACCACCGGTCGATCGGGTCGCCGAGCGCGCACCAGGTCTTCCCGGGCCAGGATCACGCAGGCGGCACCGTCGTCGGGTGGGCAGCACATCATGGTGGTGAGCGGCTCGGCCACCAGGCGCGACGCGAGCACCTCGTCGGGGGTGACGACGTGATCGGGTTGCCGGTGGGCCGTGGGGCAGAGCGCCCCGTAGTTCCAGTTCTTGGCGGCCACCGTCGCGAAGTGCTCGGGTCGGGTGCCGCGCTCGTGCATGCGGCGTTGGGCCCAGAGGGCGAAGTAGGCGGCAGGCAGGATCGGCGCGTCGATCTGGTCGCGCCCGGCGCCCCCGCCCCCCGCCTTGACCATGTCGGTGAACTTGTCGAAGCAGAGGACCATGGCCACGTCGGCCCGCCCCGACGACACCGCCCACGCGGCATCCCGGAACGCCACCAGGCCGGTGGCGGACGCGTTCTCGACGTGGGTGACGGGCAGCCCGGTCAGCCCGAGCTCTTTCATCGCCTTCACGCCGATCATCGAGCCGGGCTGGATGTAGCCGACGAACGACTCGTCGACGTCGGCGAGGGTCATCCCGGCATCGACCAGGGCGGCCAGGCCGGCGTCGCGCGCGAGGTGCGCGGCGGGCCGATCGGGGTACAGGCCGAAGCGCACCATGCCAATCCCCGCGACGGCGACACCGTCGAAGCGCAGTCCGTGTCGCATCAGGTCTCCTCGGTGGGGGAGGGGCTCACGGGGCGGAACCGGTAGATCACGACATCGTCGCCCGCCGCGTCCTCCCGCAGGGTCTCGAGATCGATCTCCACCTCCATGCCGATCCGGAAGTCGGAGGAGGTCCCGAGCAGGATCGCCTGCACCCGGGGTCCTTCGGGGAGGTCCACCTGTCCGACGCCGTAGCCCGGGACGCTGCTGTCGACCTTGCCGAACATCGGGACGTAGCAGTAGGTCCAGGTCCAGAGGCGGCCCCGACCCGAGAGCTCGACGTCGAGGCAACCGACGGACAGGCAACGGGCGCACACGAGTCGGCGCGGGAAGAACACCTCGTCGCAGTCCGGGCAGCGGCTGCCGAGGAGCACCGGGGCCGCGGAGGGATCATCGGGGATCCGGAAGAACCCGGCCTCGATCGGAACCCTGGCCATCACGAACCTCCGGAGTCGGTCGGGTCGAGGACGAGCGTCGCCAACTCGTCGAGGTGATGGTCTTCGTCGCCGTAGAGGTGGGCGACGCCGACGAGGCGCTTGAAGTACAGGTGGATGTCGTGCTCCCAGGTGAAGCCGATCCCCGCGAACACCTGCAGGGCATCGGCCCCGATCCGCGGGAGGACGTGGCTGGCCTGGGCCTTGGCGAGCGCCGCGGCGCGGTGGCGTTCGGTCGCATCGTCGCCGTCGGCGGCCCAGAGGGCATACGTGGCGCCCGCCCGGGTGAGCTCGAGGTCGGTGAGCATGTCGACCAGCAGGTGCTGAACCGCTTGGAAACTTCCCACCGGGCGACCGAACTGGTGACGTTCGAGCGAGTAACCGCGGGCGAGGTCGAGGGCCGCGCGCGCCGCGCCGACCCCGTCGAGGACGAGGGCGACGGTCACGCGGTCCACGCCCGCGGCCAGCGCCGCTCCGGCGTCGACCCCGGTGCCCAGGCAGTCTGCCGGCGCACCCGCGAGGTCGAGCCGTGCCGTCGTGCGGGTGCCGTCGATGGAGTCCTCGATCGTGACGGTGGCGCCGGGAGCGTTGGCATCCACGAGGAAGACCCCGAGCCCTTCGGGTGTGCCGGCCGCCACGATGAAGGCGTCGGCGGCACCTCCGTGGAGGGCGTGGCGCTTCGCCCCGGAAAGACGCCACCCGGCGCCGTCGTGAACGGCGGTCGTGGACGGCTCGGCCCAGGAGTAGCGGTGCCCGGGTTCGTGCACCGCCAGGGTCGGGAGCCAGGTGCCGGCCGCGAGCTCGGGGAGACGTTCGTGCGCGGCGAAGGCCGAGAGCACCGTGGCCGCGCCGACCGCGGTGCCGATCCAGGGGCCGGGGTGGAGCGCGCGCCCGAGTTCCTCGGCCACCACCCCGGCGTCGGTCATCCCGGCCCCGGAGCCGCCGGCGCTCGTGGGCACGAGGAGGCCGAACAGTCCGAGCGCCGCGAGTCCGGAGTGGACGGCGGCGGTGGTGCCGCGGGGATCGTCGAGGAGCGGGCGCACGAAGTCGCCGACGGGAGCCCGATCGGTGAGGAACCCGGCGAGGGTCTCGCGCAGGAGTTCCTGGTCGTCGGAGAACTCGAGGTCCATCGTCAGACTCCCTTCGGGAGGCCGAGCACCGAGCGAGCGACGATGTTCTTGTTGACCTGGGTGGTGCCCCCGGCGATCCCGAGCGAGCGCGCGTGCATCCGGTCGGTGCCCCACGGCCCGCCGAGGCCGTCGGGTCCGAGCAACTCGGCGGCGAGGGTCGAGACGTGCTGCGAGGTCTCGCTCCAGACGAGTTTCACCAGGGCGCCCTCGGCGCCGGTGCGCCCGTGGGCCGCGGCCGACAGCGCCCGGTCGGAGAGGAACTTCAAGAACTCGCCCTCCACGTAGCAACGCATCAGGCGAGCCCGCCATCTGGGGTCCTCGGTGGCGGTGACGCCTTCGGCGACCGTCACGGTGCGCGCGGTGGCGAGGAGCTCGGCGATCCGGCGACGCACCATGAGGTGGAGCGTGGCCACCCCTCCCCGCTCGTTGTTGAGCGTGGTCATGGCGACGCGCCAACCCTGGTGCTCCGGGCCGAGCAGGGCGGAGGCGGGCACGCGGACGTCGTCGAAGAAGATCTCGTTGAACTCGGCGTCGCCGGTGATCGTGGTGATGGGGCGGGTCTCGATGCCGGGGAGGGTCATGTCGACGAGGAGACACGAGATCCCCGCGTGCTTGGGTGCGTCCGGATCGGTGCGCACGAGCAACTCGCACCAGTCGGCGACGTCGCCGAGGGTGTTCCAGATCTTCTGGCCGTTCACGACGTAGTGGTCGCCGTCGCGACGGGCCGAGGTCCGCAGGGAGGCGAGGTCGGACCCGGCGTCGGGCTCGGAGAACCCCTGACACCAGATGTGGTCGCCGCGGCGCATCGGGGGGAGCAGGCGCTCCTTCTGGTCGTCGTCGCCCCATTCCATGATCGCAGGGGCGATGTTGGCCAGGCCGATCGGATTGAGGAGTGCGGGGGCGCCGGCCCGGTCCATCTCCTCGGCCCACACCACCTGTTCCATGACCGACGCGGCGCGCCCACCGAAGGCGACCGGCCAGGAGATGGTCGCGTAGCCCGCGTCGGCCACGAGGCGGTTCCAGGCGCGCATGAGTGCGAGCCGCTCCGGATCGGCGCCGATGCTCGTGCCCCGGAGCCCGCGGAACCGCTCCGTGCAGTGCTCGTCGAGCCACGCCCGCAGTTCGCGGCGCAGGGCCTCGGCCTCGGGCGGGTAGATGAAGTCCATGCGCGGTCCTGCCGGTTCAGATCTGGCGCTCGCGCCCGGCCCAATAGGGCTCGCGCAGCGTGCGCTTGTAGAGCTTGCCGTTGGGGTCCCGGGGCATGGCGTCGGTGAAGTCGAGGCTCCGGGGGCACTTGTAGCGGGCGAGCATTCCTTCGCAGTGGGCGAGGAGCTCGGCGGCCAGTTCGTCGGAGGCGGCGACTCCGCTCGCCGGCTCGACGACCGCCTTGACCGCTTCGCCCCAGTCGTCGTGGGGAACGCCGAACACCGCGGCATCGCCGACCTTGGAGTGGGAGAGCAACGCCGCTTCCACCTCGGCCGGGTAGATGTTCACCCCGCCGGAGATGATCATGTCGATCTTGCGATCGCGCAGGTAGAGGAACCCTTCGGCGTCGAGTTCGCCCATGTCGCCGACCGTGAAGTAGTCGCCGTGACGGTTCGATGCCGTCTTGTCGGGGTCGCCCTTGTAGGCGAAGTCGCCCATCAGCTTCAGATACACCGTGCCCACGGTGCCGGGGGGAACGACGTTGCCGTCGTCGTCGAGCACCTTCACGCCGGCGCCCGCCCACGGCCGACCGACCGTGCCCGGGTGGGCGAGCCAGTCGTCCGGGCGGGCGATGGTGCCACCGCCCTCGGTCGCTCCGTAGAACTCGAAGATCGTGGGGCCGAGCCAGGCGAACAAGCGGCGCTTCAAGTCGATCGGACAGGGTGCCGCCGCGTGGATCACCTGGCGCAGCGAGGAGACGTCGGCGCGGGCGCGGACGGCGTCGGGGAGTGCCATCAGGCGGTGCAGCTGGGTGGGGACCATGTGGGTGTCGGTGACGTGGTACCGCTCGATGAGGTCCAGGGCCTGCGCCGCGTCCCACCGGTCCATCAGCACGACGGTGTGCTCGAAGTGCAGGGAGAAGTACCCGAAGGACAGTGGCGCCATGTGGTACATCGGTGAGGTCACCAGGTGGACGGCGTCGCCCCCGGGCGCGATGTCGTAGCGGGTGAGGTTGCCGCTGAACTGGGAGACCCACGTCTCCGGGTCGAGCCGGGGGAGTTCGCGCTGCACCGCCTTGGGGCGTCCGGTGGTCCCGGAGGTGTACTGCATGAACTGGCCGGTCACCCGCTGGTCCGGGGTGGAATCGGGTTGACCCGCGAGCGCTTCGCCCCACGGGACGAAGCCCGAGACGTCGCCGATCCCCAGACGCGCGGCGGGGTCGATGCCCGCCGCCGACGCCGCCGCGATCGCCACGTCGGCGTTGGCCGCATCGGCGACGAGGGCCTTCGCCCCGGAATCGGTGAGGATGTAGGTGACCTCGGGGGCGGTGAGGTGGGTGTTGAGCGGCACGTACTGCCAACCCGCCTGGAACACCGCGAGGAGGGTCTGGATCAGTTCGGCCCCGTTGGTCGCCAGCGTGGCGACCGGATCCCCCTCCTGGAGACCCCGCGCCCGCAGGGAGTGGACCAGTCGGTCGGCGCCCGAGAGGAGCTCGCCCGCCGTCCACGCTCGCTGGGCCGGGTCGATCAGGGCCACCCGGTCGGGCTCGGCCCGGGCCGCCACCCAGAATCCCCTCGGCGCCTCTACCACGGATCGACTCCCGGAACGTCCGTCCGCTCGTGCGGCGTAGGGGCCACCCTAGGAAACTGACCGGACCGGGGCCAATCTCCTCCGCGTCCGGGCCCGAGCACCCGCCGGGTTCCCCGTCGATCGGCCCGATGTTCGTCGGGACACGGTTCGGTCGGGCAACATGGTGGGGTGCCCGCTCCGTTGCCCCTCGTCCCCCGTGAGTACCGCCTCGGCGACGTCGTCCACGACGTCACGAACCGGACCCTGGTCATGGGGATCCTCAACCGAACCCCCGATTCGTTCTTCGACCAGGGAGCCACCTACGCCCTCGACGACCTGCTGCGCCGGGCCGCGGTCCTGGTCGACCAGGGTGCGGACCTGCTCGACGTCGGTGGGGTCAAGGCCGGACCCGGCCCGGAGGTGAGCGAGGCCGAGGAGCTCGACCGGGTGATCCCGTCGATCGAGGCGCTCCACGCCCGCTTTGACACCCCGATCTCCTCCGACACCTGGCGGGCGGGCGTGCTCGACGAGGCCCTGCGGGCCGGGGCGGTCGTCGGCAACGACATCAGCGGGTTCGGTGATCCGGAGTACCTCGCGGTCGCCCGGCGTCACCACGCCTCGGTGGTGGCGACCCACATCCGGCTCCAGCCCCGGGTGCCCGACCCCGAGCCGGTCTACAACGACCTCGTCGCCGACATCACGGCGTTCCTGCTCGAGCGGGCGAGGCGGGCCGAGGCAGCCGGGCTGGCCCCCAACCAGATCTCCATCGACGCCGGCCTCGACCTCGGCAAGACGCCGGCCATGAGCGCGGTCCTGCTGCGCGAGAGCGCGGCTCTCGCCTCGCACGGTTTCACGTTGCTGCTCTCGGCGTCGAACAAGCGCTTCCTCGGCGACCTCCTCGGCCTCGACATCGACGACCGCCGGGAGGCCTCGCTGGCGTCGGTGGCCTACGGCGTGATGCACGGCTGTCGCATCGTGCGGGTCCACGACGTTGCGGGCTCGGTCAAGGTGTGCCGCACGATTGAGGCGATCATGGAGCAGCGTGCCGACGTACCGGGTGACGGCCCGGGCGCATGAGCGTCCACGTCCTCAAGGGTGACGACCCGATCCTGCGGGCCGATGCGCTCGAGGCCCTCGTCACCGACCTGCTGGCGGGTGACGACCGCAGCCTCGCACTCGAGGAGTTCACCGTCCCGGGCCGGGCCCGGGAGGGCGAGGTGGGCGGGGAGGAGGAGCGGCGCTCGGCCGTGGCCGGGGCCGTGAACGCGGCGTCGAGCCCGCCGTTCATGACCGAGGGGCGGGTGGTCGTGCTGCGCGACGTCGGTCACCTCCTCAAGGACGAAGCGGCGCCGATCGTCTCCTACCTCGAGGATCCGATGCCGACCACGCACCTCGTGGTGGTCGCCGGTGGAGGGCGCACGCCGGACGCGCTCGCCAAGGCCTGCAAGGCGGCGGGGGCGACCGACCACGGTCCGGCCAACACGTCCACCGCCGACGTGCTCGACGCCGCCCTGAGCGCCGCCGGGCTGGCGTTGCGGCCACGCGCGCGCTCGGTGCTCCTCGACCGGGTCGGGGGTGATGCCGGACGGATCCCCGCCATGGTCGAGGTCCTGGCGGCGGCCTTCGGACCCGGGTCCACGCTCGAGCCCGACGACGTCGCTCCGTATCTCGGCCACGCCGGCTCGGTGCCGCCCTACGAGTTGACCAACGCCATCGAGAGCGGCGACGTGGCCGGGGCGCTCGAGCTCTGCTCCCGCCTGCTCAACGCCACCGGCCCGCAGCAGCCCAAGCCGATGCACCCCCTCCAGGTGCTCGCCATGCTGCACAACCGCTACCGGCGCATCGCCCGGCTCGACGATCCGGGCATCCGGACCGAGGCCGACGCCGTTGCGGCGCTCGGCGGCAACGTCAAGGCTTTCACTGCCAAGAAGACCCTCGATCAGACCCGGCGCCTCGGCACCGAGGGGATCCGCGACGCCTATGCCCTGCTGGCCCAGGCCGACCTCGACCTCAAGGGGGCGCGGGCGATTCCCGAGGACGCCGTGATCGAGGTGCTGGTCGCCCGGCTGGCGGCGCAAACGGCGCGGGTCGGCGCTCGGTCCGGCCGACGGCGCTGAACGCGGGGCCGGGTCGGATCAAGAAGCGGTGTTGCGGGCCTTCATGACCCGAGAGATGCGCCGGGCAGCCTGGTTCTTGTGGATGCGACCCTTGGCGCCGGCCTTGGCGAGGCGCTTCTGGGCGAGGCGCACGGCCTCGGTGGCGTCCTCGGCTCCGGCCTCGACGGCCGTGTTGGCCTTCTTGATGCGGGTCTTGAGCTCGGAACGCACCGCCTTGTTGCGCTCGTGACGGCGCTCGTTCTGGAGGTTGCGCTTCTTCTGGCTCTTGATGTTGGCCACGATGACTCCGAGGAAGGCCCGTTGGGAACGTGGGAGGGTAGCAGCCGTCCGCCCGGAAGCCCGAAGTGCGCCCGGAGGCGCTCCGACCGGCGAGAATGGGTTCCTCCAGCCCTGGTCCCCCAGAGAGGCCCCCCGTGCCCCCGATCGAGCGCTTCCGATCCTTCTCGATCATCGCCCACATCGACCACGGGAAGTCCACCCTCGCGGACCGGATCCTGGAGTTGTGCAAGGCGGTCGACTCCCGCGACATGCGGGCCCAGTACCTCGACTCCATGGACATCGAGCGGGAGCGGGGCATCACGATCAAGGCCCAGAACGTCAGGCTGGACTGGAAGGACCACGTCCTCTTCCTGATCGACACCCCGGGCCACGTGGACTTCGGTTACGAGGTGTCGCGCAGCCTGGCCGCGTGCGAGGGGGCGGTGCTGCTCGTCGACGCCAGCCAGGGGATCGAGGCTCAGACCTTGGCGAACTGTTACCAGGCCCTCGAGGCCGACCTCACGATCGTCGCCGTCCTCAACAAGATCGACCTGCCCGCCGCCGAGCCCGACAAGCGGGCCGAGGAGATCGAGCGGGTGCTGGGCATCCCGGCCACCGACGTGTTGCGGATCTCGGCCAAGACGGGGTTGGGCGTCGCCGAACTGCTCGACGCGGTGGTCGAGCAGGTGCCGCCGCCGGCGGGTGACCCCGACGCGCCGCTCCAGGCGCTGATGTTCGACTCCATCTACGACCCCTACCGCGGGGTGGTGAGTTCGCTGCGGGTCTTCAACGGCACGCTCACGAGCGGCGCCAAGCTCCACTACGTGAACGCCGGTGCCCACCACGACGCCGAGGAGATCGGGGTGCGCCGACCGGGCATGACGCCGGTCGCGTCGCTCGGTCCGGGCGAGGTCGGCTACCTGATCGCCGGCATCAAGGACGTCGGGGAGGCCCGGGTCGGTGAGACCGTCACCACCGCGGCCCGGCCGGGCGACGCGCTCCCCGGCTACCGCGAGCCCAAGCCGATGGTCTTCTGCGGTCTCTACCCGGTCGACGGCGACGAGTACGCCGCCCTGCGCGAGTCGCTCGAAAAACTGCGCCTCAACGACTCGTCGTTCACGTACGAGCCCGAGACCTCGGGCGCACTCGGCTTCGGATTCCGCTGCGGGTTCCTGGGGCTCTTGCACATGGAGATCACGCGGGAGCGGCTCGAGCGCGAGTACAACCTCTCGCTCGTCGCCACCGCGCCCAACGTCGTCTACCAGGCCCACCTCACCAGCGGCGACGTCGAGGTCGTCGACAACCCGTCGTCGCTGCCGCCCACCACCCAGACCGACTTCATCGAGGAGCCGTACACCACCGTCACCATGCTCGCCCCCACCGAGTACGTGGGCACGCTCATGGAGCTGTGCCAGCACCGTCGGGGCGAGATGGTGAAGATGGAGTACCTCTCCGAGGAGCGGGTCGAGCTGGCCTACGAATTGCCCCTGGCCGAGATCGTCATGGACTTCTTCGACCAGATGAAGTCGCGGACCAAGGGCTACGCGTCGCTCGACTACGAGCCGTCGGGCTACCGCCGTTCGCACCTCGTCAAGGTCGACGTCCTCCTCAACTCGGCGCCGGTCGACGCGTTCTCGGCGATCGTCCACCGCGACAAGGCCTACGACTACGGCCGTCGCATGACCCAAAAGCTGCGCGAACTCATCCCGCGTCAGCTCTTCGACGTGCCGATCCAGGCCGCGATCAACGGGCGGATCATCGCCCGTGAAACGGTGAAGGCCAAGCGCAAGGACGTCATCGCCAAGTGTTACGGCGGCGACATCTCGCGCAAGCGCAAGCTGCTCGAACGCCAGAAGGAGGGGAAGAAGCGCATGAAGCAGATCGGGCGCGTGGAGGTCCCCCAGGAGGCGTTCGTCGCGGCCCTCACCCTCGACGACTGACGGACCGTGCTCCCCGGGCTGGCCGCGCCGCGGACCACGGTCTACGTCCACGTGCCGTTCTGCACGCACCGCTGCGACTACTGCGCCTTCACCACCTTCACCGACCGTCACCACCTGGTCGACGACTACGTCGACGCCTGCGTCACCGACGTGCGGCGCCAGGTCGCGTCGGGCGCGCTGGTGGCCGCCGACACCGTCTACCTCGGCGGGGGAACTCCGTCGCTGGTGCCCGCGCCGGTGCTCGTGCGGATCCTCGACGCGCTGCCGCGCGCGAGCGGTGCGGAAGTGACCGTCGAGGTGAACCCCGACTCGGTGGACGTCACGGCGCTGCGCACCTACGCGCGGGCAGGGGTCACCCGGATCTCGGTGGGGGTGCAGTCCACGCAGCCCGCCGTGCTCGCCGCGTTGGGGCGCACCCACGACCGGTCCAACGTCGCCCGGACGGTGGCGGCGATCGGTGAGGCGGGGATCGGCTCGTTCAATCTCGACCTGATCGCGGGCGCGGCGGGCGAGTCCGCGGCCGACTTCGCCCGGACGCTCGACGACGTGCTGGCGCTCGAGCCACCCCACGTGAGCGTCTACGGCCTGATGGTCGAGCCCGGCACCCCGCTCGCCCGCCGGATCGGGGCGGGGGAGGCGCCCGTCCCGGATCCCGACGTGCAGGCCGAGCGCTACCTGGAGGCCGAGGTCCGGCTGAGTGGGGCGGGGCTCGACTGGTACGAGGTGTCCAACTGGGCGCGGCCCGGCCACGAGTGCCGTCACAACCTGGGCTACTGGGCGGGGGCGGACTGCCTGGCGATCGGTGCCGCGGCGCACGGGCACGCCGCCGGGACCCGGTGGTGGAACGTGCCCACGCCGGAGGCGTACATCGCCCGCGTGGCCGAAGGTCGCTCGCCCGGAGCCGGCTCGGAGACCCCCGATGCCGCCACACTGGTGGCCGAACGGCTGGGCCTGGCGCTGCGCACCCGGGCCGGCGCGGAGATCCCCCCCGACACCGATCCGGCCCGCCTCGCCGACTTGGTGGACGCCGGGCTCGTCGAGGTGGTCGGCGGGCGGGTGGTGTGCACGCCGACTGGTCGGTTGCTCGTCAGTGAGGTGACGCTGGCCCTGTGGCCCGACGCCTGACGGGGTCGCCGCGGGCGACACGGGGGTTGGCACTCGGTACGATCGACTGCCAAGCGGGCCGGTGCAGACCTCGGTCCGGGCGGAACCGGACCGGAGCGGACCGAGCGAGACCGAGCGAGACCGAGCGGGAGTCCAGGTGTCGGAGCACGAACTCGACGAGCGCAAGGCGTCGGTCCTGCGGGCCATCGTCGAGGAGTACGTCGAGACGGCGCAGCCGGTGGGGTCCCAGACGGTGGCCCAGTCGACCGGTCTCGGGGTTTCGAGTGCCACGATCCGCAACGACATGACGATCCTCGAGCGCGATGGCTACATCGCTCAGCCGCACACGTCGGCGGGCCGGATCCCCACCGACCGCGGCTACCGCTATTTCGTCGACAACTTCACGCAGCGCCAGCCGCTCCCGCCCAAGGACCACCTCGCCGTCGCCGACTTCTTCGCCTCGTCGCACCGGGCGCTCGAGGACCTGCTCCACGAGACGAGCCAGCTCCTCGCCCGCCTGAGCCGGCACGCCGCGGTGGTGGTCGGCCCGCAGGCCGATCAGGCGGTGGTGCGCGCGGTGCAACTGGTCCGGCTCCATGAGCGGACCGTGCTGCTCGTGGTGGTGCTCTCCAACGGTGCGATCGAGCGCCATGTACTCGCCCTCGGCCTCGACGCCGACGAGACGGCGCTGGCGACGGCGGGAGGGCGCGTCGAGCAGGCCGTGCGGGGACAGGCGCTCACGACCGACGTATCGGTCCCGCCCTCGGGCGACACGGCCGTCGACGACCTCGTGACCGAGGCCTGCTCGGCCCTGCGCGGGCTGGGCGCTCCGGAGCACCGTGAGCCGTTCTACCTGCACGGGGTGGGCAACATCGCCGCCGAGCAGGAGGCCTTCTCCACCGCTGAGAGCGCGGCCCGGCTCCTCGAGATGCTCGAACACCAGGTCGTGGTGGTGTCGGTGGTGCACGAGCTCCTCCAGGCCGGCCTCACCGTGCGCATCGGCAGTGAGAACCAGCTCGAGGAGTTGCGGGAGTGCGCGCTCGTGCTGGCGCCCTACGAGGTCGATGGCCAGGCCGCCGGCGTGGTGGGAGTGCTCGGTCCTACCCGGATGGACTACCGGCACGCGCTGTCGGCGGTCACGGCCGTCTCCCAGCAGCTCGGCCGCCACCTGTCGTGAGGTCGACGTGAACGATCCGTACGAGGTGCTCGGCGTCGACCGCAGCGCCACCGACGACGACATCAAGCGCGCGTACCGGGCCCTGGCGCGTCGGTACCACCCGGATGCCAACCCGGGCGACCCCGACGCCGAGGCGAACTTCAAGGAGATCGGCGCGGCCTACGAGGTGCTGAGCGACCCCGAGCGCCGCCGTCGGTTCGACGTCTTCGGCGACTCCGGGCGTGGTGGCGCCGGGGCGGGCGAGAACTCCGGCGGCTTCGGCGACCTGTTCGACGCCTTCTTCGGTGGCGATCCGTTCGGCGGGCGGCGCGGGCCGGCCGGACCGCAGCGGGGGGCCGACGCCGAGACCGTCGTCGAGCTCCCTCTCCACGACGCCGCCTTCGGGGTCACGCACACCATCGAGGCCCGGATGCCGGTCGAGTGCAGCCGGTGCGCGGGTTCGGGGTGCGAGCCGGGAACCCACCCGACCCGTTGCGACGTCTGCAACGGCGGGGGCGAGATTCGCCAGATGCGGCGCTCCATCCTCGGCCAGATCGTCACGTCGTCACCGTGCGGGGCCTGCAGCGGCACCGGTCGGCGGATCCTCTCGGCGTGTCGCGACTGCCGGGGCGACGGCCGGGTGATGGCCCAACGGACCATCGACGTCGACGTTCCTGCCGGTGTCGACGACGGCACCCGTCTCCGTCTCACCGGGCGCGGGGCGGCCGCACCGCGGGGTGGCCCGCCCGGCGATCTCTACGTCACCGTCCGGGTGGCTCGGCATCCGGACCTCGAACGCGTCGGCGACGACCTCGTGGCCGTGCGCCGGATCGGCATCGCCCAGGCCGCACTCGGGACCGAGTTCAGCGTGGAGGCCCTCGACGCCGAGCACAGCGTGCACGTGCCGGCGGGGACCCAGCCCGGTCAGGTGATCCGGGTGAAGGGGGCGGGGGTGCCGTCGTTGCGCGGCCGGGGCCGGGGCGACCTGCTCGTCCGCCTCGACGTCGAGGTCCCCACTCGGCTCGACGACGAGGAAGCCGAGTTGCTCCACCGCCTCGCCGACCACCGGGGCGAAGCGGTGGCACCACCCTCCAAGGGCGTGTTCGCGCGTCTGAAGTCGGCGTTCCAGTAGCCCGTTGACGACCGGGTTCGCGGCTCAGAGCGGGGCGGTGGCGCACCTCGTGCCCGCCCCGTCGGCGGACGCGTCCGCCGGCGACGTCGACGCAGCCGTCCAGCTCCCCGAGGCGCTGGTCGTCGACGGCGACGACGGTCACCACCTGGAGCGGGTGCGCCGCCTGCGGGTGGGTGAGGTCGTGAGCGTCGCCGACGGGCGCGGGCGCTGGCGGACCTACGAGATCGGGGCGCTGGGCCGGGGTCGACTCGACCTCCGGGCCACCGGACCCGTCCACGACGAGCCCCGGTGCCGGCCCGGCCTCGCCGTGGCGTTCGCGCTCGGCAAGGGCGCCAAGCCCGAGGCGATCGTGCAGGACTGCACCGAACTCGGCGTCGACCGGATCGTCTGGTTCCGCAGTTCCCGGTCGGTGGTGCGCTGGGACGACGACCGCTCGTCGGCCGCCGTGGCCCGCTTCGCCAAGGTCGCCCGGGAGGCGGCGATGCAGAGTCGGCGGGCGTGGCTCCCGGAGGTGGCCGGTCCGCTCGACGTCGCGGCCTTGGCCACCCACCCGGCTCTGGTCGTCGGCGACGTCGCGGGGGCTCCGCTGGCCGACCTCGCCGATCCGCCGGGCGGGGCGGCCGAGTGGTGCGCGGTCGTCGGCGCCGAAGGGGGGCTCGACCCGGCCGAGCGCGAACTCCTCCTCGGTGCGCCCGGTGCGCAGTCGCTCGCAGTCGGCGTCCACGTCCTGCGGACCGAGACGGCCGCGGTTGCGCTCGCCGCGGCCTTGACCACCCGCCGCCTCGGTGGCCCGGTGACCGGCCGGGGCGACGCTACGCTCCGCACGACGTGAACCCCCCGATGCCCACCCAGGTCAAGGTCCTCGTTCCGGGCGACCACCACATGGTGGAGCTCCTCGGCCAACGCGACGAGTTGCTGCGGCTGATCGAGTCGTCGTTCCCCGTGACCATCCACGTGCGGGGCAACGAGATCACGGTCACGGGTGAAGAGGCGCACCCGGAGCGGGTCGGTGTCCTCTTCGAGGAGCTGGTGCTCCTGCTCGAGCGGGGTCACACGCTCGACCCCGAGGTCGTGCGCCGGACGGTCCAGATGATCGAGCGCGACATTCGCCCTTCGGAGGTCCTGACCACCGAGGTCCTGCGGGGGCGCAAGTCGGTCCGTCCGAAGACGGGCGGGCAGAAGGAGTACGCCGACGCCATCACCGCGAACACCGTCACGTTCGCTATCGGCCCGGCGGGTACCGGCAAGAGCTACCTGGCGGTGGCGGCCGCGGTCCAGGCGCTGCAGACGAAGTCGGTCAACCGGATCATCCTCACCCGCCCCGCGGTGGAGGCGGGGGAGCGCCTGGGCTTCCTCCCCGGCGACATCCTGGCCAAGGTCGACCCCTACCTCCGGCCGCTCTACGACGCCCTCTACGACATGCTCGACGCCGAGACCGTGGCCCGGCTCATGGACCGCGGCACGATCGAGGTGGCGCCCCTCGCCTTCATGCGGGGGCGCACGCTCAACGACTCGTTCATCATCCTCGACGAGGCCCAGAACACCACTCCCGAGCAGATGAAGATGTTCCTCACCCGGCTGGGCTTCGGCTCGCGCATGGTGATCACCGGCGACGTCACCCAGATCGACCTCCCCGAGGGTCGGGGTCGCTCGGGCCTGCGCGACGTCCGGCGGATCCTGGAGGGGGTGCCCGACGTGGCGTTCGTCGACCTCGACTCCTCCGACGTGGTGCGCCACCGCATCGTCCAGGACATCGTCGACGCCTACGAGCGGGCGCAGGCGTGATCCCACCCGCCACCCGGGTCCACGGAGCCGACGAGCAGTCCGACCTCGACGTCGACCTGATCCACTGGGTCCACCTCGCCGAGCACGTGCTGGCGGCCGAGCGGGCGCCCGCCGACGCCGAGATGTCGGTGGTGTTCGTCGACGAGGCCACGATCACCGACCTCAACGAGCAGTTCCTCGACGGCGAGGGCCCCACCGACGTGTTGTCGTTCCCGCTCGAGGAGGAGATCCCGGTGGGCCGGTACCCCGACGAGGGGGGCCGAGGACCCGGGGTCGACCACGACGGCCCCGAGCCCCCGATGGCGATCGGCGACGTCGTGGTGTGCCCCGTGGTCGCGCGCCGCCAGGCCGATGCCCGCGGGATCCCGCTCGACGACGAGATCGCCCTGCTGGTGGTGCACGGAACCCTCCACCTGTTCGGCTACGACCACGCCGAGGCCGAGGAGGCCGTGCGGATGCAGCAGCGCGAGCGCGAACTGCTCGAGTCGTTCTCCACCGGCGCGGCCCCCGCACCCACCCCGCGACCCGGCCGGGCGGGTCCCGGGTGAAGGGCGGCGACTGGGTCTCGCTCGCCGTCGTCGTGGTCCTGTTCCTCGCGTCGATCGTGCTGGCGCTCGCAGAGATGGCGTTCGCCCGCATGTCGCGGGTCCGGGCGATGGCACTGGCCGAGGACGGGACCCGGGCCGCGAGCCGGTTGGTCGCGATGCTCGAGCACCCCGAGCGCACCATCAACAGCCTCTTGCTGCTGATCCTGATCGGCCAGATGACCTCCGCCTACCTGCTGGGCATCGTGCTCGACCACGTCACGGGCGGCTTCGGTGCGGTGCTCGGCCTGGTGGTGCAACTGGTGCTCTTCTTCGTGGTGGCCGAGGTCATTCCCAAGACCTACGCCATCCAGCACAACGACCGGGCCGCCCTGCAGTGTGCGGGCTTCCTCTGGGCGGTCACGAACTTCCCGCCCCTGCGCTGGACGACCCGGGCGCTGATCGGCCTGGCGAACGTGATCCTCCCGGGCCGGGGGCTCAAGGACGGTCCGTTCGTGACCGAGGAAGACCTGCGTCAGATGGCCGACGTCGCCGCCGAGGAGGCGGCGATCGAGCTCGAGGAGCGTGAGCTCATCCACTCGATCTTCGAGTTCGGCGACACGGTGGTGCGCGAGGTCATGACGCCCCGACCCGACATGGTGCTGGTCGCCGCGGCCGAGTCGGTGGGGGAGGCGCTCCGGAGTGCCGTCGCCGCCGGACGGTCGCGAGTGCCGGTCTTCGGCGACGGCTCCGACGACATCGTGGGGGTCGTGACGGTCAAGGACCTCGTCGCCCGGGTCAACGACGGCCACGCCACCGACCCGGTCGGTACCTCGATGCGCGAGCCCGAGTTCGTGCCTGAGCGGAAGCGGGTAGCCGAATTGCTCCGGGAGATGCAGCAGCGGAAGTTCCACCTGGCGGTGGTGCTCGACGAGCACGGCGACACCGCCGGGCTGGTGACGATGGAGGACGTGATCGAGGAGATCGTGGGTGAGATCGCCGACGAGTCCGACGTCGCGGTCCCCGAGATCGAGCGCCTGGCCGACGGTCGTCTGCGGGTTCCCGGGCGCACTCCGATCGACGAGGTGTCCGAGCTGGTCGGGGTGGCGTTCCCCGACGACGACTGGGACACCGTCGCCGGGCTGGTCTTCACCCTCCTCGGGCACATGCCCACCGCCGGGGAAGGGGTGACGAGCCACGGGCACACCTTCACGGTGGAGCGGGTCGAGGGGCAGCGCATCATGTCGGTGCTGGTGGCCACCGAGACCGGGGTGGAACTGTGACCTCCGGACCCGACGGCACCGGCGTGTCGCCCACACCCTTCCGCTCGGGTTTCGTCAGCATCATCGGCCGACCAAACGTGGGCAAGTCCACGCTGGTCAACCAGCTCGTCGGGACCAAGGTGGTCATCACCTCGGACCGACCCCAGACGACCCGGGCCGCCATCCGCGGGGTGCGGACCACCCCGTCCAGCCAGATCGTGCTCATCGACACCCCCGGCCTCCACAAGCCCCGGACGCTCCTGGGGCAGCGGACCAACGACCGGGCCCGGGCGTCCCTCCAGGAGGTCGACGCCGTCTGCGTGGTGGTGGAGGCGAACGCGTCCTACGGACCGGGCGACCGCTTCGTCGCCGACCTCGCCCGGCAGGCCAACACCCCGGCCATCCTCGTGGTGAACAAGGTCGACGCCGCCACCCGCGACGAGGTGTTCGACCACCTGGCGGCGGCGCTCGGGGCGCTGGGCGAGTTCGACGCCTACGTGCCGCTCTCGGCCCGCACCGGCGAGGGGGTCGACGCCCTCGTGGCCGAGTTGGAGGAGCGCCTGCCGGAAGGCCCCTTGTACTTCCCCGACGGCATGGTCACCGACCAGCCCGAGACCTTTCTCGTGGCCGAGGTCGTGCGCGAGCAGCTCCTGCACGTCACGCGCGAGGAGCTGCCCCACTCGATCGCGGTGTCGGCGGAGGAACTCGACGACGGTGAGCTCGACGGGCCCGGCCGGTCCGACGACCCGGACCGCCCCGACGAGGTCTGGCGCCTCCTCGTGACGATCCGGGTCGAGCGCGATTCGCAGAAGGGGATCGTGATCGGCAAGCGGGGCGCCGTGCTCAAAGAGGCGCTCACCAACGCCCGGCGGGAGCTCGAGGCGCTGCTCGGGGTGCGGATCTACATGGCCACGCGGGTCAAGGTGGAAAAGGACTGGCAGCGGCGGGCGCCGTCGCTGGACCGTCTCGGGTTCACCGTCGACTAGGCCCACCGGGAGGCCCACCGGG
>JBAXBB010000046.1:0-21419 GCA_037142235.1 Actinomycetes bacterium
GGCCGGGTCCGGGGTCATCACAGTCTGGCCGACGGGCGCCACCGCCGGGGGGCAGCGCCGCGTTTCAGCCGGGATTCGGTTGCCGTTCGCCAGCGGGGGGCTCGGTCGGGCTCAGAGGTCGGCGAGCAGGGTGGCGGCGTGGTGGAGGAAGCCGTCGGCCCGAGCGGCGATGGCCTCCGGATCGCCCTGGGAGGCCCCACCCCGGGCCCCACGGACCCGCCGGGCGTGGACGCCCTCCACGATGCAGCCCATCTTCCAGGCGGAGAACACGCAGAGCCAGGGAAAGCCGGAGCAGTCGCGCCCCGACCGCTCGGCGTAGCGGTCGACCACCTCGGCGCGGCGGGGGAACGCAGGGTCGAGGGTGGGGCTGGCGTCGATGAACGGCGCCGGGTCGCCGGGGTCGGTCCAGTACCCGCAACTCCACGCGAAGTCGGCGACGGGGTCGCCGATCGTGGCCAGCTCCCAGTCGAGCACGGCCCTGATCCGCCGGTCCGGGCCGAGGATCGTGTTGTCGAAGCGGTAGTCGCCGTGCACCAGCGCCGGCGGGCCGGAGTCCGGGGGCGCCGTGACCACGAGCCCCGCGTGGACCTCGTCGAGCAGGGGGAGGTCGCGGACCCGGGCGTCGTCGACCTGGGTCTTCCAGCGGCGGAGCTGGCGGGCGACGTAGTCGGTGTGGGTGCGGGCGAGGGACCCGAGCCCGACGGCCTCGACGTCGAGCGCGTGGAACGCGAGCTGGACGTCGACCAGGGACTCGGCGGCGGTGGCGTGCTCAGCACCCGAGAGGTCGACGCTGTCGTCCGGCGTGCGCAGGATGGGGCCCTCCACGAACTCCATCACGAAGAACGGTCCGCCGGTGACCTCAGGGTCGGTGCACTCGGCCAGCGGTGCGGGCACCGGCACGGAGCCGTCGCGGTGGAGGGCCGAGAGGATCCGGTACTCCCGACCCACGTCGTGGGCGGTCGCGAGGACCGCGGTCACGGGCGGGCGGCGCAACGCGACCACCCGGCCCCGCCCGTCGCGGACCCGGTAGGTGAGGTTGGAACCGCCCGCCGCGACGAGGTCGAACGTGAAGGGGCCCGCCACGCCGTCGACGTGGCCGGGGAGCCAGCGGGTGAGGGCCGCGACGTCGATCCCCGGGAGACCGTCGTCGTTCCGGCGCTCCTGCGTCGGGGCCGTCACCGACCGAGACGGACGGGAAGGTGCTTGATGCCGTTGATGAAGTTCGAGCGCAAGCGGGCGACGTCGCCGGTGAGCTCCATCCGGGGAGCCCGGTGCAAGAGCTCCTCGAACATCACCGAGATCTCGAGGCGGGCCAGGTGCGAGCCGAGGCAGAAGTGCGGACCACCGCCGCCGAACGCTTCGTGGTCGCGCGCGGGGCGGGTGAGGTCGAACGCATGGGGATCGGGGAACACCTCGGGGTCGTGGTTGGCCGCGATGTACCAGAGCGCGACCTTGTCGCCTTCGGCGACCTGCTTCCCCCGGAGCTCGAACGAGGTGCGGGCGGTGCGACGCATGTACATCACCGGTGAGGCGTACCGGAGCATCTCGTCGACCGCCGCCGGGAGGCGGGAGGGATCGTCGAGGAGCAGTCGGTGCTGGTCCGGGTTCTCCATCAGGGCCAGCGCGCCGTGCGAGATCAGGTTGCGCGTCGTCTCGTTGCCGGCGACGGCCAGCAACTGGAAGAAGAGGTCGAACTCGAGGTCGGAGAGCCGCTCGCCGTCGACCTCGGCACCGAGCAGGACGCTGATGATGTCGTCGGAGGGGTTGGCGCGCTTGTGGGCCGCCAAGTCGTTCGCGTACACGAACATCTCGACGGCCGCCTGGCGGGCGAGGTCGGGGGAGACGTTGAACTCGGGGTCGTCGGAGCCGATCAGGCGGTTCGACCACTCGAAGATCTGGCTCCGGTCCTGCTGGGGGACGCCCATGAGTTCGGCGATCACCTGCAGCGGCAACTCCGATGCCACGTCGACCACGAAGTCGACCTCGCCGCGTCCGACCGCCGCCTCGACGATCTCGCGGGTGATCTCCCGCACCCGCTCGTGCAGGCGTTCGATCATGCGCGGGGTGAAGCCCTTGTTCACGAGGAGCCGCAGCCGGGTGTGGCGCGGCGGATCCATCATCAGCATCATCATCCGCTGCTCGGCCAGCTGTTCGTCGGTCTCGGCCTCGTGCAGGGTGATGCCCCACTCGCTCGAGAAGACCTCCCACTCGTGGCTGACGAGGTGGAGGTCGTCGGCCCGGGTGATGCACCAGAACCCGGCGCCCCCGACCTCGTCGTGGAAGTGGACGGGGTCCGTGGCGCGGAGGTGGTCGAACTGGTCGTGGGGCACACCCCGGACGAAGGTGTCGAGGTCGGTGAGGTCGACGGTGACATCGGTGGGCATCGTGCTCCTCTGTCGTCAGGATCCGGCCCCCGCGGGACGGCCACGAGACACGTTACGATCCGGGGGTCCGCGCGGTCCAGACGCCGCGAACCGGGCACCACGTCGGCCGGGCACGTTCCCAGAGGGGGCCCCATGCACGATCTCGTCATCCGCAACGGAACGGTCGTCGACGGCACGGGGGCCCCGGCGTTCGCCGCCGACGTCGCCGTCGACGGCGCGAGCATCACCGTCGTGGGCCGGGTCGAGGCCGCCGGCGCCGAGGAGATCGACGCCTCCGGGTGCCTCGTCACCCCGGGCTTCGTCGACGTGCACACCCACTACGACGGCCAGGTCACCTGGGACCCGACCCTCTCGCCGTCGTCGTGGCACGGGGTCACGACGGTGGTCATGGGGAACTGCGGCGTGGGCTTCGCGCCCGCCGCCCCCGACCGCCGCGAGTGGCTGATCGGTCTGATGGAAGGGGTCGAGGACATCCCCGGGACCGCGCTCGCCGAGGGCATCCGGTGGGGCTGGGAGTCGTTCCCGGAGTTCCTCGACTTCGTCGACGGGCAGCCGCTGATGATCGACGTCGGCACCCAGGTGCCGCACGGTTCGGTACGGGGTTACGTCATGGGAGAGCGCGGCGCACGCAACGAGCCCGCGACCCCCGACGACATCGCGGCGATGGCGCGCATCGTCAAGGAGGGGATCGAGGCGGGGGCGCTCGGCGTCTCGACGTCGCGCACGATTGCCCACCGCGCGATCGACGGTGAGCCGGTGCCGGGCACCTTCGCCGCCGAGGACGAACTCTTCGGCCTGGGTCGGGCGCTCGGTGAGGTCGGTTCCGGGGTGTTCGAGTTGGCGCCGGCCGGCGTGATGGGCGAAGACCTCGCCGCTCCCGGCCGAGAGATGGACTGGATGGTCCGGCTCGCCGAGGAGACCGGGCGCCCGGTGACGTTCGCGCTGCTCCAGCACGACCTCGAGCCCGACCAGTGGCGCACGATGCTCGACCTCGTCGGGCAGGTCGGCGATCGCGGGATCCCGGTGCGGCCGCAGGTGGCGGGCCGTCCGCTCGGGCTGCTGCTCGGACTGCAGACCTTCCACGCGCTGCGCGACCGTCCGTCGTTCGCCGCCCTCGACCATCTCCCGCTCGACGAGAAGGTCGCACGGCTGCGCGACCCGGAGGTGCGCGCCCGGATCCTGGCCGAGACGCCCCAGTCGGACCCCCGCATGGCGTTCATCGGGATGGGCCTCGACCGGACCTTCCGCCTCGGTGACCCGCCCGACTACGAGCCCGACCCGTCGGAGTCGATCGCCGCGATCGCGGTCGAGCGGGGCCTCGACCCGTGGGAGCTCTTCTACGACCTCATGCTCGAGGACGACGGTCGCCAGCTGCTGCTGCGCCCGCTCCTCGGCTACGCCGACTTCACCCAGGACCCGATCCGCGAGATGGTGCTGCACCCGGGCACCGTGCTCGGCCTCGGCGACGGCGGCGCTCACGTGGGAGCGATCTGCGACGCCTCCATCGAGACCTACATGCTCACCCACTGGGTCCGCGACCGGACGCGCGGTGAGCGACTGCCCCTCGAGCTGGTGGTGCACAAGATGACCGCCGACGCGGCGGCGCTGTACGGCCTGTCCGACCGTGGGGTGCTCGCCCCGGGCAAGAAGGGCGACCTCAACGTCATTGATCTCGACGCCCTCCGGTTGCACCGACCCGAGATGCACCATGATCTGCCTGCAGGTGCGCCCCGGTTGCTGCAGCGGGCCGACGGCTACGTCGCCACGATCGTCAGCGGTCGGGTCGTCATGCGCCACGGCGTCGACACCGGCGCCCGCCCCGGTGCGCTGATCCGCGGCGCACGCTGAGTCTTCTCCGTCACACCCGAACCCCGAGCCCGAGGAGGGCACACCATGAGCAAGGTTTCCATCGTCGCCACGATCACCGCCAAGGACGGCCGGGGTGACGACATCGTCGCCGCCTTCGAGGGCGCCCGTGGGGCGATCGAGGCGGAGCCGGGCACGCTGATCTACACGCTGCACCGCAACGCCGCGGACCCCAACGTGTTCTACGTGACCGAGGTCTACGAGGACCAGGCGGCCCTCGACGCGCACATGACCGGTCCGGGCATGGCGGCGCTGGCCGGCATCGCCGACGCAGTGGCGGAGAACGGCGTGTCCTTGCAGTTCGCGGCCCCGGTCGTGCAACTCGCCGGCTAGGCGCGCAACCTCGATCAGCTCGAGCTCGGCGGCCCCGTCCGGGGTTCGGTGGGGGCGGTGCGCGCCGGCGGTGAGTCCGAGGAGGTCGCCTTGGCTCCACTCCGTGCCGGGCGACGGGCACAATGCGGAGCACCTATGGCGGTCCCCGGACATCTGGATCCCGAACGACGAGACCGCCTGGCGGTCGAGTCGAGGCTCGGGGCGACGATCGCGGTCGTGGTCGCGGCCGCCCTGACCGCCTCCCTCCCGGAACGGGTCATCACGCAGCCGCGGTGGCTCCTGCCCGCCATCACGGTGGTCCTGGCGGTGGTCGTGTTCTCGACGGGCTCGTCGCGCGACGAGGTCCCCACCGATCCGGTGGCGCTCACCCGCCACCGCCGGGTGCGGGTCCTGGCGATCGTGATGACGGTGGTGCTGAGCCTCGCCAACTTCGTGACCGGCACCCGGCTGATCGTCGACATCCTCCGTCACCAGGGGATCCACGACGCGCCCCGGCTGCTCTGGGCGGGTGGTTCGGTCTGGATCACCAACGTGATCGTCTTCGGGCTCTGGTACTGGGAGCTCGATCGGGGCGGCCGCATCGGCCGGGCCCTGGGCCAGGACGGCCACGACTTTCTGTTCCCGCAGTGGGGCCTGCCTTCGCACTTCGGGTTCGACGGCTGGGAGCCCGAGTTCGTCGACTACTTCTACTTCTCCTTCACCAACGCCGCCGCCTTCAGCCCCACCGACGTGATGCCGCTGTCACAGTGGGCCAAGGTGGCGATGATGCTCCAGTCGGCGCTCTCCATCGGCATCATCGTGGTGGTCGTCGCCGACGCCGTGAACATCTTGTGATCGACGGCTGGTGATCGACGGCTGGTGATCGACGGCTGGTGATCGGGTCCGTGCGGGACGTCGGCACCCTGGTTTAGGCTCGCCCCATGACCGACTGGCACGCCATCGAGACCCTGATCATGACCTACGCCGAGCGGGTCGACCTCGGCGACTTCGCCGGGGTGGCCGAGCTTTTCGCCGACGCCACGTACCGGTCGGACGCCGGCGGTGAGATCATGGTGTGCACGGGTGCCGGAGAGGTTCAGGCGCAGTTCGAGACCCTGGTGCGGCGCTACGACGACGGCACCCCGCGGACCAAGCACCTCACGACCAACCTGATGGTCACGGTCGACGGCGACACCGCCATGGCGCGTTGCTACTTCACGGTCCTCCAGCAGACCGACGCGCTGGCGCTGGCGCCGATCATCTCCGGGCGCTACCACGACCGGTTCACCCGGGCGGGGGGCGCCTGGCGCTTCACCGACCGACTGATCCTGTCGGACCTCATCGGTGACCTCAGCCAGCACCTGCTCGCCGACGTGTTCGGGGGATCGTGACCGTGGGCGGGTCGTCGATCGTCCTCACCACCGACGCCGACGGCGTCCGGACCATCACCCTCAACCGTCCGGAGGTGCGCAACGCCTTCAACAGCGCCCTCTACCGGGCGGCGGGGGAGGCCTTCGACGCCGCCGACGCCGACGACACCGTGCGGGTGATCGTCTTCACGGGCGCGGGCCCGGGCTTCAGCGCCGGCCAGGACCTCAAGGAGATGGCCGCGCTGGGGGCGCGGGTGGGTGACGACCCTGAGGGAGCCGCCGAGGACCACGGCTTCCGCACCTTCATCGACGCCATCGAGCGCTGCTCCAAGCCGGTGATCGCGGCGGTGCACGGACCGGCGGTGGGCATCGGCACCACGCTCCTGCCCTACTGCGACCTCGTCGTGGTCGCCGACGACGCCCGCCTGCGCCTGCCCTTCGTGCCGCTCGGGGTCGTTCCCGAGGCCGGGAGCAGCTTCACGATCCCGGCGATCGTCGGTCGGCAGCGGTCGGCCTGGCTGCTCCTCTCGGGCGACTGGCTCGACGGTCCGGGCGCGGTGGAGGCGGGCCTGGCCCTGCGCTGCGTGCCCCGGTCCGAGCTCGAGGCCACGGTGGCCGGGCTCGCCGCCCACCTCGCCGGGCTGAGTGCCGCCTCCCTCACGGCCACCAAGGCCCTCGTCCGGGCCGGGTGGATCGACGCCGCCCGGTCGGCCCGGGAGCGAGAGGAGGCGGTGTTCACGACGCTGCTCGGTCAGGCGGCGAGCCGAGCCGCGCTGGACGAGTTCTTGGCCCGCTGAGGCTACGATCCGCAAGCGATCCGGCCACCACGGGCCGGGAACCTCTGGGAGGAACCATGGGCTGGAAGGTCGTCGTCGACTTCGACGTCTGTGAGAGCAACGCGATCTGCATGGGCGTGGCGCCCGAAGTCTTCGAGGTGCGTGACGACGACTTCCTCTACGTCCTCGAGGAGCACCCGTCCGACGACCTGCGTCCGAAGGTGGAGCAGTCGGTGCGCCAGTGCCCGAAGCAGGCCATCTCCATCGTCGACGAATAGGCCGTTGCCCTTCAACCCCGTCGTCGACGGGCACGGCGCCGGCGCCCGGCACCTCCCGGGCCCGGAGCACCGCCGGCTCGCCGACGCGTTGCGCCGGGTCACCAACCAGGCCGTGCTGACGGCGGCGACGCCGGCGGTGATCGCCGACGCCGCCGCGATGGTGGAAGCGGCGGCGGACCTGCTCGCGCCCTCCACGCCCGAGTGGGAGGTGGCGCTGCCGGACTTCCTCCCGGGCGACGATCCCCACGAGTACTTTCCGTTCTCGCCGCAGATCGGGCTCTACAACCCGATCGCGCCGCCGCTCGCGGTCCGGGTCGTCGACGGCGTGGTCCACGCGACCGGCAACCTCGACGCCGCCTACGAGGGACCGCCCGGCTGCGTCCACGGCGGGATGATCGCCTCGCTCTTCGACGAGCTCCTCGGTATCGCCAACATCCATGCCGGGGTCGGGGCCATGACGGGCACGCTCACCATCCGGTACCGGAGTCCGACCCCGCTCAAGACCGATCTCACCCTCACCGCCCGCCACGACGGCATCGAGGGCCGGAAGGTCTACGCCTCGGGCGAGATCCACGCGGGGGAGCGGCTGACCGCCGAGTGCGAAGGCATCTTCGTGATCGTCGATGCCCTGAAGTTCGGCGAGCAGTCCGGCCGTTCGTGAACCGCCCCGCCGACCGCCCGGGTCCGTTCGAGGGCCTCCACAACTTCCGCGACCTGGGTTCGCTGCCCACCACCGACGGCCGGGTGGTGGCGCAGGGTCGCGTCTACCGGTCGGATGCGCTCCACCGCATGACCGCCGCCGACGTCGCGCAGGTGGCCGGGCTCGGGGTGCGCACTGTCGTCGACCTGCGGGCGCCCGACGAGGTGGCGCACGTGGGGGTGGGGCGGATCCCCGAGCTCGGGGCCACGTACCACAACCTGCCGGTGCGCCCGACCGTGCTCTCGGACCCCACGGGTGCCGACGCGCCGGTCGCGGCAGCGCCGAGCGCGGCCGAGCACTACGTCCGCTACCTGACCGAGGGGCCGACCTGCTTCCGCGGAGTGGTGGAGTTGTTCACGGCCCCCGACGCCACACCGGCGGTGTTCTTCTGCAACGCGGGGAAGGACCGCACCGGCGCGGTGGCGGCGATGCTGCTGACCGTGCTCGGCGTCGACGACGCGACGATCGCGGCCGACTACGCGCGCACCCAGAGTGCCCTGGCCGGGATCGGTGCGGCGACCATCCGCGACTACCCGCCCGACGTCGCCCGGTGGCGTGGCCTGTCGCCGGACCTGGCGCACGCCCGCGAGGAGACCATGCTCGACTTCCTCGCTCTGGTGCGGGAGCGGGTGGGGGGCTGGGAGCGCTACCTGGAGGGCCTGGGAGTCACGACCGAGCGGCTCGACGCCCTCCGAGCCGCCTGCCTCGAGGAGCAAGGACCGTCACGATGAGCCAGCGCGGAGAGATCGATCCCAGCGAGTTGCGGCGCCTGGCGCTCGACGGCCCGGTGAACTTCCGGGATCTCGGTGGGTACCGGGCCGCCGGCGGCGCGACCGTCCGGCGCCGGCACCTCTTCCGGTCCGACGCGCTCCACCGGCTCTCGGCCGAGGACGTCGAGCGCGTCCACGACCTCGGGATCACCACCCTCATCGACTTCCGGACCACCCACGAGGTCGAGGCGGCGGGACTGGGCGGGATCGCCGCGGTGGAGGCCGAGCACCTGCACCTCCCGACCTTCGACACCACGCGGCCCATGACCGAGGACGACGACGTCGTGGGTGCGCTCATCGACGCCGCGACCGCCTACGAGATGATGCTCGACCGCGGGCGGGTGGCCTACGCCGGCGCCCTGCGGGCGGTGGCCGACTCCGCCGATCCGGTCGTGTTCTTCTGTGCGGCGGGCAAGGACCGCACCGGCGTGTTCGCGGCGATCGTGCTGGGTCTGCTCGGGGTCTCCGACGACGACATCGTGGCCGACTACGCCCTCACGGGGGAGGTGATCGAGCAGATCCACGCCCTCCGGGGCGACTCCGGCGCGGCGCAGATCCCCAACGTGCACCGCATCGGCGACGACCTGCGCCACGCCTATCCGGCCTCGATGGCCGCGACCATCGACCGGGTCCACGACCGGTGGGGCGGCTGGGCCGAGTACGTGGCCGATCTCGGGGTCTCCGACGCCACCGTCGCAGCACTGCGGTCCCGCCTCCTGGTCTGAGGGGGCGGCGGCGCGCCGTGGCCGTCGTAGGCTCGGGGCCGTGACGGAGCGGACTCACCTGGTCGGGCGGATGCGGGAGTTCGGCACGACGATCTTCGCCGAGATGTCGGCGTTGGCCGTCGCGACCGACTCCATCAACCTCGGGCAGGGGTTCCCCGACACCGACGGTCCCCGCGAGGTGATCGACGAGGCGGTCGCCGCCATCCGGGCCGGCGACAACCAGTATCCGCCGGGCAACGGCGTGCCCGAGCTCCGCCGGGCCGTCGCCGAGCACCAGCAGCGGTTCTGGGGGCTCACCTACGACCCCGACACCGAGGTGTTCGTCACGGTCGGCGCCACCGAGGCGCTGGCGGCGACGCTGCTCGGGATCTGCGAGGCGGGCGACGAGGTCGTGACCTTCGAGCCCTACTTCGACGTCTACGCCGCCGCGATCGCGTTGGCCGGGGCGGAGCGGCGGGTGGTGACCCTCCACACACCCGACTACTCCTTCTCGCCCGACGAGCTGCGCGCCGCGGTCACCGACCGGACCCGCGCCATCCTGCTCAACTCGCCGCACAACCCCACGGGCAAGGTCTTCACCCGCGCCGAACTCGAGGTGATCGCCGCCCTGTGCCTCGAGCGAGACCTGATCTGCATCACCGACGAGGTCTACGAGCACCTGGTCTTCGACGGCGAGCACGTCCCCATGGCGACCCTGCCGGGGATGCGTGACCGCACGATCTTGATCTCGTCGGCCGGGAAGTCGTTCTCGATCACGGGATGGAAGACCGGCTGGGTGTGCGCACCGGCACCCCTGCTCGACGCCGTCCGGGCGGTGAAGCAGTTCCTCACCTATTCCGCGAGCGCGCCGTTCCAGCGGGCGGCGGCGGTGGGGTTGCGTCTGCCCGACCAGTACTTCCACCAGCACGCCGCCACGCTGGCGTCGAGGCGCGATCTGCTGTCGGCCGGCCTGCGGGCGGCCGGCTTCGAGGTGTTCCGGCCGGGCGGCACCTACTTCGTCACCGTCGACATCCGGCCCCTCGGAGAGACCGACGGCCTGGCGTTTTGCCGGTCGCTCGCCGGTCGGGTCGGGGTGGTGGCCGTGCCCTGCGTGGTGTTCTACGACTCCAAGGAGGTGGGCTCGCCGCTGGTGCGCTTCACGACGTGCAAGCGTGAGCCCGTGCTCGAGGAGGCGGTCCGTCGGCTCGGGGCCCTGACGTGACCCCGCCCCTGCGCGTCGCGGCGGTCCAGCACGACATCGTCTGGGAGGACCGCGGGGCCACGTGTGCCCGCCTTGTGCCGTCGATCGCCGACGCCGCGGGCGCCGGAGCGCGGCTGGTGGTGCTCACCGAGACCTTCAGCACCGGGTTCTCCCCCGCGATGGACGTCGTGACCGAGGATCCCGACGGTCCGAGCGTGGCGTTCCTCGCCGAGCAGGCCGTGGCCCACGGGGTCTGGATCTGCGGGTCGGTGCCCGAGCGGGCACCCGGGAGCGACCGACCGTCGAACTGCCTCGTGGTGGCCGGTCCGGCGGGTGAGCGCCATCGCTACCGCAAGATCCACCCGTTCACCTTCGCGGGGGAGCACGAGCGCTTCGACGCCGGGAACGAGCACGTGACGGTCGCGGTCGAGGGGGTCCGGCTGAGCCTGTTCGTCTGCTACGACCTGCGCTTCGCCGACGAGTTCTGGGACCTCGCCCCCACCACCGACGCCTACGTGGTGGTCGCCAACTGGCCGGCCGGCCGACGCGCCCACTGGCAGACGCTCCTGCGGGCGCGGGCCATCGAGAACCAGGCCTACGTGGTCGGCGTCAACCGGGTCGGCTCGGGCGGCGGGCTCGACTACGCGGGCGATTCGGCGGTGATCGGTCCGTTCGGCGAGGAGATCGCGGTCGCCCCCGACACCGGGGCCGTCGGCTCCGAGGTGACCCTGCTCGCCGACCTCGACCCCACCCACGTGGCCGAGGTGCGCGCCCGGTACCCGTTCCTGCAGGACCGCCGTGAGGCCGCGCGTCCGCGTCGGCGCTACACGGCGCGTTCGCGTCCCTCCCAGTAGGGGTCGCGCAGCGTGCGCTTGTAGAGCTTGCCGTTGGGGTCGCGGGGCAGCTCGACGACGAAGTCGATCGACTTCGGGATCTTGTACTTCGCCATCCGGTCGGTGCACCAGGCCAGGATCTCGGCCTCGAGCGCGGGGCCTCCCTCGACGCCGTCGATGGGCTCGACCACGGCCTTGACCTCTTCGCCCCAGTCGTCGTTGGGGATCCCGAAGGCAGCCACGTCGGCGACCTTCGGGTGGAGGATCAGCTCCGACTCGATCTCCGCCGGGTAGATGTTCGCTCCGCCCGAGATGATCATGTCGATCTTGCGGTCGGAGAGGAACAGCCAGCCGTCTTCGTCGAAGTACCCGACGTCGCCGACGGTGAAGAACTTCCCGAACCGGCTCTGGTCGGTCTTCTCCTGGTCCTTGAAGTACTCGAAGTTCCCGGTCGACATGTGCAGGTAGACCGTGCCGACCTGCCCGGGGGGCAGCTCGTTGCCGTCGTCGTCGAGGACGACCACTTCGGAGATCGGCCACGGCTTGCCGACCGTGCCGGGCTTGCCCACCCACTCGTCGGCGAACACGATGGTGCCGCCCCCTTCGGAGGCGGCGTAGTACTCGTCGATCACGGGACCCCACCAGTCGATCATCTGCTGCTTGATCTTGGGCGGGCAGGGTGCGGCGGCGTGGACCATGTGCCGCAGCGACGAGACGTCGTACTTCGCCCGCTCCTCTTCGGGCAGGCTGAGGAGCCGCACGAACTGGGTCGGGACCATGTGGGTGTTGGTCACCCGGTGGGCGTCGATGAGGTGGAGCATGTCGGCCGGTGCCCACTTGTCCATGAGCACGACGGTCTGGCCCATGTGGATCGCTCCGCCCGCGAACACGAGCACCGCCGTGTGGTAGAGCGGCGAGCAGCAGATGTGGACGTGGTCGTCGAAGGGCATCAGCCGGAACATGAACAGCATCCCGCTGAACGATCCGCCCGCTTCCTCGGGGGACTGGCCGGTCAGGGCGCGGCGCACCCCCTTGGGGCGACCGGTGGTGCCCGAGGTGTAGTTCATCACCGCGCCGATCGTGCGCCGGGGCGGGGTCGAGGTGGGCTGGGCGTCCTTGAAGTCCTCGTAGGACGAGAAGGTGTCGATGGCGCCACCCACGCACAGGCGGCCCTCGACCGGGAACCCGATCTCGTCGGCGGCGGCCCGGGCGTGGTCGGCGAAGCGGGCGTGGGCGACGAACGCCTTCGCCTCGCAGTCGTTGACGATGTAGGCGATCTCCGGACCCACCAGGTGCCAGTTGATCGGGATGAGGTAGTAGCCGGCCTGGAGCACCGCCAGGTACAGCTCGAACACCTCGGGGCAGTTCGGCAAGAGCATCGCCACGGCGTCACCGTGCTCGAGGCCGAGGGCCTGGAAGCCGTGGACCACCTGGTTGCACGCCGCCAGCATCTCCGCGTTGGTGATGAGTCGCTCGTCGGGGGTGACGACGGCCAGGTGGTCGGGGTTCGCCTCGGCGATCGGCCAGAACCCGAGCTGGGGTGCGGTGGTGGTCACGAGGAGCTCCTGGTGGTCCGGAACGGATCGGTGTAGTACAACACGGTCAACGTCGATTTTGCACGCCGGAGGAACCATGTCGATCACCGCCACCCCGATCGCCCGCCTCGACGGGACCCCCGACGCCCTCGGTCCGCTGGTCGGATCGGTGGTGCTGGTCGTCAACGTCGCTTCGAAGTGCGGCCTGACGCCCCAGTACACGGGCCTCGAGGCCCTCCACGAGCGGTACGCCGCCCAGGGCTTCTCCGTGGTCGGGGTGCCCTGCAACCAGTTCCTCGGCCAGGAGCCGGGGACGGCCGACGAGATCCAGACCTTCTGCAGTGCCACGTACGGGGTGACCTTCCCCCTCACGGAGAAGGTCGAGGTCAACGGCCCCGGTCAGCACCCGCTCTACGCCGCGCTCACCCCGGTGGCCGACGCCGAGGGCCACACGGGCGACATCCGCTGGAACTTCGAGAAGTTCCTCGTGGGCCGCGACGGCACCGTGCTGGCACGCTTCTCGCCCCAGGTCGAGCCCGAGGCGCCGGAGGTGGTCGCCGCGGTCGAGGCCGCGCTCTGACCGGGGCTCAGGCCGGGGCCTCGGCTTCGCCGAGGGCGATGCGCTTGGCCAGGCGGTAGTCGGGCTTGCCCACCGGGGTGCGGGGGATCACCTCGACGACGTGGAGCTCGCGGGGCACCTTGAAGCCGGCGATCTTCGTCCGGCAGAACTCCTGGAGGTCGGCGAGGTCGGGTGCGGGCAGGCCTTCGCGGAGGGTCACGATGGCGGCGACGCGCTCGATGAAGCGCTCGTCGGGCACGCCGACCACCACGGCGTCGAACACGGCCGGGTGCGCCTTGCACGCCGACTCGACCTCCTCCGGGAAGATCTTCTCGCCGCCCGACTGGATGCACACCGATCCGCGACCGAGCACGGTGATCGTGCCGTCGTCCTCGATGGTGGCGAAGTCGCCCGGGATGACCCACCGCACGCCGTCGGGCCCGGTCCGGAAGGTGGTGGCGGTCTTCTCGGCGTCGCGCCAGTAGCCCAGTGGGATGTGGCCGCGTCGCGCCAGCATGCCGACGGTGCCCGACCCGGGTGCGACGGGGAGGTCGTCGTCGCCGAGGACGTTCATCTGCTCGTTGACGGTGAACCGGGCACCGAGCGACGGCCCGGTGGCGTCCTGGACGGCACCGGCGGCACCGGTCTCGGACGCGCCGAACGAGTCGTTGACGAACACGTTCGGCAAGGCGGCGCGCAGATGATCCTTGATGGCGGGGGAGAGGATCGAGCCTCCGGAGCCGATCACGAACACCGAGGAGATGTCGACGTCGGAGGGGAGGTGGTCGAGGGCTTCGGCGAGCGGTCGGGCCATGGCGTCCCCCACCACCATGAGCGTGTTGGCGCGCTCGCGGGAGGCGGTGCGCCACACCTCGAGTCCGTCGAAGTGGTGCGCGACGTTGAGCACGCAGGTGCCGCCTCCGAAGAAGGTGGCCCACGACACCCACTGGCCGCCACCGTGCATCATCGGGGCGTTGACCATGCTGATCAGCGGGTTCGGGTTCGCCCCGACGCGCTCGGCCAGTTCCCCGGGCGTGGCGATCGGGGGCTGGCCGTAGCCCCCGCCGCCCAGGGCGGCGAAGAAGATGTCCTCGGCGCGCCACATCACTCCCTTGGGCATGCCGGTGGTGCCGCCGGTGTAGAGGAGGTAGAGGTCGTCGGACGAGCGGGGGTGCAGACCGTCGCGCGACGCAGACGCCGCGGCGAGCGCGGACTCGTAGTCGGCGGCACCGAGCGCGGCGAGGGCGGCTGCGCTGTCGGCGTCGGTGGTGCCGTCGTCGATCACGGTGAACGACACGAGCCGAGGGCAGTCGGGAGCCACCTCGGCGACCATCGGCGCGAAGGAGCGTTCGAACACGATGGCCGTGGCCTCGGCGTTCTGGAGGATGTAGCGCAACTCGTCGGCCACGTAGCGGTAGTTGACGTTCACGACCGCGCACCGGGCTTTGTAGATCCCGTGCTGGGCCTCGATCCACTCGGCACGGTTCCAGGAGAGCACGGCCACGAAGTCGCCGATCCCCACCCCCGACGACCGGAGGTGGTGCGCCACCCGGTTGGCCCGCTCGTCGAGCGCACCGTAGGTGTGGCGCACCGCTCCCGCGACCAGGGCGAGCCGGTCGGGGCAGGTGTCGACGACGATCTCGAACAGGTCGGCCAGGTTGAACTCCACGGCCCGGGAGCCTAGAACATGGCCAGGGAACCCTCGGACGAAGGAGCGGGCGTGCTGCTCGAAGGCAAGGTGTGCGTGATCACGGGCCTCGGTCCGGGGTTGGGTCGGGAGATCGCGGTGCTCTTCGCCCAGGAGGGCGCGACGGTGGTGATCGGGTCGCGGACCGAGGCGTACGTGGCCGAGGTGGCGGCCGAGATCGAGGCGGCCGGTGGCGCGGTCCTGGGCGTGCCCACCGACATCACCGACCGGTCGCAGTGCGAGCGCATCCTGCAGGCGGCCGTCGACACCTTCGGGGGGATCGATGTGGTCCTGCAGAACGGGTTCACGACACCGCCGTTCGAGTCGTTCCCCGACACCGACCTCGCGGGGTGGCGCCGGGCGATGGACGTCAACCTCTGGGGAACGCTGGAGCTCTGCCAGGCGGCGGTCCCCCACCTACGGGCGCGTGGTGGCGGTTCGATCGTGGTGATCAGCTCGATGATCATTCGCAAGGTGCTGCCCCTCCAGGGTGGCTATGCGATCTCCAAGGGGGCGCTCAACACCGCGGTCCAGGTGATGGCACGTGAGCTCGGTCCCGACCACATCCGGGTGAACTCGGTCGTGCCCGGCTGGATGATGGGCCCGTCGGTCGACGGGTACTTCGCCATGATGGAAGCGGCGGGCAAGCCCCGCGACGAGCTCTACGCCGAGATCGCGGCGAACATGGCGCTCGGGGTGATCCCCACCGACGACGAGTGCGCCCGCGCGGCGGTCTTCTTGGCGTCGGACCTGTCGTCGATGGTCACCGGCGCGGCGATCGACGTGAACGGGGGCGAGGTCTTCCACTGACTGCCCCGACCGCCCCGACGGCACCGGACGGCGACCCGGTCGCCGTCGCGACCGACCAGCTCGACGCCGCGGCGCGCGCCCTGGGTGACGAGCTGGGGGTCGACGGCCCGGCGTTGTTGCGAGAGCGCCAGGAGCTGCTGGGGATCGCGCCACTGGGGCGCCGCTCGGCCGGGGGTTCCTGCCGACTGGTCCGCGCCTCCGACCGGTGGCTCGCCGTGAACCTCGCCCGGCCCGACGACCGCGACGCGGTGCCGGCCTGGCTGGGGCGCGAGGTCCACGAGCCGATCTGGGATGCGGTCGAGCGCGGGGTGCGGGGCACCGAGGCCGCGGCCGCGGTGGAGCGTGCGCAACTGCTCGGGATCCCCGCCGCGGTGGCCGTGGCCCCCGGCGAGTGCGCGGTGGCGGCGGTGACCGTGTCCGGGGAGCGTCCGGGGGGTGCGGGCGGCCGGAGCGGTCCGGCCGGCGCGCCGCGACGACCACCGTCGACGGTTCCGGTGGTGGTGGACCTGGCGGCACTCTGGGCCGGTCCGCTGTGCTCGAAGCTCCTCGGTGGGGCGCTGGGCGCCCGGGTGGTCAAGGTGGAGGACCTCCGCCGGCCCGACGGCGCGCGCGGGGGTCCGCCGGCGTTCTGGCGGTCGCTCAACGCCGGGAAGGAGGAACGGCACCTCGACGTGACGTCGGCCGACGGACGGAGCGAGCTCGCCGACCTCGTGCGCGGCGCCGCCGTGGTGGTGAGCGCCGCCCGCCCGCGGGCGTTCGCCGCACTCGGGCTCGACCCGGCGGCGGTCGCGGCGCGCGGCGGGGTGTGGGTCTCGATCACGGGTTACGGGCTGAGCGGACCCTGGTCGGACCGGGTGGCCTTCGGCGACGACGCGGCGGTGGCCGGTGGCCTGGCGGTCGCCGCCGGGGGCGAGGATCCGGTCTTCGTGGGCGACGCGGTCGCCGACCCGTTGGCCGGGCTGGCCGGAGCCGTCGTGGCGCGGCGCCTCGCCGGGGCCGGGCGTGGGGGCGTGGTCGACGTCGCCATGGCCGGCGTGGTGGCCCGCGCGCTCAGCACCTGAGATCGCCAGTCACCACCCGGCGCGGTTCCGCGGAACCGGTGGAGGAGTGTCGTCGGGGCCTGCTAGGTTGTCGAACATACGTTCGATCACTCGATCGATCGGTCGACTTCCCCACGAGGTCCGGGAGGTCGGTCCATGTCCGAGCACACCACCACGTTCGTCGGTCCGAGCAGTGCGGAGGCTCACGACGCCCGTGAGGCGGTCGCGGTGTTGGCCACCGAGCGGCTGGAAGCCGAGATCACCGAGCTGGCATCCCGGCTGGCCGCCGGCGAGTGCCGGTGGCTGCTGCTCGTCGCCGAATTCGACCGTCGGGAGGGCTGGCGGGCGTGGGGGTGCGCCTCGATCGTCCACTGGCTCGGTTGGCACTGCGGGATCGACCCTCGCTCGGCGCGGGAGCGGGTTCGGGTGGCTCGGGCGTTGCTCGAGCTGGGGGCGGTCCGGGAGGCGTTCGCCGCCGGGGTCCTGTCGTACTCGAAGGTCCGGGCCATCACCCGGGTCGCCACCCCGGCGACCGAGGTCGAGCTCGTGGCGATGGCCCGCACCGCCACCGCGGCGCAGATCGAGCGGGCTGCGGCGGTCTACCGCCGGGTGCTGGACCCGTCCCGGGCGGCCGTCGCCCAGCGGTCCCACGAGCGCCGACGGGTCGACCGTTTCGACGACGCCGACGGATTCAGCGCCCGGCTGTGCACGACCCACGACGACGGTCGGGCGTTCGACGGCGCCCTCGACCAACTCGTCACCCGCAGCGTGCGCGCCCGGCCGCTCGCCGAGGGTGAGACGATGGCGCACCGGCGGGCCGACGTCCTGGTCGAGACCGTCGTCGTGGCCGCCCAGGGTGGTCTCGCCGCGGGCGGGTCGGCGAGCGGCCCCGCGCCGCTGGGTTCGCCCGCCGAGCGGCACCTCGTGGTCGTCAACGTCGACGCCACGGTCCTCACCGCCGACCACGGTGCGGTCTGCGAGATCGACGGCGGCCCCGGGGTGTCGGCCGAGACCGCCCGCAGGTTGGCGTGCGACGCCCAGGTGGTGAGCGTGATCAAGGGGTACCGGGGCTCGGTGGTCGGCGTCAGTCCTGCGCGGCGGTTGCCGAGTCCGTCGCTGCGTCGGCGATTGCATGCCCGCGATCAGGGATGTCGGTTCCCGGGGTGTGGCGAGCGCCGGGTGGTCAGCGCCCACCACGTGTACCACTGGGCACGGGGTGGCCGCACCGGCCTCGACAATCTCGTGGAAGTCTGTCGGTTCCACCATCGCCTGGTGCACGAGGGCGGATGGTCGATGATGCTCGACCGCCACGGTGTGGCCACGTTCACCGCTCCCGACGGGCGGACGGTGGTCGGGATGCCGTTCCTGCTCCCGTCGCCCGCCGGACCGGTTGGTGACGGCACCTGGAGGAACGGTTCCGCGGAACCGCTGGTCCGGCGGGCGACCCTGGGCTAGCGTCTGGTCGTGGCCCGCATCGAGATTCCCGACGGCGACCTGCCCGAGATCGCCCGGGTGTGGGCGCTCGTGCCCGAGATGGGCGGCGCGGTCGGTGCGCTGTCGCAAGCGGTCTACGAGCGCAGCATGCTCCCGGCCCGGGTCAAGGAGGCCGTGCGCATGCGGATCGCCCTGATCAACGACTGCCCGGTCTGACGGGGCTGGCGGATTCCGCAGTTGGCGGAGCAGGGGGTCGACGAGGAGTTGTACGCCCACGTCACCGAGCACTCGCACCCGCAGTACTCCGCCCAGGAGCAGGTGGCGATCGAGTACGCCGAGCGCTTCGCCCTCGATCACCTTGCGATCGACGACGAGTTCTGGACTCGGCTGCGGGCGGAGTTCACCGACCCCGAGATCGTCGACCTCACGATCTGCATCGGGAACTGGCTCGGGTTCGGCCGGCTGACCCAGGTGCTCGAGCTCGACGTGGCCTGCGAGGTCGACCCTCGCTGAGCGCCTGAGCGCCTGAGCGCCTGAAAGCCTGGGCGCCTGAAAGCCTGGGCGCGCTGGCGGCCGCCCGCGGTCCAGAGGGCACCGGTCAGCGGGGTCGGATAGGTTGCGCCGATGGACGACACGTTGCTCGCCGGGCGGGTGGTTGCGGTCACTGGCGCCGAATGGCCGCTGGTGGCGGGGCTGGCTCGGGGCCTGCGCGCCGCGGGCGCCACGGTGGTTGCCGTGCCCGATGCGGCGCTCGCCACCCGGGCCGCCGCCGAGGCGGCACTCGGGGCGATCGTGGCCGAGCACGGTTCCCTCGCCGCGGTGGTGCACGCCGCCATGGATCCCGTGGCCTACGAGCGGGTGCCGATGGCCGAGGTCGACGACGCCCGCTTCGACGTCGTGTGGGAGCAGACGCTGCGCCGTGCGCTCTTCGTGTTGCAGGCGGGTCACACGCAGATGCACGCCGACGGCGGCGCGTTCGTGGTGGTGACGCCGGTCATCGGGATGGCCGGCGCGGCGGGACTCGCTCCCTACGCCGCGGCGCTCGAGGGGCTCCGGATCCTCGCGAAGTCGGCGGCCCGCCAGTGGGGCGACCGCGGCATCCGGGTCAACGTGGTGGCCCCGGCGCCCGAGCAGGTCCCGGTCGGCGTGGTGAGCGGCGACCTCGCACTGTCCCCGCCGGCGTTGGGCCGACCGGGTGATCCCGAGGCCGATCTCGGCCCGGTCGTCGCCTGGCTCTGCTCCGACGGGGCTCGCTTCGTGACCGGTGAGACGATGTCGATCGACGGCGGCGTCTGGATGGCCCCGTGAGTGTCGACCGGGCCCGGCGCCTCGCCGGCCGCACCGCGATCGTCACCGGTGCCGGGCAGGGGGTGGGACGGGGCATCGCTCTGGCGCTGGCCGCCGAGGGTGCCAACGTGGTCGTCGCGGCGCGGCGGGCCGAGACGGGCGAGCCGGTGGCCGAAGAGATCCGGGCCCGGGGCGACGAAGCGGTGTGCCTCGTCACCGACTGCACCGTGCGGGCCGACGTCGAGGCCTGCGTCGCCGCCACGGTCGAGCGTTATGGGGCGCTCGAGATCATGGTCCACAACGCCTTCAAGGGCGGACGGGCCCACCGGCTCGAGGACCTCGACCTCGACCTCTGGGACGAGAACTCACGCAGCGCGGTGTGGGCGTCGTACTACGCAGCCCAGATCGCCTTTCCGCACCTCGCGGCGGCCGGGACCGACGGCCGCCTGATCCTGGTCACGTCACCCGCCGGGGTGGAGGCGAGCGTCGGGATCCCGGCCTACGGCCCGGTCAAGGCCGCACAGCGCGCCATCGCCAAGAGTCTGGCGCGCGAATGGGGGCCGCTCGGGATCACCGTCAACTGCATCGGGCCGGTCGCCGAGACGCCGGCGCTCGCGTACGCGTTCGCCGAGCGACCCGAACTGAAGGAGCGGGTGGAGTCGCGCACGGCGTTGCGGCGCATCGGCGACGCCGAGCACGACATCGGTGGAGTGGTGGCGTTCCTCGCGAGTCGCGCCGGGGGCTACATCACGGGCCAGACCGTCGTGTGCGACGGTGGTTCGTTCATGGGGCTCTGACCGGGCGATCGGGTCCCCGCTCCGATCTCCGGAGGATCGTTCAGCGCAGGGTGTCGGCCACTTCGTGGCAGCGGTCGGCCAGGCGGACCGGCGCCACCACCTCGTCGACCAGGCCGAGACGCCGCGCTCGGTAGGCATCGATCACGCCGCCGTCCCAGAGCATCGACAGGAGCGCAGCCCGGCCGGCCCGCCGGGGGATCGACACCGTGCCACCCGCCCCGGGTACGAGCCCGAGCCCTAGTTCGGGCAAGCCGATGCGGGTGTCGTCGGCGGCGACGACCTTGCCGGCGAAGGCGGGCAGCTCGATGCCGGCGCCGAGGCACGACCCGTGCAGCCCGACGACGAGGCGGCGCTCGAGGGCGTGGAACCGCCACGCGAGTGAGCGGGTGAGGCGGATCACGTGGGCGGCGACCGGGTCGGGGAAGGTGGCGAAGGTGTCGAGGTCGCCCCCCGAGCAGAACGACGGACCCTCGCCCCGCACGATCACGGGAGCCCGGGTCTCGACCAACGGTGCCAACGCGGCGTCGAGTTCGTCGCGGAGGCGGGGATCGAGGGCGTTGTGCCGGTCGGGACGGGTGAGGAGCACCACCGTGTGGCCCCGCTGTTCACGCACGCGGACCCGGGGCGTGTCGTCGTGGACGGCGGGCGACGGTGGGTGGGCGGCGCGCCACGCGGCGAACTCCGGGCCGCCCTGGAGCATGGAGTAGGTGGTCGACTCGGCCACGAGCCCCGCCCGGACCCCGGCCGACGGCTCGCGCACGAGGAGTGCCGCCGAGAGCGCGGCGAGGGGGGCGCGTTCGAATCCGTCGGCCAGCCGGTCGGCGGCCGTGGGGTCGGGGACCCTGACGTCGAGCACGTCGCGCAGGGCCCGGGGCACCTCGCCCACGGCCAGGGTCGCGAACGGCACGGTGCGCAGCCAGACGCGCAGGGCCGATTCGGGGCCCGCGGCGAGCGCGGCGGCGTCGAAGCGGACGAGGAGGGGCTCACCGACCCGGGGGGCGAGCGCGGCCGCGATCGCCGACGGTCCGGCGGCCGTCAGGTCGGGGTCGAGGTCGACGACGGCCACGGGGCGGTCG
>JBAXBB010000047.1:0-21411 GCA_037142235.1 Actinomycetes bacterium
GGCGGGGCCTCGGTGCTGAACGTTTCGTCGTCCACGGTGCCTCCGGAGCCGGCGCGACCCTTGCACGCTACGGCCTGGGTGCGACCGCCGCGACCCGAACCTGAACGTGACCGTCGGCACATCCACCCCGCCCCACTACCCTGGAGAGCGCAGTGGGGGAACCGGTCCGACCGCCATGGCGTTGGGAATGACGTGGACGACATGATGACCTCCTCCGATCACCAGACACCTCCGTGGATGGACGACGCGAGTTGCCGGACGCGCAAGCCGGGCGACTTCTTCCCGTCCGACGGCGTCGGCGTCGAGCTCGCCAAGCGCGTGTGCGCCGCCTGCCCCGTCCGGACCGATTGCCTCGAGTACGCCCTTTCCAACCGCATCGAGCACGGCGTGTGGGGTGGCTGCTCCGAGCGCGAGCGTCGCCGCATCCTCCGCTCCCGCCGGGTGCCCTCCAACTACTGACCGACGAGTCGGTCAGCGCCAGCCGAACGGGCCGAGCAGGAAGTCGGCGGCGTCACCGAGCAGGCCTCCGGCCGCGTCGCTGCGGGCGTCGAACGCCCGGGCGAAGTCCGAGAGGTCCGGTGCGGGCAGGTCGGAGACCAGCGTGCGGGTCACGCCGTCGTGCGACCACACCTCGACCGTTCCCCCGGCCACCTGGTACTCACGACCCTGCCCGCTCAGCACCGAGTTCGCACCCCCGCCCTTGGGCAGTCCGGCCCAGTCGAGGTCGCCGTCCTGCTCGAACACCGACACCCCGAAGAGCCCGTCGGTGTAATACAGCTGGGCCGTTCCGTCGGCGCGCTCGTACCGGCCCGTCAACACGTAGCGATCGGCGACGGTCCGAGGGGCCACGTAGCCCGAAGGCAGGGCCCCCACCAGTTTCGGTGCTCGCGGCGCCGAACGGCGAGCGCGCGCCGGCGTGGTCGGAGGTGTCGAACGCGGCCCGCCGAGCTTCTGGACCTCGACGAACCCGACGGCCCGCACGGGTCGTCCGGCTCGGTCGAGGACTTCGCGTCGGAGCAGGACGCCCGTGGCGCGGTCGACGGACTCGCGCAGTCGGGGCACGTGCGTGCGGGGGTCGGTCGCGGTGACCACCGTGGTGGTACGTCCGGCGACGTCGGGGCCCTTGGCCACCGAGAGCTTCCAGTGCTTGGCGGGCGACGGCACCCCCAACGTCGCCGGCTGGTCCCAGCCCGCCTGCCACCCGCTCACGCCGGCGATCCAGCGATCGTGACCCTTCCCCTCGACCTGGCGGGTGCCTTCTCCGACCTGCACCGTGCCCCCGGTCGCGCTGACCGGGACCTTCTCCGACTTCCAACCCCCACCCACGAGCCACTCGATCTGGACCGTGCCCGAGAAGTCTTCGCGGACCGTGGCCGTGCGGGCCCGCTGGAGCACGGCGACCGCATCGTCGGCCTGAGCCGCGGTCGCCGGAAGCGCCACGGTCACCGCCACGGCCGCCGCGACGCCCACGCCGAGCGCACGCCGGACGCGTGGGCGCATCACCGGTGGAACCCGGCGCTCAGGGCCAGCGGCGCCAGCGTGCTCGCGACGTCGCTCTGCACCGACGAGCGCAGGGCGTGGGCGTCGACGAGGGCACCGACCGGCGGGGTGACCCGGCCCGGTTGGGGCACCAGGACGACCGCCGCCACGACCGCGGCCGCAACCGCAGCGCCCGCGGCGGCGAGCCAGCGGGTGGTCGCGCGTCGCCGACCGATGGGCACGACCGGCGCCAGCCGCACCCCGGCGCTCGCCGGGTCGGCCACCACGAGGTCGGACGCGTCGGAGGCGCCGTCGGCCTCGACGACCGCCACGACCCGGTCCCAGAAGCCGGGCGGGGGCTCGGGCGTGGGGAGGCCGCGCACCAGCGAACGCGCCGAGGTCACCTCGGCGAGGCGCTCGCGGGCCTCGGGCGACGACGCCAACGCCGCCTCGACCGCCGCCGCCTCCGCGTCGGTGCACGCACCGTCGAGCCAGGCGGAGAGGAGGTCCTCGGAGTAGGCCACGGGGCCCTCACCGGTCATGCGGCGTACTCGGAGAGGAGCTCACGCAAGAGCTTGCGACCGCGGTGCAGGCGCGACCGCACGGTGCCGACGGGAATCCCCAGGGTCGCAGCGATCTGCTCGTACGACTGGTCCGCCACGTCGCAGAGGACCACCGGGACCCGGAACTCCTCGGGTAACGACGCCAGGGCGGCCTGGATGTCGTCGGGCAGCGCAGTCGTGACCTCGTCGGCCGCCGGTGCGGCCGGCAGCACCCGGTCGGGATCGTCGGGGAGGGCAGTCGTCGGACGGCGTTTGCGCCGCCGCATCTCGTCGAGGAACACGTTCGTCACGATCCGGGCCAACCAACCTTCGAGCGACCCCGGCTCGTAGCGCTCGAGGCCGCGGCGGACCCGGATGAGCGCCTCCTGCACGAGGTCTTGGGCTTCGTCGTCGTTTCCCGACAGACGGAACGCCACCGCGTAGAGGAAGCGCCCGTGGTCGCGGGCGACCTCTTCCCAGGTGGGGACACCATCGGTCACCGGTTCAACGACCCGACAGGGTGGTCAGGTTCCCGGCGATCGTCCGGACCCGAGACCGGGCCCCGGGTCGACCTAGGCCGGGGCGTCGGGCGGGGAGGCGTCGGGCTTGGAGACGGCGGGCTTGGCCGGGTCGGACCCTTCGTCGCCCGCACCCTCCGAGATGCCCTTCCGGAACTCCTTGGAGGCCTGCCCCATCGAGCGGGCGAGCTTGGGCAGCTTCGCGCCGCCGAAGATCAGCAACACGATGAGCAAGATGATGATCAGTTCGGTGGGGCCGAGATCCATGGTCTCCCTTTCGGCGCTGACCCGGCACAGGCTAGCCCCGGACCACCGCAGCCGACCCGCAGACCTCGGCCAGGAGCGCGACGTCGTCGGGATGACCCACGTGGAAGGGCACCGAGCCGACGCCCAGGATCACGGTCTCGACCCCGAGCCCGTCCCACGCGCTGAGTTGCTCCCCGATCTGCTCCGGGGTGCCCACGAGCCGACCCTCCCGCCACTGCTCGAGGGTGACCCCGTCGAGCACCCCGGCCGGACTGTTGGCCCGCAGGCGCTCGAAGCGCCGGGTGAGGTCGGCGTCGTCCTCGCCAGCGAGGGCGTAGAGGCCGACCGAGCGCCAGAGGGTGGCCGGGTCGCGTCCGACGGCTTCACAGTGCCGCTCGAGCACCCCGAGTCGCTCACGGTAGGCCTCGGGGGTCCACACCCAACAGGTGTTCCAGCCGTCGGCGAGGTCGACCGCCGCGCGCAGGACCCGGTCGCCCTTGCCCCCGACGAAGAGCGGCGGTCGGGGCGTCTGGAGCGCCGGCGGGTCGACGCGGGCGTCGATCGCCCGGTGGTACTCACCCGCGAAGGTCAAGGGACCGCCACCCAGGAGCCCGCCCACCACGGTGAGGGCCTCGCGCAGGCGGTCGATCCGCACCCCGGGCGACGGCATCGCCATCCCCACCGCTTCGTAGTCGGGCTCGTACCAGCCCGCACCGAGCCCGACGTCGAGCCGACCACCGGTGACCCGGTCGAGGGTGGCCAGCGACTTCGCCAGCACCGCCGCGGGGCGCAGCGCCTCGCAGAGCACGAGCGTCCCGAAGCGGACCTCGGGGACCTCGGTGGCCAGCGCTGCGATGGCCGAGACGGGCTCGAGGGCCCCGTAACGGCGGGCCGGTCCCCCGTACTTCTCCAGGTCGAGGACGAGGTGGTCGGAGAGCCACAGCGAGTCGATCCCGGCCGTGGCGGCGGCCCGCGCCTGGTCCACCACCGTCGAGAAGCGCAAGGGGTCCTCCCCCGGCACCGAGTAGTCGTACTGCGGCAGCGCCAACCCGATACGCACGGGGTGAGCCTAGACAGGGCTCCATACTGGGGGTGTGCTCGAGTGCGTCCCGAACGTGTCGGAGGGTCGGGACCCAACGGTGATCGGCGCGCTGGTGGCGGCGTGCGGGCCGTCGTTGCTCGACCGCCACACCGACCCCGACCACCACCGCAGCGTGCTCACCCTGGCCGGCCCGGGTCCGACCGATGCCTCCACCGCCGTGCGTGACCTGGCCCGGGCCGTGGCCGTGCACTGCGACCTGGGCCGCGGGTCCGGGGTCCATCCGCGCCTCGGGGCGCTCGACGTCGTCCCGTTCGTCGCCCTCGACGGCACCGACGCCACCGCCGTGGCGGAGGCCCGCGGGTTCGCGGCCTGGATCGCCGACGAACTCGCCGTCCCGACGTTCCTCTACGACGCCGCCGACCCGCTCGGCCGGTCGCTCCCCGAGGCCCGCCGCCAGGCCTTCGTGACCCGCCCTCCCGACCACGGTCCCGCCGCGCCCCATCCCACGCTGGGAGCGGTTGCCGTGGGCGCACGGCAGCCGCTGGTGGCGGTCAACTGCTGGCTCGACACCGACGATCTCTCCCTGGCCCGGTCGGTCGCCCGGGCCGTGCGCGAACGCGACGGCGGACTCCCAGGCCTGCGCGCCCTGGGCCTCGCCCTGGCGAGCCGGGGCACCACCCAGGTGTCGATGAACGTCGTCGACCCGGAGCGCTGTCCGGTGGAGACCGCCTGCACCGAGGTGCGCCGCCGGGTCGAGGCGGAGGGCCACACCGTGACCCGGGTGGAGCTGGTGGGGCTGATCCCCGACGCCGACTACTCGCGCTGCAGCCCGGAGTTCCTGGCCTGGGCCGGCTGGACTCCCGACGTCACGATCGGGTCGCGCCTGCGGGCTCGGGCAGGCGGCTGAGTGGAGACCGCACCGCGGTCAGGCGCTGGCGGTGCCCCGACGCTCGAGCGCGCGCTGGCGACGGACCCGCCGCCGCTCACGCTCGGAGAGGCCACCCCAGATCCCGAACTTCTCTCCGTTGGCGAGGGCGTACTCGAGGCAGTCGTCGCGGACTTCGCAGCCGCGGCACACGGCCTTGGCCTCACGGGTGCTCGCTCCGCGCTCGGGGAAGAACAGGTCGGGGTCCACACCGAGGCAGTTGGCCCGTTCCTGCCAGCGTCGCTCCTCTTCGAGCTGCTCGTTGTTGAGCAGTCTGGCGATGTCATGCACCTGCAACGGGTTCCCCCTGGGTCGACGGCTGGTCCGTCGGGTGGTCGCCGCCGGGGTGGTCGGGTGACGCGCCCGGAACGACGTCCTTGGAATTACAACGTTGTCACTCTTGTCGCTGGAGTGGCCCCTGCGCAAGTGGGAGACCCGGATTTTCCCCGATTTCTGCCCGATTTGTCGGTTTTTCGGGATCCGAAGGCCCCGAACTGCCCCGGACGACCCCGGTGACGGTTCCCACGCGGCCACCCGAACCGGCCACCCTGTTGGTCTCCGAGCCGGTGCTGGCCGGCCGGTGATCCAGGGTCAGCTCGCCCGGCGGCTGGTCCGGCGGTGCTCCAGGAAGTCCACCAGCACGTAGTCACCCAGGGTGTCGGGGGTCGTGTAGAACGCCCGGCCCTTGTTGATCCGGCACATCTGCTCGACGAACGACCGGAGGTTCCAACCGTCGTCGAGCATGAAGGTGTTGATGCGGATGCCGTCACGCGTGCAACGCATCACCTCCTTGAGCGTCTCGACCTGGGTCTCGTGCGAGGTGGGGTACGCGAAGGGCGCGTAGCCGTCGGGGGTGATGTGGGCCGTCGGCTCGCCGTCGGTGACCATGATCACCTGCTTGGTCCCCGTCTGCTTCGACAGCATCCTCCGGGCGATCATCAGCGCATGGTGCATGTTGGTGCCGTACTCGAAGTCCCACGACATCTCGGGGAGCTTCTCCGGCTTCACCTCGCGGGCCACCCGACCGAAGCTCACCAACCCGAAGTAGTCACGCGGGTACTGGCCGGTGATGAGCGCGTGCAGCGCCATCGCCACCTTCTTGGCGGGAAGGAAGTTGTCGCGCATCGGCATCGACATCGAGACGTCGAGCAGCAGGACCGTGGCGCTGGTGGTGGTCTGCTCCGTGCGCTCCACCTCGAAGTCGACCGGCAGCAGCCGCACCGGCGTCCCTGATCCCTGGCGCCAGATGGCGTTCTTGATCGTCTCCTCGACGTTGAGCCGGAACGGGTCACCCCACTCGTAGGGCTTGTGCTCGTAGACGGGGTCGTGACCGGTGCCGGCGAACTGCAACTCGTGCCGACCCGGCCGGTCCTTCATGAGTTTGCGGTACAGGTCGCCGAGGGCCTTCTGGCCGATGGCCCGCAGGCCGCGGGGCGTCAGCTCCGTCCGGCCTTCGCGCTGCTCGATGAGCCCGGCCTCCTCGAGCATCTTCGCCAGCTCGGCCAGGCGCTCGAGCGAGCGGGCGGCGTCGTCGCCGAGGAGGTCCCGGACCTGGTCGAGGTCGACCTCGGCGAGCTCGCCGGGCTGGGTGGCCTGGCGCATCAGGTGCTCGAGGTCGTCGAGGTCGCCGAGCTGGTCGAGCAGGCCCGGCATCTGGCCCATGGACATCGGGTCGTCGCCCCGGAAGTCCATCGAGCGCTCCCACGGCAGCTGCGGGAACGCCTGCTGGAGATTGCGCGACAACTGGTCGAGCTGCCAGCGCAGGTCCATGTCCTCGAGGAGCGAGTCGGAGAGCGCCTGGATCTGCGCACGCTGCTCGGGGGTCATCGAATTGAGGAGCTGCTGCATCTGGGCCATCGACCGGGCCATCTGCTCGAGCAGCTCGTCGAGCGACTGCGGATCGCCGGGGAAGAACTCGCCGTGGCGGTCCATGAAGCCCTCGAAGTCGGGCTCCTCACCCCGGGCCCGCTGCTCGAGCATCGAGTTGAGCTCGGCCATCATGTCTTTCATCTGGGCCATGCGCTCGGGGGAGAGGTTCTGCATGCCCTCCGACATCTGGTTGAAGTACGACTGCATCAACTGCTCGCGCAGCTCTTCGAGCAGCTCCTCGAACTTCTGCCGGGCGCCTTCGTCCATCCACTCGTAGCGCTGCAGGTCCTGGACCCTGCCGGCGAGGTCGGGAGACAACTCGTCGAGTTGGCGGCTGCGCTCGTCGGCAGTGGCGTTGACGATCTCCTGCTCCCGTTCGTCGCCGCCCCGGGCGACGTCGTCACGCCGACGTTCGATCCCCTCGCGCTCCTCGTCGATCACCTCGCGGAGCCGCTCGGCGATGTCTTCGTAGACCCCGCCGAGGTCGTGGCGCTCGAGCATCTCCTTGCGCCGCTCGCGGAGGCGCTGGAGCATGTCGCGCAGGCCCATCAGCTCGTCGCCGTTGCGGTCGCGCGTGCCCTCCTGCATCATCCGCCGCAGCGCCGCGTCGAGGTCGCCGTGGTACATCAGATCGTCGGAGAGCTCGTCGAGCAGGGCGGCGGCATCGAGGTCGAAGCCCTGTTGGGTCCCGTCCCAGGCCGAGTACCGGAAGGCCCTGGCCTCGGCCCGATCCCGGCGCTCCCCGCGACTCCGCATACTCCGAGGGTAGTCCCGCCTGGCACCATGGTTCCCGTGGCCCCCACCTCACTTCCCGACGGCCTGTCCGACGGACCCACCGGCCCCGGGCCCAACGTCCGGCCGCGCACGAAGCGGTTCTGGTGGGTGCTGGGAACCATCGTGTTCGTGATGCTGGTCGTGAGTTGGTGGTTCGGGCAACAGTCCCAGCCCCAGTACCCGCCGGCGCCGGCCGCCTACTGCAAGGCCACCAAGCGCTACGAGACCGCGATCGACCACCAGGCCGCGGTCCAACGGATCGACGTCGCCAAGCAGGTCGCCCTGGTCGACGCGATCCGCGACGCCGCCGACCGGGCGGCACCGGGCCGGATCCCGGCGGGCATCCGGGCCGACATCGCCACGTTCGCCGACGCCATGGACCGGGTCGAGGTCGACCGGACCGTCGCCGTCGACCCGAACGTGCACGCCGCGGTCGACCGCGTCAACCGCTACTCGTCGCAGTCGTGCGGCGTGTTCACCCGCCAGGGCGGGATCTGATCGGTCAGCCCCGACCGCGGTAGGTCGCGCGCCCGCCCACGGCTTCCTTGTTGAGCCGCTTGGCGAGGTGCAGACCCTCGAGCACGAACTCGATCACCGACGCCACCTCGGCCGGCGAGTCGCCGACCTCGAGTTCGGCCAGGACCGCCTGCACCCCCGGCAGGGCCGACAAGGTGGCGTAATCGGCGGCCGAGAGATCGGGTCCGGTGTGCGCCACCAGGCCGCCGTCGAAGGCCCCGACGAGCTCCACGAGGTTGGCCGGGTCGACGCAGTGCCGGAAGGTCTCGAGCGTGGCCGCCTTGACCAGGCGGTCGAGGACCTCGGCCTCCCGGCCGTCGTCGACGGTCTCGAACTCGACCTTGCCCGAGGTGCTGGCCACGATCGCCTCGAGGTCGCTGATGCGGGGCACCACGGTGTCTTCGCCGTTGCGCAGGGCCCGCCGGGTGGCGTTGGCGATCATCGTCTCGTAGTTCGCGATCGACATGCGCACCGACACGCCGGAGCGCTGGTTCACGTGCGGGGAGCGCCGGGCCGCCTGACTGACCGCCGCCACGATCTCGGTCATGAACTCGGGGATGATCGTCGAGCGGCCCGGGGCCGCCACCGGCTCGGCCTCCTGGGTCACGACGTCCATCTCGAGCTCGACCGTCAGCGGGTAGTGCGTGCGGATCTGGGCGCCGAAGCGGTCCTTGAGCGGCGTGATGATGCGGCCCCGGTTGGTGTAGTCCTCGGGGTTGGCGGTGGCCACCAGCAGGAGATCGATGGGGAGGCGGATCTTGTAGCCCCGGATCTGGACGTCGCGCTCCTCGAGCACGTTGAGCAGGCCCACCTGGATCCGCTCGGCGAGGTCGGGGAGCTCGTTGATGGCGAAGATCCCCCGGTTGGTGCGGGGCACCAGGCCGTAGTGGATGGTGAGCTCGTCGGAGAGATAGCGGCCCTCGGCGACCTTGATGGGGTCGACCTCGCCGATGAGGTCGGCGATGGAGGTGTCGGGGGTGGCGAGCTTCTCCGAGTAGCGCCGGTCGCGGTGGACCCACTCGATCGGGGTCTCGTCGCCCCGCTCGGCCACCATCAGGCGGGCGTGGTGGGAGACGGGGTCGTAGGGGTCGTCGTTGATCTCGCTGCCGGCCACGACCGGCATCCACTCGTCGAGGAGGCCGACCAGGGACCGGATCGTCCGGGTCTTGGCCTGCCCCCGCTCCCCCAGCAGAATGATGTCGTGGGCCGCCAGGAGGGCGTTCTCCACCTGGGGCAGGACCGTCTCTTCGTAGCCGACCACCCCGGACACCACCGGCTCACCGGCGGCGATCCGGGCGAGGGCGTTCTCGCGGAGCTCCTGCTTGACGGGGCGGGAGACCCATCCGGACTCCCGCAGTTCTCCGAGCGTGGCGGGTCGATGCATGGCCTGCACGCTACCCGCGCCCCGGGAGGGCCGAATACGGCCCTCCGCGGCCTACAGGGCTAGCGTTTCCTTGTTGCTTCCAGGGGGGAAGACAACACGACGCCCAATGAGTTGGAGCAGGCGATGACCAAGGTCGAGAACCCGCCCGCCGCGAGCGGCCACGCCCCCGCCCCGCGCCGGGAACCCCCGTTCGTCGTTCAGTTCTGGCGGTCCGCCGTCGCGAAGAAGTGGCTGATGGCGATCACGGGAATCATGCTGATGGGCTTCGTGCTCGTCCACATGATCGGCAACCTCAAGCTGTACCTCGGTGCCAGCCACCTGAACGACTACGCCGAGTGGCTCCGCACCATCGGTGAGCCGGCCATCCCGAAGACCGGCGTGCTCTGGATCCTGCGGGTGGGCCTCCTCGGCGCCGCGGTGATCCACATCGTCGCCGCCGCCCAGCTCACCGCGATGAACCGGCGGGCCCGGCCGACCCGCTACCAGTCGCCCCGCGACTACGCCGCCGCGAACTTCGCGAGCCGGACGATGCGCTGGACCGGGATCATCGTCTTCCTCTTCGTCATCTTCCACCTGCTCGACCTCACCTGGGGCGTCACCGACCCGGGCTTCGTCAAGGGCCAGGTCTTCGACAACGTCATCCACTCCTTCCAGCGCATTCCGGTGGCGATCATCTACATCGTCGCCAACCTGGCGCTGGCGTTCCACCTCGGCCACGGTGCCTGGAGCATGTTCCAGAGCCTCGGCTGGAACAGCCCTCGGTACAACCGGGCCCGTCGCGGCTTCGCCATCGGCTTCGCCGCGGTGATCGCCATCGGGAACTGCAGCATGCCCCTGCTCGTCGTCACGAAGGTGGTGAAGTGACCATGGCTCTCGACTCCAAGATCCCCGCCGGTCCCATCGAGGACAAGTGGGACGGCCACAAGTTCGACCTGAAGCTCGTGAACCCGGCGAACAAGCGCCGGTTCAAGGTCATCGTGGTGGGCAGCGGGCTCGCCGGCGCGTCGGCGGCAGCGAGCCTCGCCGAGCTCGGCTACCAGGTGGAGCTGCACACGTTCCACGACTCGCCCCGCCGTGCGCACTCGATCGCGGCCCAGGGCGGCATCAACGCCGCGAAGAACTACCACAACGACGGCGACAGCGTGTACCGGCTGTTCTACGACACCATCAAGGGCGGCGACTACCGCGCCCGTGAGGCCAACGTGTACCGCCTCGCGCAGGTCAGCGTGAACATCATCGACCAGTGCGTCGCCCAGGGCGTTCCCTTCGCCCGCGAGTACGGCGGCCTTCTCGACAACCGGTCCTTCGGTGGCGCCCAGGTCTCGCGCACGTTCTACGCCCGCGGCCAGACCGGCCAGCAACTGCTGCTGGGCGCGTACCAGGCTCTGGCGCACCAGGTCAGCCTGGGCGCGGTCGAGTTGCACAACCGCTCCGAGATGCTCGACCTCGTCACCAAGGACGGTCGCGCGGTGGGCATCGTCACCCGCCACCTGACCACCGGCACGATCACTTCCCACGCGGCCCACGCCGTGGTGCTCGCCACCGGCGGTTACGGCAACGTGTTCTTCCTCTCCACCAACGCCAAGGCTTCCAACGTGACGGCCATCTGGCGGGCGCACAAGAAGGGCGCCTACCTGGCGAACCCCTGCTACACCCAGATCCACCCCACCTGCATCCCGGCCTCCGACGAGTTCCAGTCGAAGCTGACCCTCATGTCGGAGTCATTGCGCAACGACGGCCGGATCTGGGTGCCCAGCGAGTTCGGCGACGAGCGCTCGCCCGACCTCATCCCCGACTCCGACCGCGACTACTACCTCGAGCGCCGTTACCCGACGTTCGGGAACCTGGTCCCCCGCGACGTCGCCTCCCGGGCGTCGAAGCGTGAGGTCGACTCCGGGCGCGGGGTCGGTCCGATCAAGAACGGCGTGTACCTCGACTTCGGCGACGCCATCGACCGCCTCGGACGCCACGTCATCGAGGAGCGCTACGGGAACCTCTTCCAGATGTACGAGCGCATCACCGGCGAGGACCCGTACGTGCAGCCGATGCGCATCTACCCCGCCGTCCACTACACCATGGGCGGGCTCTGGGTCGACTACAACCTGATGAGCAACGTCGAGGGGCTCTACGTGCTCGGCGAGGCGAACTTCTCCGACCACGGGGCCAACCGCCTGGGCGCCAGCGCCCTCATGCAGGGGCTCGCCGACGGCTACTTCGTGCTCCCGGCGACCATCGGCGACTACCTCGCACCCCAATTGGGCAAGCCCACGGTCGGCGTCGAGGACCCGGTGTTCACCGAGGCCGAGCACACCGTGCGCGAGACCACCAAGCAGTTCCTGTCCATCAAGGGAACCCGCTCGGTCGACCACTTCCACCGCGAGCTCGGCAAGGTCGTCTGGGACAACTGCGGCATGGCCCGGTCGAAGGAGAGCCTCGAGAAGGCGATCGCCGAGATCGGCGTCATCCGCGACGAGTTCTGGAACGACGTCCGGGTCCTCGGCGAGGACGAGACCCTGAACCAGTCGCTGGAGAAGGCCGGCCGGGTCGCCGACTTCCTCGAGTTCGGCGAGCTGCTCTGCCGTGACGCCCTCCACCGCGAGGAGAGCTGCGGTGGGCACTTCCGGGTCGAGCACCAGACCGAAGACGGCGAGGCCCTGCGCGACGACGAGAACTTCGCGTACGTGGGCGCGTGGGAGCACACCGGCGACCACGCCACCCCCACGCTCCACAAGGAAGAGCTCGTGTTCGAGAACGTCCACCTCGCCCAGCGTTCGTACAAGTAGGGGATCCACGATGAAGATCACGCTCAGCGTCTGGCGCCAACCCGGCCCGAAGGCCAAGGGCCACTTCGAGACCTACGAGGTCGACGACGTCAGCCCCGACATGTCGTTCCTGGAGCTCTTCGACGTGCTCAACGACCGGTTGGTCGAGAAGGGCGAGGAGCCCGTCGCCTTCGACCACGACTGTCGCGAGGGCATCTGCGGGTCGTGCTCGATGATGATCAACGGCCGGCCGCACGGTCCCGAACTCGGCACCGCCACCTGCCAGTTGCACATGAGGAAGTTCAGCGACGGCGCCAAGATCACCGTCGAGCCCTGGCGGGCGGCCTCCTTCCCGATCGTGCGCGACCTCGTGGTCGACCGCTCGGCCTTCGACCGGATCATCGAGTCGGGCGGCTACATCACGGCCCCGACCGGGAGCGCGATCGACGGCAACATGCACCTCATCCCCAAGGACGTCGCCGACACCGCGATGGACGCCGCCCAGTGCATCGGTTGCGGCGCGTGCGTGGCCGCCTGCCCCAACGGAGCCGCGCAGCTGTTCACCTCGGCCAAGGTGATGCACCTCAACCTGCTGCCGCAGGGTCAGGCGGAGCGGTGGCAGCGCGTCACCAACATGGTGAACACGATGGAGCAGTACTTCGGCTCGTGCACCAACCACGGCGAGTGTCAGACGGCGTGCCCGAAGGAGATCTCGGTCGACTTCATCGCCCTGATGAACCGCGACTACATCAAGGCGCAGTTCAAGCAGCGCCGCCTCGCCAGCCAGCGCGGCTGATCAGCGTCGGCGGGTCGCGGCCCGTCGGCGACGCTGGAGGGCACCCCGCCAACCGCCCACGGTCGGGCCCGACTCGTGGACGGCGTCGAGGGCGTCGCGCAGGTCGGCGACGAGGTCAGCGGTCGTCTCGATCCCCACGGAGCAGCGCACCAACGCCGGATCGACCGCCACGGGCGTGCCCGCGACCGAGGCGTGCGACATCGCCGCCGGGTAGCCGATCAACGACTCCACCCCGCCCAACGACTCACCCAGCGTGAACAGGCGCGTCTCGGCGACCACCGACCGGGCGGCCTCGGCACCGCCCACCATGACGAACGAGACCATGCCCCCGAAGTCGCGCATCTGGCGACGGGCGACCTCGTGTCCGGGGTGCAGTGGCAGCCCCGGGTGGAGCACGGTCGCCACCGCCGGATGCTCGGCCAGCATGGCCACCACCGCCCGGGCGTTCTCGCAGTGGCGGTCCATCCGCACGGCGAGGGTCTTGACCCCGCGCAGCACGAGCGCGCAGTCGAAGGGCGACGGCACCGCGCCGGCGACGTTCTGGACGAACGCGAGGCGCTCGGCCTCGGCGGCGTCGTTGGTCGCCACGAACCCGCCCATCACATCGGAGTGACCCCCCAGGTACTTGGTCGTGGAGTGCACCACGACGTCGGCGCCGAGGTCGAGGGGCTGCTGCAGGTAGGGGGTCGCGAAGGTGTTGTCGACAACGGTGCGGACCCGCCGCTCCCGTGCCCGTGCGCTCACCCGGGTGATGTCGATCACGGTGAGCGACGGATTGGTCGGGGACTCGATCCAGACCATCCGGGTGGCCGGGCGGAACGCGGCGTCGAGCGCCGTCGGATCGGTGAGGTCGACCGTGCTCCACTCGATCCCGGCCGCCGCACACAACGTGGAGACGAGCCGGTAGGTCCCGCCGTAGACGTCGTCGGGGAGGATCACGTGGTCGCCGGCGGACAGCCCGCGCAGCACGGCGTCGACGGCCGCCATGCCGCTGGCGAAGGCCGAACCGTGGTCGGCTCCCTCCAGTGAGGCGAGGCAGGTCTCGAGGGCCGCCCGGGTGGGATTGCCCGACCGTGCGTAGGAGAAGGCCCGGGGTTCGTCCACCTCGTCGCGGGCGTAGGTGGTGGACATGGAGATGGGCGTGACGACCGCACCGGTGACCGGGTCGGGGTCCTGCCCGGCGTGGATCGCACGCGTCTCGAAGCCGTCGGCCATCGTCGCCACCGTAGCGGCGGCAGCGGATCGGTCGTAGGCTCACCCACCATGCAGGAGCACCACTACGAGTTCGAGGTCGCCGCCACGCCGGAAGAGGTGTGGGAGGTCTTCTGGTACCACGGACCCGACAAACCCATGACCCCCGGCGTCGACATCCAGATCCTCCATCCGGGCGATGCCGTCGGTGAGGGCCTCGTGCGCCACTGTCGCTTTCCGGTGCCGAAATGGCTCGGCAGCCGCGGGGTGGGCCGGTCCTGGGAGTGGGTGACCCAGGTGCAGCCCCACCGGTCGTGGAAGTACGACGCGATCGGAAAGCCCATCTGGTCGAAGGCCGAGGGCTTCATCACGCTCGAGCCGGTCGGTCCCGACCGCACCCGGATCGACTTCGTGGAGCGCTACGAGGCCTTCAACCCGTGGATGACCCGCCTCGGCCTGGAGCGGCGGGTCCACCGCCGCATCTCCCGCGACAACAACGCCTTCATGCGCGCGGTCGAGGGTGGGCTGAAGTTCCACCGGCGGCGCAAGGGTCTCTGACCGTCGGCCCGCGGGCCGGACCAGCCGGCTCGCCCGGCCCGATCCGTGGTCAGCCGGCGCGGGCGTAGTCGGAGCGGATCGCGGCGGCGTCCACCGACGGGTCGGGATCGACCTCGCGGACGGTGTCGAGGCCCCAGGCGGGCGCCAGCACGTCGGGTGCGCACCCGTGGATCACGGAGGCCGCCTGCATCGTGGCCCCCAGGCACACGGCGTCGGCCACCTTCGGGACCGACACCGGCCGCTGGGCCAGGTCGGCCACCACCCGCTGGAAGGCGTTCGAGCGAGCGGCCCCGCCGATCACCCACAACCGCCCGCTCACCGGCACCCCGGCGGTCTCGAGCCGGTCGATCCCGGCCAGCAGGCTGCACACCACGCCCTCGACCAGCGCCCGGGCCACGTGCTCCTGCCCGGTGTCGGCAGTCAGTCCGGCGAGGAACCCGACGTCGGGTCGGCGACCCGATCCGTCGTCGCGGTCGCGGAAGGGCACGAAGCGCACCCCGCCGGCCCCCGCCGGCGCCTGCAGGGCGAGCTGGTCGACGTGGGCCGGATCGAGGCCGACCTGGGCGGCGAGGGTCTCGAAGACCTCACGCGCCCGGAACGTGCGAACGGTCGGGAGGAAGCGCCCGTTGGCGTCGGCCCGGTCGGCCACCCGCCCCGTCGGATCGGCGGTGAGCCGCTCGCGTGACGCGAAGCAGGTGCCGGACCGGTCGAGGGCGATCACGACGTCTCCCGGGCGCATCCCGATGCCGAGCGCGGTCGCCGGTTGGGCACCGGTCCCGGGGGCGACCGTCACGCCCTCGCGGTCACCGGCGGCCTCACCCGGTCCGAGGACCTCGGGGAGGACCCGGCTCCAGTCGACGCCGTCGTCGATGATCCGCAGCACGTCGGGTCGCCAACGGCCCTCCCGCGGCGACCAGTAACCGGTGGCCGACGCGTCTCCACGGTCGGTGACGAAGCGGCGGGCCATGCGCCAGGTGAGGTAGTCGTGGGGCAGGAGCACCGATCCGATCCGGGGGAAGAGCTCGGGCTCCTGGTTGCGCAGGCAGGCGAGCTTGACCACCGCGTGCGACGGATCCGGCACCGCGCCGCACGACGCGGCCCAGGTCTCACGACCACCACCGTCGCGAACGAGCCAGTCGGCGTCGATCTCCATCGCCGGGTCGGTGCCGATCAGGGCGGGGGTGAGCACACCGCCCTCGTGGTCGAGCAGGACCAGTCCGTCGGACTGGGCCGCGACCGCGATCGCGTTCACCCCCAACGCGCCCCCGGCGTCGCGGCGGGCATCGACCAGCGCCTGCCACCAGTCACGGGGATCGTGGCGGGCCGGGCCGAGACGCGCGCCGGCGTGGGGGGCCTGACCGGACACCAACAACTTCCCGTCGTCGGCGTCGCGGACCTCGATCTTGGTGGACAACGTCGACATTTCGACACCGAGCACCAGAGCCATGCGGTTCCCCCGGTCGGCCGGATCAACCCGGGCGAACCCTAGTCCTCGTCGCTGGGGTCGTCGGGGTTCTCGCCGTCGTAAGCCTCGAGTTCCGTGACGATCGCGGCGACGTCGGCCTCCGCCCGGACGATGCGCGACCGGCACAGGGCGATGAGCTCACCCGCACGGCGCACCCGCTCAGCCAAGACGTCGACGTCGAGGTCGTCACCTTCGAGCTCGCCGAGGATCTCCTCCAACTCGACCATCGCCCCCGCGTACCCGATCTCTCCAGTGGTGGCCTGGGCGTTGCGCGTCGCACTCATGTGGATTCCTCCTGCATCGTGACCCCGGTGGGCCGGGTGTCGGTGACCCGGCTGGTGACGGATCCGTCGGCCACCTCGGTGACCAGAACCGCGTCGGCGGCCAGCCCGCCGACCGTCCGGAGCACCCGCCCCTCGGGCGTCCGGGTGATCGAGTAGCCGCGCTCGAGCACCCGGCGCGGGTCGAGCGCTCGCACCCGGGCCGCGACCGCGTCGAGCGTCCGTGAGGCATCCCGGGTCGCGCGGCGCCCCGCCGTGACGACCGCCCGTTCGTGACCGGCGACCGACCGGGCTGCGGATCGGGTGACGAGGGGGGCGGCGCGGCGCACCCGATGGTCGAGGGCCCGCAGGTGCAGTGCCGCCACCCCGCAGGCCGTCCGGGACCGGTGCGCGACGGCGGCGGCGATGCCCAGCAGCGCGCCATCGAACTCCGCGACCCGGCCGACGAGCACGCCGGCGGCAGCGGTGGGCGTCTTGGCGGCGGTGTGTGCGACCTCGTCGGCGACACTGCGGTCGATCTCGTGCCCGATCCCGGTGATCACCGGGAAGGGCATGGCCACCACGGCACGGGCGACCTCCTCGGTGTCGAAGGCGATGAGGTCGGTCTTGGCACCACCGCCCCGGGCCACCACCACCGCGTCGAGCGGCTCACGCGCCAGCCGCCGCAGCGCCCGGGCCACCTCCCCCGCTGCGGTCGGACCCTGCACCCGGGTGTCGACGAGGGTGACCCGGAACGCGAACCCGCTCGCCACCAACTCCTGGACGAAGTCGTGGTAGGCCGCGCTGTCGGCGGAGGTGACCAGGCCCACCCGCAGCGGGACCAGCGGCATCTCCCACCGGGCGTTGGCCCGGAGCACCCCCTCGTCCGAGAGCGTGCGCAGCAGGCGGGACCGGTCGGCGGCCATCTGCCCGACGGTGAACACCGGGTCGACCCCGTTCATGATGAGTTGGAGCCGGCCGCTGGGGGCGTAGAAGTCGACCCGCCCCCGGATGCGCAGTTCGACCCCGGCGGCGAGGCGCAGCCCCGCCGCCTTCAGCTCCCGGTCGACCGCCGCCCGGGAACCCTTGAACAGCGCCACCGACAGCACCGCCCGGGCCGACCGGGTGCCCTCGTCCTTCTCGACCAGGTCGAAGTAGGCGTGACCCGCCGCGCTGGAACTGAACCGCGACACCTCGCCGCGCACCCACACGGTCTCGGGAAGTCCGGCGACGACGGCGGCGCGGATCGCCGCTCCGAGTTCACCGACGGTGAACGTGAGGTCGTCGGTGCCCACTGCGTCGCCCACGACGGCGGAGGCTATCGGGACCTCGCGCCTACGCTGCGCCCATGACCAGCACCACGGCCCCCGAGACGATCACCGCCCCGGCCCGCCCCGAGCTCGACGACGGCGACCACGACCGGTTCGCCCACTACTGCCGCAAGGCCGACATCGTGCGGGCCCACGTCACCGGTGAGGCCATCGAGGCGCTGTGCGGCAAGAAGTGGGTCCCGACCCGCGACCCGTCGCGCTATCCGGTCTGCCCCACCTGCCGCGAGATGAAGGACGCCGGTCACACCTTCTGAGGGAACCCTCCCCGCCCCCGGGTCAGGTGGTGGTGGTGGGGGGAGTCGGGTCGGTGGTCGTGGTGGTCGTGCTCGACGAGGTCGTGCTCGACGAGGTCGTGCTCGACGAGGTCGTCGAATCCGCGGGCGGGGGCTCCGGCGTCGGCTCGGGGCCGGGGGCCGGTGCGGGCGCCGGTGCGGGCGCCGGCTTGACCGTGACCGGGGTCGACTTCTTCGTGGTGGTGGTCGGCGCCACGGTCGTGGGCACCGTCGTGGTGGCCAGGGTCGTGGGCACGGTGGTGACGGCAGCGGTCACGAGGGGACGGGTCGCCGGGGCCACCACCTCCGACGTCCCGGAGTGGCGTCCCGCCAACACGGCCGCGGCGGCGCCACCGATCACCAGCACGAGCAGCGCGATCCCGGCGTAGGCCCAGCGCCGGTCTTCGAGGACGACCCGCCACCATCCCCGGACGGGAGCGGGCCGGTGCGTCCGCAGCGGTCCGACCGACCCCACTTCCGCCCACGCCTCGTCGATCCACAGGGAGGCGGCGGTGACCGTCACGACCTGGCTGGTGGAGAACGGGTCCGACCACCCCGGTGGTGCCGCTGGGGCCGACGGTCCCGGCACGGCCATGGACCCCGGCTCGCCCGGTGCCGCGAAGCGCGCGTCCGGGGTCGGGCGCCCCGGCGGGCTCCCACCGACCGGTGGCAGCGGGTCCAGCGCGCCGCGGGCCCAGTCGTTCGGATCGGTCGGCTCGGGAATGGGGCAGGCCTCCAGATCGGTCGAGAACCCATCGTAATTTCGGGTTCCCTAAAGTTGGTGGCATGACCGCCTCGACCCTCGTCCCCGTGCCACCCCTACCCCCCGGACACCGGTACCAGCGGATCGGTGTCAGCCGGGTCGCCGGGGCCTGCGGCGCCACGATCGACGGCGTCGATCTGGCCACGGTGCTGCCCGACGAGACGATCGCCGAGATCCGGCGGGCGATCCTCGACCACCAGGTGGTGTTCTTCCGCGGCCAGGACCTCGACCCCACCCAGCAAGTGGCGTTCAGCCGCCGGCTCGGACCGGCCAGCCCGGTGCCGTTCGTCCTGCCCATCGACGAGCACCCCGAGGTGATCGCCGTCGTGCGCGAGGCCACCGAGACCCAGGGGTTCACGTTCGGCAGCCTCTGGCACTCCGACTTCTCGTTCCTGCCCGAGCCACCCTTCGCGTCGCTCCTCCACGCCCGGGAGGTCCCGCCGTACGGCGGTGACACCCTCTGGGCGAGCCAGACCCTCGCCTACGCGCACTGCTCGTCCGGGCTGCGGGCCGTCATCGACCGGCTCGACGCCGTGCACAGCGCCGAGCGCGGGTACGCACCCTCGATGCAGGCCGTCCACGACTCGTTCTCCGGTATGCGCGTGCAGACCGACGAGAGCGCGCTGCGCACCCAGGTGCACCCGGTGGTGAGGATCCACGCCGAGACCGGCGTGCCGGCCCTCTACGTGAACCCGCAGTACACCACCGGTCTGGTCGGCTTCATGCCCCACGAAGCCCAGCCGTTGCTCGACCTCCTCTTCACCCACGCCACCCGACCCGAGTTCACGTGCCGGTGGCAGTGGCAGGTCGGCGACGTCGCCGTCTGGGACAACCGGGCCGTCCTGCACATGGCGATGGCCGACTTCACCGGCCACCGGCGTGCCCTGTACCGCACCACCGTGGCGGGCGAGGTGCCCTCCGCCCCACCTCGCTGACCCGACTGACCGCCCCGGTCAGTGGGCGGCGGCCACCGGCTCCTGAGTCGGCTCCACCTCGCCGGCCAGGCGTCGGATGGTGTTGGCGGCGTCACGGTCACGGATGAGCAGTGCCGAGGCACCTGCGATCACCACGAGCACGATCGCGATGGCGAAGGTGAAGTGGAACGCGCCCAGGCCCGCGGCCGCCGGACTGGCGACGCGCGCCAAGTTGAAGTTGGTCCGCTCGATCAACGCCGTCGCGAGCACCGCGACGCCGAGCGACGCGGCCACCTGTCGCTGCGCCGAATAGATCGCCGACGCCCGACCGGTGTCTTCGAGCGCGACGTTCGCGTAGCTCGACGCCTGGATCGGCACGAAGGAGAAGGCCAGGCAGATCCCGCGCACGAACATCACCCCCCGGATGAGCCAGAGGCTGGTCCCGTAGCCGAAGAACAGGAACGGCGTGGTGACCACCGCCAACATGAAGATGCCCGCCACGATCATCCGACGCGGACCGACGGTGTGGTACAGGCGACCCACGATCTGGCTGGCGATGATCATCCCGATCGCCTGAGGGAACGTCGTGAGTCCCGACTGGATCGCGCTGAGGCCGAGCAGGTTCTGCAGGAACAGCGGCAGGATGAACAACAGGCCGGCGAAGCTGCCGTAGGTGAGGGCCGTGACGATGTTGGCGTTGCGGAACATGCGCTCCTTGAACAATCGGAGCGCCAACATCGGTTCCTCGACGTGGGTCTCCACGTAGATCAGCGCGGCGAACGCGATCACCCCGCCCACGCCGGGGATCAGCACCTGCGCCTGTCCCCACCCCACGTTGGGGCCGCGCGACAAGGCGAACAGGATCGCAGCAATACCTCCTCCCGACAGCACGAAGCCGGGGAGGTCGAAGCGACCCGCCGTCGGCTCCCGGTGCTCGCGCAGGCCGAACAGCCCGATGGCGAACGCGATGATGCCGACCGGCAGGTTGAGGTAGAAGATCCAGCGCCAGGAGTGGTAGGTCACGAACCAGCCCCCCACGACCGGTCCGATCGCTGGGGCGAGCACGGTCGGGATGATGAGCACCGTCGACGCCTTCGCCCGCTCGATCGGCGGGAAGGCCCGGAACAGCATCGCCGTGCCGACCGGCACCAGCATGCCGCCGCCCACTCCCTGCAGGATGCGGAACGCCGTGAGCTCGCCGACGGAGTTGGCGAAGCCGCAGAGCGCCGACGCACCGGTGAACATCACCAGGGCGAACAGGTACACCTTCTTGGTGCCGATCCGGTCACCGATCCAGCCCGACGCCGGGATCCAGATCGCGAGCGAGAGCAAGTACCCCAGCACCACCCATTCGATGCTCGCCAACGAGGCGTGGAACTGTCGCTCCAGGGTGGGGAGCGCCACGTTGACGCTGGTGGTGTCGAGGATGTCCATGAAGACACCCGCCACGAAGACGATCGCGACCAGCCACTTGTAGGGGATCCGACCCATGCACGCTCCTGCTCGGGGCCGAGGCTAGGCCGGATGCCCCGCCGGTGTGAACGAGGTCACGCGGGCCGCGCGCGAGGTGGCGCGCCCGGCCCGGCCAAATACCATGGGTCTCCCGGGATCCGATCCCGGATCGGAGCCTCCCATGAAATTCGAGCGCAAGACCGTCGCCGCCGCCGGGATCTCGGCCGTGCTGGTGCTGGCCACCGGGGCCGTGGCGGTGACCGCCGTGATGGGCGTGGGGATCACCGGGTCGACCGCTCCGGTCGCCGCTCCGGCGACCGCCACCGCTCCCCCGACGAGCACCACCCTGACC